>NZ_CP110644.1:4448409-4772500 GCF_026153515.1 Pseudomonas sp. KU26590
GGCGTCGTACAAGGCGTCGACGGCGGTGCGGCGATCGTCCTTCATGCGGTCCGGGAAACCTTCAGCCATGACGTCGCGACCGTGGTGGCCGGTGTCGGTGCCGACCACGTCCATCAGGTACGCCGGGCCCATCGGCCAGCCGAATTTTTCCATGACCTTGTCGATGCGCACGAAGTCGACACCGGCGCTGACCAGCTTGGCGAAGCCGCCGAAGTACGGGAACAGGATGCGGTTGACCAGGAAGCCCGGGCAGTCGTTGACCACGATCGGGTTCTTGCCCATTTTCTTGGCGTAGGCAACGGTGGTCGCCACGGCGACTTCGCTGGACTTCTCGCCACGGATGACTTCAACCAGCGGCATCATGTGCACCGGGTTGAAGAAGTGCATGCCGACGAAGTTCTCCGGACGCTTGAGGGCCTTGGCCAGCAAGCTGATGGAGATCGTCGAGGTGTTGGACGCAAGAATGGTGTTTTCACCCACCTGCCCTTCCACTTCGGCCAGTACGGCTTGCTTGACCTTCGGGTTCTCGACCACGGCTTCGACGACGAGGTCGACGGTGCCGAAATCGCCGTAGGACAGCGTAGGACGAATCGCGTTGAGCGCTTCGGCCATCTTCGCGGTGGTCAAACGACCTTTTTCGACGCGCTTGCCCAGCAGCTTCGACGCCTCGCCCAGGCCCAGTGCGATGGCTTCTTCACGGATGTCCTTCATCAGGATCGGCGTGCCTTTGACTGCCGACTGATAGGCGATGCCGCCGCCCATGATGCCGGCGCCCAATACGGCGGCCTGCTTCACGTCCTTGGCCACTTCATCGTAGACCTTGGCTTTCTTTTTCAGCTCCTGATCGTTCAGGAACAGACCGATCAGGCTCGCGGCGGCCGAGGTCTTGGCCATCTTCACGAAACCGGCAGCTTCCACTTCCAGCGCTTTGTCGCGACCGAAATTGGCGGCCTTCTGGATGGTCTTGATGGCTTCGACCGGGGCCGGGTAGTTCGGGCCGGCCTGGCCTGCCACGAAACCCTTGGCGGTTTCGAAGGCCATCATTTGCTCGATGGCGTTAAGCTTGAGCTTGTCCAGCTTGGGCTGACGCTTGGCCTTGAAATCGAACTCGCCGGAGATGGCGCGCTTGATCAGGTCCAGTGCCGCTTCCTGCAACTTGCCAGGGGCGACCACTGCGTCGACGGCGCCCACTTTCAGTGCGTCTTCAGCACTGTTGTCTTTGCCCGACGCGATCCACTCGACCGCGTTGTCGACACCGATCAGGCGTGGCAGACGAACCGTACCGCCGAAGCCCGGGTAAATGCCGAGTTTGACTTCAGGCAGGCCGACCTTGGCGGTGGCTGACATCACGCGGAAGTCTGCCGCCAGGCACATTTCCAGACCGCCGCCCAGCGCGATGCCGTTGATGGCGGCGAGGGTCGGGACATTGAGGTCTTCGAAGGCGCTGAAGATTTTGTTGGCTTCGAGGTTGCCGGCGACGAGTTCAGCGTCCGGCAGTTTGAAGTTCTCGACGAATTCGGTGATGTCGGCGCCGACGATGAACACGTCCTTGCCGCTGGT
Organism: Pseudomonas sp. KU26590; assembly: GCF_026153515.1. NCBI lineage: Bacteria > Pseudomonadati > Pseudomonadota > Gammaproteobacteria > Pseudomonadales > Pseudomonadaceae > Pseudomonas > Pseudomonas sp. KU26590. The sequence continues at coordinate 4,449,970 of NZ_CP110644.1, forward strand.
GACCATGACGCCCTTGATCGAGCTGTCAGCCTTGATGGCTTCGATGGCCTGACTGAGGTCGTTGAGGGTGAGACGATTGAACTTGTTGACGGACTCACCCTTGAGGTCGAACTGCAGTTCGACGATGCCACTTTCAAGAGCCTTAACCGTGATGGCTTTACCTTCGTAAATCATCAACTGATCTCCACGATATGGAAGCTGAACAATACGCATCAGACGCTGAGATCCGGCGCTCTGCACGACGTTGCCGTCGAGACTAAACACCAAACGCCAGTCACCCCGTCGACGCGATTCGAGCGTCTGTCAGAGCATTTCTACGGCAAACGCTCAATTCATACGCCCGTTTGATTTGGGTGCGGCTACCTTCTGCCATATTCCAGCAATTGTCAATTCAGCAGACAGCGGGCAAAACCGGCAAATCGCAGGTAAAACGCGCGCCTGATACGGGGCCATTCAAGCCAATGATCGAGCGGGTATCAAACTGACGATGGCCGACCATCGCGTCAGGAAACCGCTTAAAAACGAAGAATGAAATAAACGATGGGGCAGCAGACAAATGCACCATTAAGGTCTACATTCAGCGCACTGCGCATCAAGACGGGTCATAAGACCACCGTCAGAAGGGCACGATTGACCACGGTCGCGGCATTGCACCGCACCGCACCTGAATTACGGCCTGCCTGGCCAACCCCGGCCCGATGTTGTTATCGGGCTTTTTAATGCCCGCGATTCGGGCACAGGGACGGGTTACGCCAGAGCCTTCAGCACTGCTGCAATGTGCTGCAATACTTCCGGCTCGCCGCGCTCGGCCCAGTACACCGCAATCAGCTGCTTGCCCGCTTCGACCTTGTAGACGTCGGCCGGCAGCATCTTGAACTGCTCTCGCAGACGCGGGTCCTCACACGGCTCGCGCCATTGGTTGACCCACGCGCCCTGCTCCATCTGCCAATACACCCAGACATCAGGCGCCCGCGCGGTCCGTGGCCGGTGATACTGCGGGCACGGGCTCGGAGGTTCGGTGGGCAACCAATGCGGCCACTCCTGAGGGATGAGCTGCATCGCCAGCCCCATGCGCCGCGCCTGCATGCGCATGGCCATTCTGCCGCTCTGCGAGCGTGAGGGGCGCAGCCAGACCAGCGGACTTAAAACCACCGCAATGATTGACAGGATGATCCACACCGTCATATTTGTACGCCCCCCGAGGCGGCAAGCGGCGGGCAGACCACATCGGCGTGCCAGAGGCGCGTGAAAAGAGCCATAATCGAAACCATCGCAAACCTCAGAAGGAACACCCCATGTCCTATGAACATATCCTGGTAGCCGTGGACCTCACTGAAGAGTGCGATCCGGTTATCAAAAAAGCCATGGCGCTGGCGTTGGCCGGCCACTCCAAGCTTTCGCTGGTGCACATCGTCGAACCCATGGCCATGGCCTTCGGTGGCGATGTTCCCATGGACCTGTCGCAGCTGCAGCAACAGCAGTTCGATCAGGCCAAGGAAAAACTGGAAAAGCTGAAACTGAAATACCCTGACGTGAAAACCGGCGACAGCCATCTGACCTACGGCCAGCCGCGTCAGGAAATCCACAACCTGGCGAAGGAATACGGTGTCGACTTGATCGTTGTCGGCAGCCACGGCCGTCATGGCCTGTCTCTGCTGCTCGGCTCCACCGCCAATGACGTGCTGCACGGCGCACCGTGCGACGTACTGGCCGTACGACTGGTCAAGCGCGTGGACTGATCCAGGCCTGAAAACAAAAGCCCGGCCCTTGAAAAAGGGCCGGGCTTTTTTATGGCTGCCGGTAACCGATCACTCGTCCAGCTCGGCCCAACGCTCCATCAGGCCATCCAGTTCGCCTTGCAGGCTTTCCAGCTGCGCCATGACGGCTGTGGTTTGCTCCGCAGGACGCTGATAGAAACCGGCCTCGGCCATTTCGGCAGTGAGTGCAGCCATTTGCACTTCAACGCTGTCGATCTGCGCAGGCAGCGCTTCCAGCTCGCGTTGCAGCTTATAGCTGAGCTTCTTTTTCGCGACGGGCATTTCTGCCGCCGCGACGGGTGCTGCCTGAACCACGGCATTGGCCAGTTCGGACTTGCCGGACTTGCTGTCACTGACGCCCAGCAGACGCGGCGAGCCGCCCTGACGAATCCAGTCCTGATAGCCACCGACGAATTCGCGAACCTTGCCCTCGCCTTCGAACACCAGGGTGCTGGTGACGACGTTGTCGAGGAATGCCCGGTCGTGGCTGACCATCAGCACGGTGCCCTTGAAGGTCAACAGCACCTCTTCGAGCAGCTCGAGGGTCTCGACGTCGAGATCGTTGGTCGGTTCGTCGAGGACCAGCAGGTTGGCCGGCTTGCTGAACAGCTTGGCGAGCAGCAGACGTGCGCGCTCGCCGCCCGACAACGCCTTGACCGGCGTCCGCGCCCGCTGCGGGCTGAACAGGAAATCGCCCAGGTAGCTGAGGACATGGCGGCTCTGACCGTCGATGTCGATGAAGTCACGGCCTTCGGCCACGTTGTCGATGACGGTCTTTTCCAGATCGAGCTGGTGACGCAACTGGTCGAAGTAGGCGACGTCCAGACGGGTGCCGACTTCCACCTTGCCACTGGTGGGCTGGAGGTTGTCGAGCATCAGCTTGAGCAGCGTGGTCTTGCCGGTACCGTTGGCGCCGAGCAGACCGATACGGTCCTCGCGCTGCAGGACCATGGAGAAGTCCTTGATCAGCATCGGGCCGCCCGGGTGAGCGAAGCTAACGTTGTCGAGCACCATCACCTGCTTGCCGGATTTGTCCGCCGTGTCGAGCTGGATGTTGGCCTTGCCGGTGCGCTCGCGACGGTCACTGCGCTCGACGCGCAATGCCTTCAGGGCGCGCACGCGGCCTTCGTTACGGGTACGACGGGCCTTGATGCCCTGACGGATCCACACTTCTTCCTGGGCCAGACGCTTGTCAAACAGCGCGTTGGCGGTTTCTTCCGCCGAAAGCATGGCTTCCTTGTGCACCAGGAAGCTGGCGTAGTCGCCGTCCCAGTCGATCAGGCCGCCTCGGTCGAGCTCGAGAATGCGCGTGGCAAGGTTTTGCAGGAAGGAACGGTCGTGGGTGATGAACAACACCGCGCCCTGGAATTCCTTCAACGCTTCTTCGAGCCAGGCAATCGCGCCGATGTCCAGGTGGTTGGTCGGTTCGTCGAGCATCAGCAGATCAGGCTCGGAAACCAGCGCCTGGGCCAGCAACACGCGGCGACGCCAGCCGCCGGACAGTTCGGCGAGGGTCTTGTCGGCGGGTAGTTGCAAACGGCTGAGGGTGCTGTCCACCAACTGCTGGAGGCGCCAGCCGTCACGGGCTTCGAGGTCCGACTGCACGTGCATCAGCTTGTCGAGGTCTTCGGCGGTGACGATGTTCTGGCTCAGGTGGTGATACTGAGCGAGCAGCTCGCCCACGCCATCCAGGCCTTCGGCAACGACGTCGAAAACGGTACGGCCGTCAGCGACCGGCAACTCCTGGGGCAACTCGCCGATCTTCAGGCCGGGCGCGCGCCAGACATTGCCGTCGTCGGGCATCTGAATGCCCTTGACGAGCTTCAACATGCTTGATTTGCCAGTGCCGTTGCGGCCGATGATGCAGACCCGCTCACCACGGGCGATTTGCCAGGACACCTTGTCCAACAACGGCATGGCGCCGAACGCAAGGGACACATCGCTGAATTTGAGCAGGGTCATGAGCTTCTCCAAAAACCGGGCGCGCATTCTACCTGAGATAACCCGGCAGATGGGCGGCTAATCGATGACAGGACGTCGTCCGGACCCGGTGATGGGCCGATTGTAGGCCGGGGTTTGTTTCCATCTATCACGATGGGCGAGGCAGCGCTTCAACCCGCGCGGGCAACAGGCTAAGCTAGCCGCACTTTTCACGATGCATCTGCACGGAAGTCTCATGCGCAGTCGTTTCTTCAGCCTTTTGTCCTGCCTGCTTCTGTCGGCCACCGCTGCCCAGTCCGTCCAAGCGGTCGATCTCACCACCCAGCGTCAGTATTACGATGAAGCCAAACGGGCTTTGGCCAAGGGCGACGGCGGCCCTTATCGCACCTATGCCGCGGCGCTGGCGGATTATCCCCTTGAGCCGTATCTGGCCTACGACGAACTCACCGCACGCCTGAACAGCGCGAGTGACGAGGAAGTCGAGAAATTCTTCGCCGAGCATGGCGACCTGCCGCAAGCCAACTATATGAAGTTGCGCTGGCTGCGACTGCTGGCGTCACGCGGTGACTGGCAGCCCTTCGTCAAGTATTACGACCCCAAGCTGAATTTCGTCGAACTCGACTGCCTGTACGGCTCGTATCAGCTCAGCCACAATCAGCGCGCTGAAGGCTATGCCAACGCCGAGAAAACCTGGATGACCGGCAAGACGCTGCCGGCGACCTGCGATACGTTCTTCACCCAGTGGGCGGTCGAAGGTCAGTTGACCGAGCAGAAACGCTGGCAGCGCGCCAAGCTCGCCGCGCAAGGGCGCAACTACGCGCTGGCCACTCAACTGGTCAACAGCATGACCACCCTGGCGCCCCAGGGCCGTTTGCTGATTGCGGTGGCGCAGAAGCCGGAGATGGTCAATAACCAGGGCCAGTTCATGCCCGCCGACGAGGCCATGTCCGATGTGGTCGGGCTGGGCCTGCGTCGCCTCGCCAAGCAGGACCCGCAGCGGGCGATGGAACTGCTCGACAGTTACGCGCCGGTGCTGCATTTCTCCCACGAAGAACAGGTTCAGATCGCCAAGGAAATCGGCCTGACCCTCGCCCGCAGTTATGACGGCCGCGCCCTTGAGGTCATGACCAAGTACGACCCGGACCTGCGCGACAACACCGTCACCGAATGGCGCCTGCGCCTGTTGCTGCGACTGGGTCGCTGGAGTGACGCCTATGAGCTGACCCGTCGTCTGCCCCAGGACCTCGCCACCACGAATCGCTGGCGTTATTGGCAGGCCCGCTCCCTGGAACTGGCCCAGCCCAATAGCCCGCTGCTGCCGGGGTTGTACAAGGCGGTGGCGAAGGAGCGCGATTTCTACGGTTTCCTCGCCGCTGACCGCATTCAGACGCCGTACATGCTCAACAATAAGCCGCTGGTGATGAGTCAGGCGCTCATGACCAAGGTGCGCAACACCCCGGGCGTGCGCCGCGCGCTGGAGTTTTATGACCGCGGGCAGATCGTCGACGGCCGTCGCGAGTGGTACCACGTCACCCGTCGTTTCAGCCGGGACGAAATGGTTGCCCAGGCCAAGCTGGCCTACGACATGCACTGGTACTTCCCGGCCATTCGCACCATCAGCCAGGCACAGTACTGGGACGACCTCGACATCCGTTTCCCGATGGCCCACCGCGACACCCTGGTGCGTGAAGCACAGATTCGCGGACTGCATTCAAGCTGGGTGTTTGCGATCACGCGACAGGAAAGCGCCTTCATGGACGACGCCCGCTCCGGCGTCGGTGCCGCAGGCTTGATGCAACTGATGCCTGCGACCGCCAAAGAGACCGCGCGCAAATTCAGCATTCCGCTCGCCTCGCCGGCGCAAGTGCTCGATCCAGACAAGAACATCCAGCTCGGCGCCGCGTACCTGAGCCAGGTCCATGCGCAGTTCAACGGCAACCGGGTACTGGCTTCGGCGGCGTATAACGCAGGCCCGGGACGTGTACGGCAGTGGTTGCGAGGCGCCAATCACCTGGCCTTCGACGTCTGGGTCGAGAGCATTCCGTTCGACGAGACCCGCCAGTACGTGCAGAACGTGCTGTCGTATGCGGTGATCTACGGCCAGAAGCTCAATTCACCGCAGCCGCTGGTGGACTGGCATGAACGGTTCTTTGATGATTTGTAAGGTCGCGCAGTTTTAGTGGGACTGGCTTTAGCCGGGAAGGGGCAGCAGTGGACAGCGTAGATTTTGCGGTGTGACGGGTGGCCTCTTCCCGGCTAAAGCCGGTCCTACTATGCGAATCGCGTGCATCCAGTAGGACCGGCTTTAGCCGGGAAGGCGTAGTGGCAAGCGCTCAACTATTCCAGCACCTCAACCTCCATTCCCACCTCGACCACTCCTGGCCCGTCGCTGACCAGATTCTGCCCGAACCAGATCTCCCCTTCCCGCTCCCGATACGTCTTCAGCGTGGTCATCGGTTCACGATCCGCGCTGCGTTCACCCGTTGCCGGATCCAGCGTCGTCAGGATGCACCGCGAGCAGGGCTTCAACACGCGCAATTCAACGTCGCCGATCCGAATCCGCTTCCAGCCATCCTCCGCGAACGCCTCGGCACCGGAGACCACCAGATTGGGGCGAAACCGCAGCATCTCCAGCGGACGCCCCACCTTCTGGGATAAGTCGTCCAGCGACGACTGCCCGATCAACAACAATGGGAAACCGTCAGCAAACCCGACCCTGTCTTCAATCGCCCCGTAGCCGGAAGGTAACCCGCGGGCGCGCTCTTTCGGCACATGCACCAGCCGCGTCGGCTTGCCCACCAAGGCACTGACCCAACGCGCCGCGTCCTCGCCGGCGTCCGGCACCCGAAAACTGTCGCGCCAGATCGTGATGCCGCGCAGATTGGCCTCTTCATCGACCGGCACCGGCACATCCAGACTGCCCAGTCCCGGGGCCGACAGCGTTACGCCGTCACCCTTCCACAGCACCGACAGCTGCGCCATCTGCGGCAGCGCGCGCTGGCTGTAAAAGCGCCCACTGGCTTCATCCACCAGCATCCAGCGACGATCGCCACTCAGGCCCAATTCATCGAAACGGGCCTGCTGCAGCGACTCGGCCATGCAGGATTTGAGGGGGTACCGATACAGTGCGCTGAGGTGAAACATGTACGCGTCCTTATGCCAGAGCGGAAAGCCACCACTCTATACGAGACGCCGGGAAACCAAGCGGTACAGATGCAAAAAAGCCCCTCCATACAGCAAGGGGCTTGAAACAGAACCGGATCAGTTGTCGAGCATGAGCCGCTCGCGGACCACGTCGACCAGCTTGTCCGGCTGGAATTTGGAGAGGAAGTTGTCGCAGCCGACCTTCTTGACCATGGACTCGTTGAAGCTCCCGGACAGCGAGGTATGCAGCACCACATAGAGGCCGCGCAGACGTGGGTCGTTGCGGATTTCCGTGGTCAGGCGGTAGCCGTCCATTTCCGGCATCTCGGCGTCGGTGAAGACCATCAACAGCTTTTCGGTCATGACCTCGCCGGCGTCCGCCCAGCTCTTGAGCAGGTTCAGGGCTTTCAGCCCGTCACGGGCGATGTGCATCTTCACGCCGAGCTGACCCAGCGTGTCGCGCAACTGCGAAAGCGCCACGTTGGAGTCGTCCACCAGCAGCACTTCGCGGCCAATGGCCTGGGCGAGGACTGGGTCGTCCAGCTTGTCGCGGGAGACCTTGGCGCTGTACGGCACGATTTCGGCGAGGACTTTCTCCACGTCGATGATTTCCACCAACTGGTCGTCGACCTTGCTGATGGCGGTCAGGTAGTGCTGACGCCCGGCGCTGGTCGGTGGCGGCAGGATCGCCTCCCAGTTCATGTTGACGATGCGGTCGACGCCGCCTACCAGAAACGCCTGAACCGAGCGGTTGTATTCGGTGACGATGATCGTGCTCGAAGGGCCCGGCACCAGCGGACGCATGCCGATGGCCTGGGACAGGTCGATGACCGGCAGGGTCTGGCCGCGCAGGTTGACCACGCCGCACACGAACGGATGACGCTGGGGCATGAGCGTCAGCTTGGGCAGTTGCAGGACTTCCTGAACCTTGAATACGTTGATCGCGAACAACTGTCGGCCGGCCAGGCGGAACATGAGGATTTCCAGGCGGTTCTCACCTACCAGCTGTGTACGTTGGTCTACTGTGTCGAGAATGCCAGCCATCTGTTGCTCCTGGAGCAGGGTTCAAGTAAGTCCGCCTACCCTGTATCGGCAGCCCCATGGCAGACCTTAATCGGGATAGCAACGCGCCGTGTAATTGATGTCACATTAACATCACTATCAGCCGGTCGACAGACCTGAGCGCTGGCAGACCGGCGAACGGCGCGGCTTTCGGATGCGCGGCCCGATCAACACCTGCTGCAGCTTGCCACCGCGAGTAGGGGGAACCCTTAAGGGCAATCGGGGCGAACCTGATATTCGGCCGTTCCAATAGCCATTACTGTGATGCCCTTCTCGTAAATGAATGGAGTCAGGCATGCGGTTGAGCTCGCGAAAGTTTCCCCACTGCTGGCCCGAACCCTTGAAAAGGCCCGTTCTCGCGGAGCCTGTGCGCAGATGATCGTTTCACGCGTTTCGGCCGATCACGCCACCTCCCCCGACCATTCGCAACAATCAGAAACGCCCTACAGACTTTCCAGTGCCTTCAACATTAACTTTGGGCCACTCGCCCCACGCGACCTGACGTCGCCATTTGAGAAGAGTGGAGATTGCACATGCTGAACGGCAATGAATGGCAGCAGTTGCATGCCGAGTTTCTCAGCGACACCCAGACACTCATGTGCCGTGCCGATGAATGCCTCAGCCATCTGGAATTGATCAGCGATGATCATGACGCAATGGAATGTCTGCTCTCCACATTGCAGCAACTTGCCGGCGAGGCAGACGCCCATGGCATTGAAACGGTCTGTGGTTTCGCCCGGCAGTTGCGTTACCTGCTTTACTTCGCCAACGCTGCCGGGCAGTTGCAGCCCCAGGCATTGCATGCGCTCAAGTGCTGCTTTGAACTGATGGCCTGGCAGCTTGAGCTTATTGACCCCCACACCGGATCGCTGGCGCTGGACGACAGCGAGCAGCGCGGTTTGCTGGACGCATTCGCCAGCCAGTGCGGGGTCGGCATTCAGGAGAGCAACGTCGCCATCAACCCGGGCTGGTCGGTCAACACCGGGCAGTGCACCCTGCTCGCATCCGAGTGCGCCGATCACAGTGAAGCGCGATGAATGCCTGCTGATGCCGCAAACCGCACCTTCGTCCCCGACGTAAACAGCTGACCGAACAAACAATCGGCTGCGTGACTGATGCCAGTCGGTGTTCAACCTCAGCCCTTAATATCGCCGACAATTAATGTACTATCGGCGCGTTCGAAGGGACGCTTGAATTAGCATTTTTTCTGCCCATTCGAATAGCCGCTCGGACACTTTGTACCCATACAAAGGAAGTTCAGCTTTGTGTTTTCCGCAGTGCGCTTTCAAATGGCCTGGCAGATCCGTCAGGTGTAGACATCCATTATCGATGGCTTCATTCGCTATGCATGGCAGCAGCAAATTCCTTGGCGTTCAGCGAATGAAGCCCGGCAGCACCGTTCGCTGGGCAGCCTTGCTGTGCCTGGCGACCACGGGCTGCAATGTGATCGCTTATCTGGCGAGCGGCGCTCTGCCGTTGGGGTTGGCGCTTATCAACGGGCTCGCGTTTGCAGGCCTCTGCTACAGCATGGCCCGGCAAAACCGGATTATTGAGTTCCAGCCCAGGGAACTCGCCGATCACATGCTGCAGGTTCAGGAAACCGAGCGTCATCGCCTGAGCCGCGAGCTGCACGACGACATCGGCCAGATGCTCACGGCAGCAAAAATGCAGAGTGAATGGCTTCAGCGCCGCGCCCCGCAGGAGTTGCACGCGCAGTGCACGATGCTCATCAACACCCTCGATGAAACCCTGGCGAAGGTTCGCGACGTGTCCGCCATCCTCAACCCCCGCCAACTGACCAGCCTGGGACTGGAAGCCAGCCTGCGCGCGCATTTGCTGCGCACGCTGTCGGCGACATCCGTGCAGTGGAGCCTGGAATGCCAGCAGCGCCTGGACGGTATTCCCGAAGAAATCGCCGTGGCGGCGTTTCGGATTACCCAGGAAGCCGTGACCAACATGCTGCGCCATGCCCAGGCGCACAACCTGCGCGTGCAACTGCAGCGCCGCCCGGAAGGGTTGTCGCTGAGCATTCGCGATGATGGTCAGGGATTCGCTCCTGCCCTGAGCCCCGCCGGTCAAGGGCAACGCGGTATGGCCGGCATGGCGGAGCGTGCCAGCCTGTTGGGCGGAGAGTTGAGCGTCGCAAGCGAGCCGGGGCAAGGCACCTGCATTCAGGCAGTGTTCCCGTGGGCACCGCGTGTTCGCGGACGCGCCGATGGCAGCAAGCCGTGAGCGTCTGCAATGTGCTGCTGGTCGATGACCACGCGCTGATCCGCGCCGGCGTCCGTGCGCTGGTGTCGGACATTCCGGGTTACGCCGTCATTGGCGAGGCCAGCAATGGCCATCATTTGCTGGAAATGAGCCTGCAGCTGAAACCCGACATCATTTTGCTCGACATCTCGATGGGCGACAGCGACGGGCTGGACGCGCTGCAACGCCTGCGTCAGACGCTGCCGCACAGCAAGGTGTTGATTCTGTCGATGCACACCGAACCGCGTCTGATCATGCGCGCCCTGGCGTGCGGCGCCCACGGTTACCTGCTCAAGGATGCGACCGCCAGTGAGATCGAGCACGCACTGAACGCCCTGCGCGATGGCGAACGCTACCTGAGCCCGGCCATCGCTCACACGGTCATCAGTCAGGCGTTGGTCAGTAGCCAGATGGCGCCTGCCGAACCCGTCGAGGGTCACAACCTCACCGCGCGTCAGCTGGAGATCCTGCGGCTGGTCGTCAGGGGCACCTCCACGCGTGAGATCGCCGCCGGCCTGGGCCTGAGCGTCAAAACCGTGGAAACCCATCGCGCGCAGATCATGAAACGGCTGCACATCTACGACGTGCCCGGGCTTGTGCTGTTCTGTGTGAGAGAGCGAATCATCAGCGTGGATGACTGACGGCGCCAGATGAGCGCGCGGTCACGGCTCATCTGACGGTTGTCAAAGCTCAGGCGAGCTGTCGCGTCTGCCCCAGCAACGGCGAATGCGACGGCAGGTGCACGCGCAGTGCACCTGCTCGCGCTTCAAAACGGGTTGCTTCGCCGCTCAGCGGTTCGCCGTCGAGGTTGATATTCAGGCCTTGCGCTGACTTGAGCTCCACCCAGGGCAGGCGCGCGCGGACGAACATGTTGTCCAGGCCAAGACCGCCTTCGAGCAGGCTCCTCAGCGTGCTCACCACCTCCTGGGGCGCCGGCAGAATACTGATGTCCAGCAGACCGTCGTCGGCCAGGGCTTCAGGGCACAACGGATGGCCGCCACCCGCCTGACGACCGTTGCCGATCCCCAACGCCAGCATCTCGCCCTTCCAGTGAAAGTCCGGGCCGGTGAATTCGCCGTAGGCGGCTTTCAACTCACTAAAGCGTGTGAGGCCGGTGAACAGATAGGCCGCACCGCCGAGGATCTTCTTCAGGTCTTCGGAAGTGTTGGCGGTGACCTGGCTGCCAAACCCGCCGGTGGCCATGTTGAGGAACATCTGGCCGCCCACTGCACCCATGTCGACGGGGCGCGCCGGTACGTCCAGCAGGTCGAGGGCCTGGTCGGGTTCCAGGGGCACGCCCGCCGAACGGGCAAAATCGTTGGCGGTGCCCAGCGGCATGATGACGAGGCTGGCGTCGACCTTCGACAGCGCCAGCGCCTCCGCCACGTCCCGCAACGTGCCATCGCCGCCACCAGCGATGATCTGCCGATGACCGGCGGCAAGCCCTTCACGCACCAGACGCTGGGCATCGCCTGCTTCCCATGTCACACGCACGTCCAGCTCCCAGCCATGTTTGCGCTTACGCCCCACCGCCTCGCGGACATCCTCATTGAGCGCCTGCTTGCCGTGAAGAATCAGTAATGCCCTGCGCGCTGTCATATCCCTTCCTTCTATCTGCACAATTTGATGCGTGATGTGTTGACCGCGGACGCTGCAAAAAAAGCCCGCCAAGGGGAAAATCTTTTAAACCGGCGTCCTCGATAAGAGATGCTGTCGAATTCATCCTGGCATGGCCGGAATGGGATGTCAGCGCGCCAAGTGATGGCTAAATGCCTTAAATGGCAAGGACTTACGCGTGTTGACCTTGCTCGCCGCCTGCGTGCAGCACCAACATGCATAGGGTCGGTGCCCCATAAATAGGGGACGAGAGGCGTTAATTCTGCGTTACAGCCCCTTGAAATGCACCGTAGGAAAGCGCCTAATCGACAAATAATTGGCTAATTTGACTGCGCCTCGCTGAAAAGTCATTAAATTGACTTTCAACGTGATGACCTGAAATGCAGCCCAGTCATTCATTCACGGATCGAAGAGGCGAGAAACCACATGCAACTGATTCCCTGCATTATTGCTGGCGGCGCCGGCACCCGGCTGTGGCCTGTTTCACGGGAGGCAATGCCCAAACCTTTCATGCGCTTGCCGGACGGTGAAAGCCTGCTGCAGAAGACGTTCAACCGCGCCAGCCAGCTGGACGGCGTCGAGAGCGTTCTCACCGTCACCAACAGGGAAGTGTATTTCCGCACCGTCGATGACTATCGGCTGCTGAACAAGCACCAGCTGGCGCTGGAGTTTCTACTCGAGCCGTTCGGCCGCAACACCGCCCCCGCCATCGCCGCCGCGGCGCTGCACGTTCAGGCGCGTTACGGTGATGACGCACAGCTGCTGATTCTGCCGGCGGACCAGTTGATCACCGACGTTGCCGCCTTCGAGAAGGCCGTGCAGAGCGCACGCAAACTGGCGGACGAGGGATGGCTGGTGACGTTCGGGCTGATCCCCTCCCGCGCCGAAACAGGTTTTGGCTACATCGAGAAAGGCCAGGCCCTCAGCAGCGAGGCCTATCAGGTCGCGCGCTTCGTTGAGAAACCCGATGCCGTCACCGCCCAGGACTATCTCGCAGGCGGTCTGCATTTGTGGAATGCCGGGATGTTCTGCATGCGCGTCGATGTGCTGCTGACCGAACTGGAACTTCACGCGCCGGACGTGCTGGCTGCGGTGCGCCATTGCCTGGTGCAGTGCAACACCAAGGAAGGCCGCAACGAGTTGCAGATCGAGCTGGACAGCACGACCTTCGCCCTGACCCCGGACATTTCCATCGACTACGCGTTGATGGAGCATTCGCAGAGGGTCGCGGTGGTGCCCTGCGAGATGGGCTGGAGCGATATCGGTTCGTGGCAGGCCATTCGCGAGCTGAGTCCAGCCGATGAAAATGGCAACCGATGCAACGGCGAGGTGGTGCTGCACGACGTGACCAACTGCTACATCGACTCGAAAAAGCGCCTGGTGGGTGGGGTGGGCCTGGACAACCTGATCATCATCGACACCCCGGACGCGTTGCTGATCGCCGACGCCGATCGCAGTCAGGAGGTCAAGATCATCGCCCAGGAGCTCAAGCGTCAGGGGCATCCGGCGTACCTGTTGCACAACACGGTCACTCGGCCATGGGGCACTTACACGGTGCTGGAGGAAGGCAAGCGCTTCAAGATCAAGCGCATCGTGGTGAAGCCGCAGGCCTCGTTGTCGCTGCAGATGCATCACCACCGCAGCGAGCACTGGATCGTGGTCAGCGGCATGGCGCGGGTTACCAATGGCGAAGATGAGTTTATGCTCGATACCAACGAATCGACGTTCATCAAGCCCGGGCACACCCATCGGCTGGTCAACCCGGGGGTGATTGATCTGGTGATGATCGAGGTGCAAAGCGGCGAGTATTTGGGGGAAGACGACATCGTGCGGTTTACCGATGTGTATGGGCGGGTGCCTGAAGCTGCGAAAGCTTAGGCGTGGCCTGATTAGATCAAGGGCGTCGGCCTAACGGCCTCGGTTTCGCCTTCGGCGAGTTACTTGGAAAAGCACCCCAAGTAACCAAAGGTGCTTGCTCTCGGTTTGGCCCGCCTTCGTCGGGTTCCCTCACTCCGACGACGCTCCGTGGGCCCGCGCCGAACGGACATCCATGTCCTAGCGGCGCTCTCGCGGCATCCATGCCGCTCGGCCCACTCCGTGTCGTCTGCGTTCGGCCTGCACCCAAGTCGCGATTTGCGGTGTTAGACCTATCGCGTAAGAAGATCAAGATCAAAATCTACAGCAGATCAAAGGCTTCCCGGCTAAAGCCGGTCCTACCAAGGCGCGGGGTGTCAGTTGATCGTTCCCACGCTCCGCGTGGGAATGCATTCCGTGACGCTCCGCGTCACCTCGCCGGCCTGAAGGCGCGTCTGCTGCGGGACGCAGAGCGTCCGGGGCTGCGTTACCACGCGGAGCGTGGGAACGATCAGGGATAGTGGCGGCGACCTCAACTGTAGGACCGGCTTCAGCCGGGAAGCTTCTGATCTGCTTTTGATCTTCGTACGCAAGAAGTCCAGACACCACAAGTCGCGACTTGGGTGCAGGCTGAACGCAGGTCTCGCGCAGTGGGCCGAGCCGCATGGATGCGGCGAGAGCGCCGTCAGGACATGGATGTCCGTTCGGCGCGGGCCCACGGAGCGAGACCGGAGTGAAGGAACCCGACGAAGTCGGGCCCAACCAAGAGCAGGCACTTTTGGTTACTTTTGGTGCTTTTCAAAAGTAACTCGCCGAAGGCGAAACAGTCTGCCCCCAGGCAGACGCTCTTGATCTTTTTTAGAGCGCCACCGCGCCCTTGACGTACTCAACAAACCTAACCACCGCCGGGGCCTTCTCGTGGCGTCGGTGGATCAGCGACAACGACGAGTTCGGCAGACAATCCTCAATCCGCCGATACACCACATTCGGCAAACGAATGTGATCAACCACCGACTCCGGCACCACCGCCACCCCCTGTCCGAGACTCACCAGCGCAATCACCGACACCAGCCCTCCCGGCTGCGGACCCAGTGTCGGCGCGAAGCCACCGTGGGCCGCTACTTCCAGCGTGCCGGAAATCTGCTCAGGCAGGATGAACGTCTCGTTCTGCAGGTTCACCGCATGGATGACCTTCAGCTTGCCCAGCCATGAACTGTCCGGAAGCGCCAGAGCAAACCCCTCGGTCAGCAGCTGCACGGAGTTGACGGAATCGGGTAGCTGCATGGGAGAGCGGATAAAACCCACGTCCAGTCGCCCCTCCTCGATCAGCCGCGGCAGCGTCGGCATCAGGTGCTCGTTGATGCTGAACTCCACCTCGGCATAGCACTGCCGAAACTGACTGACGTGGCGCTGCAACACCCCCGAAAATACCGCTGAGGCAACGTAGCCCAACTCGATCCTGCCGGCCTCGCCACGGCCGGCGCGCTGAACGTTGTATTGCGCGGTTTCAAACTGACGCACCGCCAGCTCAGCTTCGATCTGCAGCGCTCGCCCCGCTTCCGTCAGCCTGACCTCGCGCTGCTCACGCAGAAACAGTCGGGTGCCCAAGGCATTTTCCAGGTCCTGAATCTGTCGCGTCAGCGTGGGAGGCGCGATGCCCAGTTGCTCGGCGGCGCGGGTGAAATGCCGATGACGGGCAACGGCCAGAAAATAACGAAAATGGCGGATTTCCATGAAGCGTTACCTGACAGGTAATGAAAACGCGAGGTGCGGGTAACAGAGCATAGGGCATATCCGCTTACTCTGTTCCCACGCTGGTCAACCGCGCTCGCCTCTCACCGATGGGCGTTAGCCAGCACCTAATAACCGCCGGAGCCCAGATCCATGTCTCGACCCAGCCCCCGCATGACCCTGCTAACGGCCTCTGGCGTGTGCGCCTTGATCGTGCTCGACACCAATATCGTCGCCGTGACCCTGCCGAGCATCGCGCGCGACCTGGGCGCCGGCTTTGCCGACATCGAGTGGGTGGTCAGCGCCTACATGCTGGCCTTCGCCGCGCTGTTGCTGCCCGCGGGCAGCCTGGCTGATCGCTTTGGACGCAAGCGCATGCTGGTTACCGGGCTGGTGCTGTTCATCCTGGCGTCGCTGGGCTGTGGGGCAGCACCGGACATTCTGTTCCTCGACATTGCCCGGGCGATCAAGGGCGTCGGCGCGGCGCTGCTGCTGACCTCGGCGCTGGCGACCATCGGCCACGTTTTCCATGATGAAGCCGAGCGCGCCAAGGCCTGGGCGTTCTGGGGCGCGTGCATGGGCGTGGCCATGACCGCCGCGCCCACGGTCGGCGGGCTGATCGCCGATCTGGTCGGCTGGCGCTGGATTTTCTACCTCAACCTGCCGGTGGGCTTGGGCCTGCTGGTGATGGTCATGCGTAACATCGAGGAGTCGCGCAACGAGCAGTCGGCGCGTCTCGACCCTTGGGGCAGCCTGTTTTTCAGCGCCAGTCTGCTGAGCCTGATCTGGGGCCTGATCGAAGCCAACCGGATCGGCTGGGACCAACCGCTGACGTCCATGCGCCTGGCCGCTGGCGCGGTGTTGCTCGTGCTGTTCGTGATTGCCGAGCGTGTGCAACGTCGGCCGATGGTGGATTTGCAGTTGTTCACATACCCGCGTTTCATCGGCGCGCTGCTCGGCATGTTCGCCTACGCCGGTTGCGCCCAGGTGATGATGACGCTGCTGCCGTTTTACCTGCAGAGCGGCCTGGGCTTCAGCGCTATTGATTCGGGACTGGGCATGCTGCCGTTCGCGATCACCATGTTGTTGTTGCCGCGCTTCGGGCCGACGATCTCACGCCACCTTTCACCGTCCGCCATCATGGCCCTGGGCCTGACCCTCGTGGGCATCGGCAACCTGCTGTGCGCCTGGGCCACTGGGATTGGCGGGTACCCGGCGTTCGCCGCGGCAATGGCGGTGACCGGTGCGGGCGCAGGGTTGCTCAATGGAGACACGCAGAAAAACATCATGGCCTGCGTGCCCCGCGAACGCACCGGCATGGCGTCGGGGATGAGCACGACCATGCGTTTCAGCGCGATCATGCTGGCGATCGGCGTCTACGGCGCGCTGCTCGCCAGCCACACGCTGGGCTCGCTGAAAGACAGACTGGCGACCGTTGCACCCAAGCTCCTCGATCAGGCCGAGCACATCGCCTCACGGGTGGTGGCCGGCGACATGAACGCTGCGCTGCAAACGGTCGATGCCGGCGCGCGGGGAATGATTCAGCCGCTCGCCAGGGACGCCTTTGTCTCGGGCTTCGGCTCGGTGTTGTGGGTGTCGGGCGTAATCGCCTTGTTCGCGGCAGCGCTGGTGGGCACGTTGATGCGCAAGCCGATTCCGCTGATGCACCTGAAAACCGCCTGATTCACACGCTTGCGCCGGCGGGTCTTCAACCGGCAGCGAGGGCCCAGACCCGCGCCAGATCCCGCGCGCGGTCGTGGAGCAAGGTCGCGGCGTTGGCGCAGGCGAACTCCAGCGTCATTGGCCCGCTGGTCACGGCGAAGGCGGCGCTGATGCCGTGGGCATACAGGTCGGCGTAGCCCTCACCCAGTGTCCCGGCCAGGACAATGACCGGCACGTTTTTGCGCTGAGCCATCCGGGCGACGCCGAAGGGGGTTTTGCCGCGCAGGGTCTGGGCATCGAAGCGGCCCTCGCCGGTGATCACCAGGTCTGCACCCTCCAGCGCATCAGCCAGTCCGGTCAGGTCGGCCACCACCTCCACACCGGGGCGGAACGACGCATTCAGATAGGCCTTGGCGGCGAAGCCCATACCCCCTGCCGCGCCGCTGCCGGGGTATTCGCTCTCGTCGCGGCCTAGCGCCTGGGCTGAGTGCTCGGCGAAATGCCCCAGCGCTGCGTCCAGCGCCAGCACCTGTTCGGGCGACGCGCCCTTCTGCGGGCCGAAGATGTGCGAGGCGCCTTGCACGCCGCACAGGGGATTGTTGACGTCGGCGGCCACTTCGAACTGCACGCTGCTCAAGCGTGGGTCGAGCCCGGTCAGGTCGATGCGCGCCAGTTGCGCCAGGGCCAGGCCACCAGGCGCGAGGGGTCGATCGTCGCGGTCGAGGAAGCGCGCGCCCAGCGCCGAGAGCATGCCGGTGCCGGCATCATTGGTCGCGCTACCGCCGATGGCCAGAATCACGCGCTCGGCGCCGGCGTCCAGCGCGGCCTTGATCAGCTCGCCGGTGCCGAACGTGCTGGTGACCGTCGCGTCACGCTGTTCCAGGCTCAGCAGCTGCAAACCGCTGGCCATGGCCATTTCGATGATCGCCGTGCGCGTTTCCTCCAGCCAGCCCCACTGCGCCTGCACCGGTTGAGCGCCCTGAACTGCACCACCCAAGGGCCCGCTGACCTGATTGCTCATCCATTCACCATCGCAGGCCGCCAATACGGCTTCGATGGTGCCCTCCCCGCCATCGGCCATCGGGCACTCAACCAACTGGGCATCAGGCCAGACGTCGATGAGCCCGGCGGCGATGGCCTGGGCAACACTTTGGGCGCTGAGGCTGTCTTTGAACGAGTCCGGGGCGATGACGATTTTCATTGTTGCTCTCCTTGTCTGATGGCCGATCTTCGCACCGTGGGGGCGACTTTACCGCCTTGCGCTTGCACAACAGGCGGCTCTTTGGGTTGTTCAAACGAACAAAGCCGCGAAAGCCTCTTACTTGACCACCATCTGCGCGCCGAGGTACAGGCGCAGGAGGTCTTCGGTCCGGTAGGGATCGCAACCGGTCAGTTCGGTGATTTTCTCAAGCCGGTAACGCAGGCTGTTGCGATGGATGCCCAGCGCTTCGGCACAGGCCTGGCTTTCGCCGCTGTAGTCGAACCAGGCGCGCAGGGTGTCGAGCAGTTGAGTGTTGTCGTGCAAGCGTCTGATCGGCTCGGCGATGCCTTCGGCCAGCCAGTCGTGGCGGTTGCGCCAGAACAGCAGCGCGACGCGGTGGCTGGCCAGGCGCATCAGTTTGACGTCGGGCCGTAGCTGGCGTGCGTAATCGAGCAGGTCGCGGGCAGCGGTGCAAGCCGCGCGCAGGGAGGCCAGGTCCGACGAAGGTTCGACGGTTGCCATGCGTTGTACAGGCCAGCCTTGTTCGTCGAAAAGCGCCAGCAACACGGCGTCGTCTCGGTCCTTGCCCACTGCGCGGCACCAGTAAATCAAACCCGGCTCGCACGGCAGGCACCAGCTGTTGGCGTAACGGCCGAACAGCCACACACTCATCGCACCGGCATAGGTCGCGCCTTCAGGCAATTCGAGCAACACGGCCTGGCGGGGCAACTGCGGCTGCAAACCCAACTGCTCGGCTTCGGCGACCAGGTGGGCAGCGCTGTCGCCGAGCAAGATCCGCGACAGCAAATCTTCACTGCGTTGATGCCGCCACTCCTGATCGTCCTGCTGGCGTCGATGCTCCATGAGCATCTCGGCGGTCATCTTCACCAGCTCCGCGTAGACCCGCACGTCATCGGGCTCGCCGGTAATGCCGAGCACGCCGATCAGTTTCTGATCCAGCATCAACGGCAGATTCACCCCCGGCCGCACGCCGTCGAGCTGCCGGGCGGTGTGTGAATCGATCTCCACGACACGGCTGTTGGCGAGGACCAGCTGCGCCCCTTCATGCCGGGTGTACAACCGCTCCGCCTCGCCGCTGCCAATGATGATGCCCAGGTAATCCATGACATTGACGTTGCACGGCAAAATCGCCATCGCCCGGTCGACGATGTCCTGGGCGAGGGCGTGGTCAAGGGCGAACATGAGGGGTGTCTGCACAGCGAAGGGAATGAGGGTTCATACACATCAGGTCTTGTTTTTGTGGGTGGAGGGAGTCTGCCTGAATTTTTCCAAGACTTCTCGCGCCAGTCCTGAGTGCATCGATATCCAACGGCGAGAGGCCGTGGCAGAGTGCGACCATACCTTTATGGCCCTCTCGAGCAATGCCTACTTATGTTGAGAACCGCCGTCAAAAAGCTACACCGTCTCACCCTCCTCCTTTCCGCCCTGACCCTTCAGGCCTGCGCCTCAACCGAGGCGCCGTTGGGGCAGGCGAGTTTCGCCGACTATCGCCAGCAGACCATCGACTGGATGCAGGAGAACCGCACCTTTCAGACGACTGATCACCCGGCCGAGATCGAGTGGAATGCGCCTCGGGAATGGCGGCCTAAAGCGCCAGCCACACGGGGGATTTTGTTGGTCCATGGCCTCGGCGACTCCCCCTGGTCGTTCAATGACGTCGGCGAGGCGCTGGCGACGCAGGGGTTTCTGGTGCGCACGGTGTTGCTGCCGGGGCATGGCAGCAAGCCGGCGGACATGCTGGGGGTGACGCTCAAGCAGTGGCAGCAAGTGGTGCGCGAGCAGACGCAGCTTCTTGAGCGGGAGGTGCCGACGGTGTATCTGGGCGGGTTTTCGACCGGGGCGAATCTGGTGCTCGATTACGCCTACGAGCACCCGAATATCGCCGGCCTGGTGCTGTTCTCTCCGGCCTTCAAACCTGCGAACACCTACGCCTGGGTCACCCAATACATCGGCTGGTTTCGCCCCTGGCTGGCGAAGCCGGATGATGGCGTGCGCCCGATGCAGACGCCGGTCCGCTACCTGAACGTGCCCACCAACGGTTTCGCCCAGTTCTACCGCAGCGCGCTGCTGGCCCAGAAGCACCTCGCCAAAGCGGCCTACGACAAGCCGGTGTTTGTCGCCATCACCGAGCACGATTCGGTGCTGGACACCGGTTACGTGCTGGATACCTTCAATGCGCGCTTCACCCACCCGCTTAGCCGGCTGATCTGGTATGGCAACGACCCGGCTGCGGCGCAGAAAAACCCGAGGGTGTTGGTGCGCAACGACTTCCTGCCGGAATACCGCATCGCCCAGTTCTCGCACATGGGGCTGATGTTCTCACCTGCAAACCCTTTGTATGGGGTGAATGGCAGCCAGCGGATCTGCTGGAACGGGCAGTCATCCGCCGACATGCAGAAATGCCTGAATGCCGAGCCGCTGTGGTATTCCGATTGGGGCCATCGCGAACCGGGCAAGGTCTTCGCGCGGCTGACGTTCAATCCTTATTTCGAGTGGCAGTCGGGGGTGATGATGGAGGTTCTGGGGCATACACCGCCGAATCGATAAACCTGGCTTGTCAAACGCGCAGTCCTACAGGATGACTGCGTACTCACGGTAGGACCGGCTTCAGCCGGGAAGAGGCCAGCTTGAACACCCTAGGACTTGCGGTGCGACGCACGACGCCTTCCCGGCTAAAGCCGGTCCCACAGGATGACTGCGTTCAAATAGTGGGACCGGCTTCAGCCGGGAAGAGGCCAGTCTGAGCACCGTCAGATTTGTGGTGTGACTCCCGACGCCTTCCCGGCTAAAGCCGGTCCTACAGGGTGTAAGTATTTCGACCGTAGGACCGGCTTCAGCCGGGAAGAGGTCAGCTTGAGCACCCTCAGATCTGCGGTGCGACGCCCCACGCCTTCCCGGCTAAAGCCGATCCCACAGGATGACTGCGTTCAAATAGTGAGACCGGCTTCAGCCGGGAAGAGGCCGGTGTGAGTAACACAAATTTTGAGGTGTGACGCCAAATGCCTTCCCGGCTAAAGCCGGTCCCACTATTGGCCTCAGCATTCCCATTTGCTGCAAACCCATCACCCCCATTACTCAACCGGCGCTAGCCGCTCTCGGCTATTGCTCAGGTGAGTCCACATCGCTGCGCGGGCGGCGTCGGGGTCCTGGCGGCGGATGGCGGCGAGGATGGCTTCGTGTTCGAGGTTGGCCAGATACGCACTGTGGGTGAGGCTTGCCCCGGCCCGTTCGCTGGTGGCGATGCGGCTGCGGGGGATCACGGCGATGCCGAGGTTCTGCAGGATTTCCACGAAATAAGGATTGCCGGTGGCTTCCGCGATCAGCAGATGAAAGCGTCGGTCCGCTTCGACGCAACTGTCTTCCTTGGCCAGCAGGTCCTGATAATCATCCAGCGCGGCGCGCATCGCCTTGAGCTGTGATTGACTGCGGCGTTGTGCGGCCAAGGCGACGGCCTGGGTTTCCAGGCCCATGCGCAGCTCAATGATGTGCCGCACGCTGAACGCGGTTTCCACCTTCAGGTGCAGCCCGCTCTGCTCCGAACGCGCCAGCACGTAAGTGCCCTTGCCCTGATGGGTCTCGACCAGCCCGGACGCCTGCAGTTTGGAAATCGCCTCACGCACCACCGTACGGCTTACGCCATGCTCGCGGACAATCTCACTCTCCGACGGCAACTTGGCTCCCGGCGCAATGGTGCCCATCAGAATCCGCTGACTCAGGTCAGTGACCAGGTCCGTCGCCAGGCTGTGCTGGCGCCGCTTGGGTGGCAAAGGTCCGGTGCTATTCAAACGAGGTCGTCCTATAAGTGCTGAAAGAGCGGCGGCGACCAACGCCTGCCGCCCACTTGTATTTTCCTGACCGCCCACGGTTGAAGCACGCACCAAACCACTCGCTGGATACCCATCGCAAAACGGCCAGGAGCCCTGAAAACAGAGCCGCACAGCGGCACGCGCCCACTCATCCAACTTGTCAGACAGGCGAGCCTAGCCCGACGAAATACTTCCCGCAACCCCCGTAAATCCGGTTGCCATGACGATCATTACTTGTATGATGACTGGCAACAGGGCTACACACCTTGTCACACACAGCTTGCTTAATTACCCGCATAAAAATAATCAGTGGGAGTTACCAGAGTGAACACATCCTCATCACGGGCGGATGACGCCTCCGATTCCGTCCTGCAATCGGCGGTCTCGAAAGTCAAACGACACATCCTGCCGCTGTTCGTCATCATGTTCATCGTCAACTACATCGACCGGGTCAACATCGGCTTCGTGCGTAGTCACATGGAACATGACCTGGGTATCGGCGCGGCCGCCTACGGCTTCGGTGCCGGCCTGTTCTTCATCGCGTATGCGATGTTCGAAGTCCCCTCCAACATCCTCCTGCAAAAAGTCGGCGCGCGTATCTGGCTGACCCGGATCATGCTGACCTGGGGCATCGTGGCCGCCTGCATGGCGTTCATTCAGACCGAAACCCACTTCTACATCCTGCGCTTTTTGCTGGGCGTGGCCGAAGCCGGGTTCTTCCCCGGCGTGATCTACTACTTCACCCGCTGGTTGCCCGGCGTGGAGCGTGGCAAGGCAATCGCCATCTTCCTCAGCGGCTCGGCGTTCGCTTCGGTGATTTCAGGGCCGCTCTCAGGGCTGCTGTTGCAGATCGACGCGCTGGGCTTCCACGGCTGGCAGTGGATGTACTTCATCGAAGGCATGTTTTCCGTCGGCCTGTGCTTCTTCGTCTGGTTCTGGCTTGACTCCAAACCCCACGACGCCAAGTGGCTGACAGAGGCCGAGAAGGACGCGCTGGTCAACACCATCGACGCCGAGCAGAAGGCCCGCGAAGCGGCCAACCCGGTCAAGCTGTCCATCGGCAAATTGCTCAAGGACCCGCAGATCATCCTGTTCTGCCTGATGTATTTCTTCATCCAGCTGACGATCTACGCGGCGACGTTCTGGCTGCCGAGCATCATCAAGAAAATGGGCGACCTGAGCGATGTTCAGGTCGGCCTGTTCAACTCGATTCCGTGGTTCATCGCCATCGTCTGCATGTACGGTTTTGCCTCGCTGTCAGCTAAATGGAAACACCAGCAGGCGTGGGTCGCCGTGGCCTTGTTGATCGCCGCAGCCGGGATGTTCATGTCGACCACGGGCGGTCCGGTGTTCGCCTTCGTTGCCATCTGCTTTGCGGCGATGGGCTTCAAGTCGGCATCGTCGCTGTTCTGGCCGATCCCCCAAGGCTATCTGGATGCGCGGATCGCCGCCGGCGTCATCGCCTTGATCAACTCGGTAGGCAACCTCGGCGGCTTCGTCGCGCCGACCACCTTCGGCATCCTCGAACAGCAGACCGGTTCGATCCAGGGCGGCCTGTACGGCTTGACCGTGACCTCGATCATCGCCGCCATTCTGGTGTTCACCGTGCGCACCACGCCCAAGACCGGCGCGGTGCCGATCGCCAAAGTCGACGTGACGCCCAGCCACACTTGAGCCAAGCGATCCGAGCCTAAAGCTCTGAAGCCCGTAAAGACAGCGCGCACAGCGCCAGCGAGAACCAAGGATTTAGCCATGACTTCACAGCATTCCGGCAGCACCCCCGTCATCACCGACATGCAGGTCATTCCGGTGGCCGGCCACGACGACATGCTGCTCAACCTCAGCGGCGCCCACGGCCCGTATTTCACCCGCAACATCGTCATCCTCAAGGACAACGCCGGCCACACCGGCGTGGGTGAAATCCCCGGCGGCGAGAAGATCCGCCAGACCCTCGAAGACGCCCGCTCCCTGGTGGTCGGCAGCAGCATCGGCAACTACCAGAAGATCCTCAACGACGTGCGCCGCACTTTCGCCGAGCGCGATGCGGGCGGTCGCGGTCTGCAGACCTTTGACCTGCGCATCACCATCCACGCCGTCACCGGCATTGAAGCCGCCGTGCTGGATTTGCTCGGCCAGTACCTGGAAGTGCCGGTCGCCGCACTGCTTGGCGAAGGCCAGCAGCGTGACGAAGTAAAAATGCTCGGTTACCTCTTCTACGTCGGTGACCAGAGCAAAACCAACCTGCCCTATCGCACCGAAGCCGATGCCGACAACGAGTGGTTTCGCGTGCGCCACGAAGAAGCGCTGACCCCGGAAGCAGTCGTGCGTCTGGCCGAGGCGGCTTACGCGCAATACGGTTTCGAGGACTTCAAGCTCAAGGGCGGCGTGCTCAGCGGCGATGCAGAAATCGAAGCGGTGACGGCACTGGCCGAACGCTTCCCGAAAGCGCGCATTACCCTCGACCCGAACGGCGCCTGGTCGCTGAAAGAAGCGGTGCGCCTGTGCCGCGATCAGCACAAAGTGCTGGCCTATGCCGAGGACCCCTGTGGCGCCGAAAACGGTTACTCGGGCCGCGAAGTCATGGCTGAATTCCGTCGCGCCACTGGCCTGCGCACGGCGACCAACATGATCGCCACCGACTGGCGCGAAATGGGTCATGCCATCCAGCTTCAATCGGTGGACATCCCCTTGGCCGATCCCCACTTCTGGACGATGCAGGGTTCGGTGCGCGTGGCGCAGATGTGCAACGAATGGGGTTTGACCTGGGGCTCGCACTCCAACAACCATTTCGATATTTCCCTGGCGATGTTCACCCACGCGGCCGCCGCTGCGCCGGGCAATATCACCGCCATCGACACCCACTGGATCTGGCAGGACGGCCAGCGCCTGACCAAGGCGCCGCTGCAGATCATCGGCGGCAGCGTGCAGGTGCCGAAGAAGCCCGGGCTGGGTGTCGAGATCGACATGGATCAGGTGGCCAAGGCCCACGAGCTGTACAAAGGCATGGGCCTCGGCGCGCGGGATGACAGCGTGGCGATGCAATTCCTGGTGCCGAACTGGACATTCAACAACAAGCAGCCGTGTCTGGTTCGCTGATCGACTGACTCGAACCGCTCTCCCCTGCCATTGAACAGCTCGCCAGGCCGGGCGGCTTAAGCTTCACCTAAACTGCCAAATGGCGACCGGCGCGTAACCCCTTGCGCGCCGTTTTTCTTCATCATCTGCTGCAGCGGCCGCGTGCTAATGTTCGCGCATCTCACTGCCGTGAAGTCCTCCATGTCCCGCCTTGCCAAGACCCACCCTCGCCTGACCATTGCCACCCTCGTGGGCATCGCCGCCGGTATCGCCTGCGCCTTCGTCGCCCCCGACATTTCGGTGATCAGCAAATGCCTGATCGGCTGGAACGTCGCCGGGTGGCTGTACATGGCGATGATCATGCGCCGCACCTTCAAATCCAGCGCGGAAGACGTGCGCCGGGTCGCCGAGATCGAGGACGAGAACGCCGGCGTCGTGCTGTTCGTCGTCTGTGTGGCGGCCATTGCCAGCCTGGCGGCGATCATTCTCGAACTTGCCGGCATCCAGGACATGAAAGACGCCGACAAAGCACTGCATTATGCTTTTACCGGCTTCACCATCCTCGGTTCATGGCTGCTGATCGGTGTGGTCTTCAGCCTGCATTACGCGCGGGTGTTCTACACCTGGGACGGCGAAAAGCCGGCGCTGCGCTTTGCCGACGGAGAGGAGAATCCGGATTACTGGGACTTTCTGTACTTCTCCTTCACGTTGAGCGTCGCCGTGCAGACCTCCGACGTCGGCGTGGCCACCCGCAGCCTGCGCAAGGTGGTGCTGGCGCAGTCGTTGATCGGGTTTGTGTTCAACACCTCGATTCTGGGCTTCTCGATCAACATCGCGGCAGGGTTGTTTAACTGACGCCCTCGCAGGGACCGGCTTGCCAGCGAACCCATGGTGTCATCCGGTTTCTTCATCTCTGACCCGACGCCTTCGCCAGCAAGCCGGCTCCTACGGATCGAGTTGAATCAGTCAATTGCGCAAAGCGTTCGCGGCCAAGCGCGCTCCTGCACCGGTTTGTGGTGGGTGAAAAATCGTGATCAGACGCAGAACCGTAGGAGCCGGCTTGCTGGCGAACGCGGTGGTTCACAGCCGGAAGTGTCGACTGACGAAACCGGTTCGCCAGCACGCCGGCTCCTACGGATCGAGTTGAATCAGTCAACTCTGGCAAGGCGGGTATGCAGAGTGGGTGCGGGGTTCCAGATTAAGCCGCTCAAGCGTACTGTGAGCGCCACAAATCCAACATCGCTGCTGAACGAGGCCTCGCTCAATGACTCAGGATTCCGGGCTGAAGATTGCCGTACTCGATGACTGGCAATCGGTCGCTGAAAACGTTGTGGACTGGACCGTGTTGAAGCCGATCGGCGAGGTCACTTTTCTGCATGACTATCCGGCGGACACCGACGCCATGGTCGCCCGCCTCAAAGACTTTCACGTCATTTGCGTGATGCGCGAACGCACGATTTTCGATGACGCCCTGCTCAGTCAGCTACCGAACCTGAAACTGCTGGTCACCGGCGGCATGCGCAACGCGGCGCTGGACCTCAAGGCCGCCGCGCGCATGGGCATTACCGTGGTCGGCACCGACAGCTACAAATACGCGGCGCCGGAGCTGACCTGGGCGCTGATCATGGGCGTCACCCGCAATCTGGTGGACGAAGCAAACTCCCTGCGCGCCGGGAATTGGCAAATTGGCATCGGCAGCGACCTGTACGGCAAGACCCTGGGCATCGTCGGGCTGGGCAGCATCGGCCAAAAGATCGCCCGCTACGGCAAGGCTTTCGACATGAAGGTGATTGCCTGGAGCGAGAACCTCACCGCTGAACGCGCGGCCGAGCATGGCGTGACGTACGTCAGCAAACAGGCACTGTTCGAGCAAGCGGACGTGGTCTCGGTGAATCTGGTGCTCAGCGAGCGCAGTCGCGGGCTGGTCGACGCCGAGTCGCTGAACCGGATGAAGCCTACGGCGTATCTGGTGAACACCGCGCGCGGGCCGATCGTCGACGAAGACGCGCTGATCGAGGTGCTCAGGCAGAAGAAAATCGCCGGTGCCGCGCTGGACGTGTACAGCGTCGAGCCGTTGCCGGCCGATCATCCGTTCCGCACGTTGCCCAACGTCCTGGCCACGCCCCATGTGGGTTACGTCACCGAGAACAACTACCGGATGTTCTTCAGCCAGATGATCGAGGACATTCAGGCCTGGCACGCCGGCGCGCCGATACGCGTTTTTGCCTGACCGCGATCCGACTCATTGCCCCAAGACTCACTGCATCAAGGACTCAAATGATGACCACGCCGCTTTCCCGATTGCCCTCCGACCCGCGCGCCGCGTTGCTGGTGATCGACATGCAATACGACTTCATGCCCGGCGGCGCACTGGCCGTGGCCGAAGGCGATGCGCTGGTGCCGTTGATCAACCGCCTCGGCGCGCAGTTTCGCAACGTGGTCATGGCCCAGGACTGGCACCCGCGCGGGCATGTGTCGTTCGCGTCGAGCCACGCCGGGCGCGCGCCGTTTGACAGCATCACCCTGCCCTACGGCACGCAGACGCTGTGGCCCGATCACTGTGTGCAAGGCAGCCACGGTGCTCAGTTGCACGCGGATCTGGACATAAGCCAGGGGCAGCTGATCCTGCGCAAGGGCTGCAACGCAGGCATCGACAGCTATTCAGCGTTCGTCGAAGCCGATCGCACGACGCGCACCGGGCTGGCCGGTTACCTGAGCGAGCGCGGCATCGACAGCGTGTTCGTGGTCGGTCTGGCCCTGGATTTTTGCGTGGCCTGGACCGCGCTGGACGCCCGGGCGGCGGGTTTCAATACCTGGGTGATCGCCGATGCGTGCAAGGCCATCGACCTGAATGGCTCGCTGGAGCAAGCCTGGAAAGACATGGCCCTGGCGGGAGTCAACCGGATAGACAGTGCAGACCTCACTGACTGAACGTAAAACCCCTACGGATTAACCGCGCAGATCTACCTGACTGAACGCAAATCCCTGTAGGAGCGCGCTTGGTCTGGGCCGCAGTCGGACGAATTGCGGTGGGTCAGTCACACCCATTCAGCTGACACTCCGCATTCGCGGGCAAGCGCGCTCCTACAGTTGGTCCCGTTCAATATCGGGGATCGAAGCTTGATGCGTGCTCCTGCATAAACGCCTCAACCCTCTTCCAACGCAAAGCGCTTCAGCCCTTCCCCTTCCATCCGGTAGCGCACCCATTCATCCTGGGGCTCGGCGCCGATGGATTTGTAGAAATCGATCGCCGGCTGGTTCCAGTCCAGCACGCTCCATTCAAGACGGCCGCAGCCGCTGTCGTGGGCGATCCGGGCCAGATGGCGCAACAGCTTCTTGCCCGCGCCGACACCCCGTTGCGCGGCGGACACGTACAAATCTTCGAGGTACAGGCCCTTGCGGCCCAGCCAGGTGGAGTAGCTCAAGAAGTACACGGCGAAGCCAATGGGCTGGCCGTTCAGCAGGCAGATCAGCGCCTTGGCCGGCGAAGCTTCGTCGAACAGGCTGCGCTCGATGTCGGCGACACTGGCCTTGACCTCGTGCTCGGCTTTTTCGTAGATCGCAAGCTCGGTGATGAAGCCCAGGATGACGGCGGCGTCGGCACGGGTGGCGTCGCGAATGTGAAGGGTCAAAAGAGGTTCTCCCAGGTCAGTGAAAAGGCTGCCGCCGTTGGCGAACGACGGGTAACGGATTGTGTCTCAAGCAGCAGCGCCGCGCAGCAAGCATGTACAAGCGAACCGCCGCCTCCCGAGCGCTCTTTTACCGGGCACTCTCACAAAGAACACGCTTAGACGTGCACTGACCCATCCAAAGGATCGCCATGGAACACGAACCAGACGGCAAGACCCCCGGCCTGACGCCGGAAGAAGAACGCGACATCGACGAAAACCAGCCGCCCCGTGCCGCCGTCCTCCATGAAACGATCCGCATGCAGGGCGATCAGGAACTGGAGCGTAACGTCGCTGCACTGTTCTGGTCGGCCCTCGCAGCCGGGTTGACCATGGGCCTGTCACTGATGGCGATGGGGTTGTTGAACTCGCGGCTGCCCGATGCCGAGGGCTTCAAGGTCATAGCCAGCCTTGGCTACTGCGCAGGCTTTCTGGCGGTGATTCTTGCCCGTCAGCAGCTGTTCACCGAAAACACCCTGACCGCCGTATTGCCGGTGATGAGCAAGCCGACGCTGAACAATGTCGTGCGTCTGTTGCGGTTGTGGACCGTGGTGCTGGTGGGCAACCTGTGCGGCACATTGCTGGTGGCCTACGTCATGCTGCACCTGCCGATCTTCGACACCAAGACCGATCAGGCCTTCCTCGAAATCGGCCGCAAGGTGATGGAGAACGACACCTGGCAAATGTTCTCCAAAGGCATCATTTCCGGCTGGATGATCGCCACCATGGTGTGGATGATCCCGTCCATGGAATCCGCCAAGGTCGCCATCATCGTGATGATCACCTACCTGATGGCGCTGGGGGATTTCACCCACATCGTGGTTGGCTCGGCAGAAGTGTCGTATCTGGTATTCGCGGGTGAGCTGCCGTGGAAGGATTTCTGGATGATCTTCGCCGGCCCGACACTGGCCGGCAACATCATCGGCGGCAGCTTCATTTTCGCGTTGATCAGCCATGCGCAGATCAGGAGCGAAGGCGAGACGCCGGATAAGAAAGGCAAGAAGAAAGCGCTGGACGAAAAGCTGAAGCAAGCGCTGCGTGAGCCCAAAGCTGAATCCGATCGCAAAGGCGTGTGAAGCACCGGTAGGAGTGACCGGGGTGGCGCTCCACCTTGCTCGCGAAGCGTCCGACCAGACAAACCATGGTCGCCTGACAGAATGCATTCGCGAGCAAGCTCACTCCTACTGGCCCACGGCACGATCAGAATTCTCCAGCGTGTCCCCTCCTCTCGGCACGCTGGCTAGCATCAAACAAGCCGTTCTGCCCTTCTTAAATTATTTTTAAGAAATCCCGACTACGTTTAAAGGCAAAATGCAGCCTTCTGTCCTCTCACGTGGCCCGACCTCACATGACGCGAATTCTGACAATCGAAGACGATGCCGTCACCGCGAAGGAAATCGTCGCCGAACTGAGCAGCCACGGCCTGCAAGTGGACTGGGTCGACAACGGTCGCGAGGGCCTCGTCCGCGCGGTCAGCGGCGATTACGACCTGATCACCCTCGATCGCATGCTGCCGGAAGTCGACGGGCTGGCGATTGTCACCACCATGCGCGCCCTGGGCATTGCCACGCCGATCCTGATGATCAGCGCGCTGTCGGACGTCGATGAACGCGTCCGCGGGTTGCGTGCCGGTGGGGATGATTACCTGTCCAAGCCCTTCGCCTCCGACGAGATGGCCGCGCGGGTGGAAGTCTTGCTGCGCCGCAGTCATCCGGGGACCCAGGCCGAGACCATGCTCAAGGTTGCCGACCTCGAACTCAATCTGATCACCCGTGAAGCCAGCCGTGCCGGGCAGCCGTTGAACCTGCTGCCGACCGAATACAAGCTGCTGGAATTCCTGATGCGCAACAGCGGGCAGATCATCACCCGCATGATGATTTTCGAAGAAGTCTGGGGTTACCACTTCGACCCCGGCACCAACCTGATCGACGTGCACATCGGTCGCTTGCGCAAGAAAATCGATCCCCCTACCGTGACGCCGCTGATACGTACCGTTCGAGGCTCAGGTTATGTCATTGCCGAACCCGTCTAAGGGCTGGCGCTCCTCCAGCAGCCGGCTGCTGGCGCTGTACAGTTTTCTGTTTGTGGCCTGGAGCAGCATCCTCATGGGGGTGCTGTACTGGGAAGTCACCAGTTACCTCAACACCCTCGCCCGCCACTCGCTGATGCAGCGCCAGCAATTGTTTTCGCGTTTTGAAGGCGCGCAACTGGACGATGCGTTGCGCACCAGCGACAAATTCGACATGCGCTCGGTCGACGCCTACGGCCTGTTCGACAAAGACCTGAAGCCCATCAGCGGCCCGATCCAGAGCATTCCCGAGGACCTCAAGCTCAACGGGGAAATCCAGGAGCTGGCCACCTGCATCGATTCCGATGACCCGGACCTGCCCAGCTCGGGCTGCGACGCCGTGGCGATTCATACGCTGGATGATCGCTGGCTGATTCTGGTGCGCGACAACGGTTCGCTGTTCGCCGTGACCACGCTGATTCTGCGCGCGTTGCTGTGGGGTATTTCGCTGACGATCATTCCGGGCATCGCCGGCTGGCACTTGCTCGGACGCCGCCCGCTGCGACGCATCCGCGCGATCCAGGCCAGCGCCGAGGCAATCGTCACCGGCGACCTGGCCCGCCGCCTTCCGGTGTCGGACCGCCGCGACGAGCTGGACATGCTGGCCGACATCGTCAACGCCATGCTCGACCGCATCGAGCGCCTGATGAACGAGGTCAAGGGCGTTTGCGACAACATCGCCCACGACCTGCGCACTCCGCTCACGCGCCTGCGGGCGCAGCTTTACCGGATTCAGCAGCAGTCGCCGGAAGACTCGGCGCTGGGCGAGCAGATGGCCCAGGTAATCGCCGACGCCGACACGCTGATGGCGCGCTTTCGCGGATTGCTGCGGATTTCCGAACTGGAAGATCACCAGCGGCGCTCGGCCTTCGGTCAGCTCGATCCGCAGCCGCTGCTGCAGGAGCTGCACGATTTCTACCTGCCGCTGGCCGAAGAAGGCCGCGTTTCGTTGCAACTGAAAGTCGGCGAACACCTGCCGCCGCTGGTGGGTGACCGGGCGCTGCTGTTCGAGGCGCTGTCGAACCTGCTGAGCAACTCGATCAAATTCACTCCGCCGGGCGGCCAAGTGCTGCTCATCGCCCGCGCCGAAGGTGACACCACGTTCATTGAAGTCCAGGACACCGGCCCCGGCATCCCCGACGCCGAGCGGGAGGCCGTGTTCAAGCGCTTCTACCGTAGCGAAAACGGCAATCAGCAAAGCGGCTTCGGCCTGGGGTTGTCCATCGTCGCCGCGATCGTCAACCTGCACGGCTTCAAACTGCGCATCGGCAGCAGCCCGTCCGGCGGCGCGAGTCTGGTGCTGGAATGCAGGCGGGTGTTGGCATTGGGGTGAAGGGGTGGGGCTTTGAGCTGCAAGCTGCAAGCTGCAAGCTGCAAGCTGCAAGCTGCAAGCGTCAGGCAAAAACGACAAAGCCGCCTCAAGGGCGGCTTTGTTTATTGGGGGGCGTTACATTTTCCGGGCTTGCTCGATGATCTTTTCCTGCCGCGCCCAGGCTTTCTCCATGACCTCCAGGTAAACCCGCTCCTTCTCCTCGAAAGTGGCGTTGCGGACGAAGTCGGAAAACGGCGTCGACTTCACTGTTTTGAGTTTTTTTGGAGCAGCCATTATTCGTACCTCCTGGAATTCAGCCTGCGTTCAAGCGATGCCCGATCATAGGTTTCGGGTATGTGAGTGTCAATTTGCTGGATATTCTGGCGGTAAGCCTTGGTAGAGCCATCATGGTTCTTGATAAAAATATCGACGGTCACTGCATGGCCGAACTCGTATTTCAAACGATTCACCACTTCCCGAGCGGCAAAGTATTGATCCACGAAGCCCTGCATCGGGATATTCCGGCCCTCCACTTTTTCTCGCGCCTGAACAAACTCCCAGGCTCTCTCGGGATTTTGATAAACATAGAGCACCAACACGAACCGACCCCGCTTGAGCGAACGCCGGATGTTGAGTGAAACCGTGTCGAAATTTGATGCCGTGCCGTCCAGCAGAAAAGACTGCTGCAGCCGCAGCGCCTCATCATGAACGGCGGACACTAAAACAGACACCGCCCGTTGAAAGAGCGAAGAATTACTCCCTGTGTATCCAGGCAATTCGGCGCGATAGGTATCCGGGTCGATACGCAGTACAGACCCACCGAATCGAGCAAGAAACTCCAAAGATGCTTCAGTTTTGCCTGCCCCATGTGAGCCCGCCATAAACACCGATACGGGCGATTCCTCTGATAGGTATACCGCAGGATCCGTCAGCCTCCTCGCAATCTCCTTCCGATTAGCCTTGGCAAACACCACAGCCTCTTCTGAAATCCGTCGATCATCCGTATCCACAGTCACCCATCCTTTATGAAGTCACGACTATCCAGCGCCGCGCAGTATTCGCGAGGTTTTGGACTGCGCCTATCCGACGTCACAAAACGAAACAGGATGCGCTGGTGAGCATTCACAACGCTGTATCTGCGAAGGAGATGTCTGGGCGAACAAAGGTTATCGGTAACGCCACACATCTGAGCCGGCTTGCTGGCGAACCAGATTTACTCGCCGCCATCAACGTGACTGACACGCCACGTTCGCCAGCAAGCCGGCTCCTACAGTGACCCTGGCAGCGCCCAACATCAGCGGCGAACGCAAAGTAGCGGCCAGACAAGATCAGTTCTGCAGCAAGCCAGCGGCAATGTGAACCTGTGCCCATCGGGATGCCGCGTCGAACCGCAGGCAGTGTAGGAGCGCGCTTGCCCGCGAATCGCGATGTGTCAGGTGAATACGAGGCTAACCCTACCGACGTCTTCGCGGGCAAGCACGCTGCTACAGTGGATTGCGGCAGCGAGCATGATTTCAGCGGACACAGAGCCTGTAGCCGGCTTGCTGGCGAACCGGTTTCGTCAGTCGACACTTCCGGTTCCGACCCACCGCGTTCGCCAGCAAGCCGGCCCCGACTGTGGATCTCGACAGCGCCCAGAATCAGCGCAAAAAACAACGCCTCCACAAGGGAGGCGTTGGGTATTACAGATTGAGGGCTATGAAGCACGCACCTCAGGCAAGATCAAAGCGGTCCAGCTCCATCACTTTGGTCCATGCGGCGACGAAGTCCTCGACGAACTTCTCTTGCCCGTCAGCACTGGCATACACCTCAGCCACTGCCCGCAACTGGGCGTGTGAACTGAACACCAGGTCGACGCGCGTGCCGGTCCACTTAACTTCGCCGGTAGTGCGATCACGGGCTTCAAACAGCTCGTTGCCGCCCGACACGCCCTTCCACTCCACGCCCATGTCCAACAGGTTCTTGAAGAAGTCGTTGGTGAGCGCCCCTGGCTTCTGGGTCAGGACACCGTGCTGAGTGTGCCCGGCATTAATGTCCAGCACGCGCAGCCCGCCGACCAGGACGGTCATCTGCGGTGCCGTCAGGGTCAGCAGTTGGGCTTTGTCGACCAGCAGCTTCTCCGCCGAGACGCGGTAGCGGCCCTTGAGGTAGTTACGGAAACCATCGGCGATGGGTTCCAGGAAGCCGAACGACTCAACGTCGGTCTGCTCTTGGGAAGCATCGGCGCGCCCTGGGGTGAACGGTACGGTGACGTGATGCCCGGCATTTTTCGCCGCCTGTTCGATACCCACGCTGCC
This sequence comes from Pseudomonas sp. KU26590, assembly GCF_026153515.1. Taxonomy (NCBI): domain Bacteria; kingdom Pseudomonadati; phylum Pseudomonadota; class Gammaproteobacteria; order Pseudomonadales; family Pseudomonadaceae; genus Pseudomonas; species Pseudomonas sp. KU26590. The sequence goes on from NZ_CP110644.1 coordinate 4,484,436, forward strand.
GCCGAGGACGATCAAGTCAGCCAGTGATATCTGCTTGCCGCCCGACTGGGCGCCATTAAATTCACTGCCAATGCGCTCCAGCGCCTGCAGCACGGTCGTCAGCTCTGCCGGGTGATTCACCCCCCAGTCTTTCTGCGGGGCCAGACGCAGACGACCGCCGTTGGCACCGCCGCGCTTGTCGGAGCCACGGAAGGTGGACGCCGCGGCCCAGGCAGTGGAGACCAGTTGCGAAACCGACAGGCCCGAGGCAACGATTTTGTCCTTCAGCGCAGCAATGTCGCTGGCGTCCACCAGCGCATGGTTGACCTCGGGGATCGGGTCCTGCCAGAGCAGCTCTTCGGCCGGCATTTCCGGGCCGAGATAACGAGCCAGTGGCCCCATGTCACGGTGGGTCAACTTGAACCAGGCGCGGGCGAAGGCGTCGGCCAGCTGATCAGGGTTTTCCAGGAAGCGTCGGGAGATCTTCTCGTAAGCAGAGTCCACGCGAAGGGCCAGGTCAGACGTCAGCATGCGCGGTTCCTGGCGCTTGGTCGCGTCGTGGGCATGGGGAATCTTGCCCGCGCCCTCGCCATTCTTCGGCCTCCACTGATGGGCGCCGGCCGGGCTCTTGGTCAGCTCCCACTCGAAGCCAAACAGGTTCTCCATGTACTCGTTGCTCCAGCGGGTCGGGGTCGACGTCCACGTCACCTCAAGACCACTGGTGATGGTGTCGCCGGCCTTGCCCGAGCCGAAGCTGCTGCGCCAGCCAAACCCTTGTTCCTCAAGACCTGCCGCTTCCGGCTCAGCGCCGACGTTGTCGGCAGGGCCGGCACCGTGGGTCTTGCCGAAGGCGTGGCCGCCAGCGATCAGGGCGACGGTTTCTTCGTCATTCATGGCCATGCGGCCGAAGGTCTCGCGAATGTCTCGCGCCGAGGCCGCAGGGTCTGGGACGCCTTCCGGACCTTCCGGGTTCACGTAGATCAGGCCCATCTGCACGGCGGCCAGAGGGTTTTCCAGATTGCGTTCGCCGTTGGCAGTACGTGTCTGTTCTTCGCTGTGGTGCTCGGGTTCGGCAACCAGCGTGCCTTCGCCCGGCTGTTGCATGTCTTTGTGCGCACCATAGCGGTCTTCACCGCCGAGCCAGGTGGTTTCGGCGCCCCAGTAAACGTCCTCGTCCGGTTCCCAGACATCGGCACGCCCGCCGGAAAAACCGAAGGTCTTGAAGCCCATGGATTCCAGCGCAACGTTGCCGGTGAGCACGATCAGATCGGCCCACGAAATCTTGCTGCCGTATTTTTGCTTGACCGGCCAGATCAGGCGGCGTGCCTTGTCGAGGTTGACGTTGTCCGGCCAGCTGTTGAGCGGCGCAAAACGCTGTTGCCCTGCCCCTGCGCCACCGCGACCGTCACCGGTGCGATAGGTCCCGGCGCTGTGCCAGGCCATGCGAATGAAAAGCGGACCGTAGTGCCCGAAGTCGGCAGGCCACCAGTCCTGAGAGTGTGTCATCACCTCCAGCAGGTCGCGTTTGACGGCGGCAACGTCGAGGCTTTTGAACGCTTTGGCGTAATCGAAGCCCTCGTCCATCGGGTCAGACAACGAGGAGTGCTGATGAAGGATCTTGAGGTTCAACTGGTTCGGCCACCAGTCGCGGTTTGTCGTCCCGCCTCCGGCTGCGTGGTTGAACGGGCATTTCGATTCGGTCGACATGGTCTAATCACCTTCTTGTTTACTTATTACGTATTCGGCCATCAACGAGACAGCCCAGGCTAGCACTCGCACAAGATTAGCCGACTCTGACCTGCCGTCTAATAGGCAAATGTTTGGGCGACGATAGAGTGATTGTGTTAGCGAAGTATTTAACGGAGGTGCTTGTATTTTCTGGCACTTGGGCCTAACTCTAAATACAGAATCAAGTGCAGAGCCGGCGTCGACCGGCGTCTTGATCACCGTGGCAATCTCCAGGAGATTCAGGCATGGCCACCACCGCTTCACTGGCCCCGCTGTTCCGGCAATCAGTGGGCTTTGATCGCTTCAATGATTTTTTCGAGTCAGCACTGCACAGCGGGGTTAACGCCAGCGGCCCTCCTCATAACGTCGAACGATACGGCACCGATCATTACCGAATCGTGATCGCCACGGCCGGACTTGCCGCCGCCGATCTTGACCTGACTCTGGAAAAAAACGTGCTGACCGTTTGCGGGGGCGAGGCGCACACCGATGGCGGTGTGACATACCTGCACCAGGGCATCGCCCATGGCCCGTTCCGGCTGGTCTTTCATCTGGCCGATCACATCGAGGTGCAGGGCGCGACCTTCAAGAATGGTTTGCTGATCGTCTTCCTGCTACGCGTCGAACCCCAAGGGGCCAAAGCCCGACGGATCAGCATTCACAGCCCCGGGGACGAGCCTGACCGGCCACACATCAGCCGACCTTGAACGAGGCAGAAAGCCCGTTGATTTCCCGGGATCAGGGCTTGATCAGGTTGCAATCGGCGCGAAATCAAACAGCACTTGAGGCGCATCAATCAGCAGGGAGCGCATCAATTGCGTGTTGCAGCCCAGGGTGTGCAACTGCTCGACCACCGAGCCGAAACACACCGCGTTTTCATGCTGGGTGTGGGGCCAGTCACTGCCCCAGACCAGCCGCTGCTGGCCGAACGCATCGACCAGCAACGGCAGCGCGGCGCGGGCGAAATCGAGGTTCTCTTGCGCGCTGCCTTCCAGACGGTAGATGCCCGAGACCTTCATCCACAGTTGCCCGCTGCGGCCCAGCTCCAGCATCTGGCGAAAGCCCGGCTGATCGAGGCCCAGGCGAGCATCAGGCCGGCCGAAGTGGTCGATCACGATCTTGATTCCGAACGGCATCAGCCCGGCCAGCAGCGCCGGCATGTCAGCGACCTGGCGGTGCACTTCAACGTGCCAGTCCAGCGCGGCGATGCGCCCGAAAAACACCTGCCACTGCGGATCGGAAAAGTCCGGCAGCACCTTGCCCATCAGGTTCAGACGCACGCCGACGACACCCAGTCGATCCATCTCCTCCAACGCGGCACGGCTGATGTCGCGCTCGACCACCACCACGCCACGCATGTGTTCTGGCGCTTGCTCGAGCGCGGCCAGCAAGTAGCGGTTATCGGTGCCGAGAAAGCTCGGTTGCACCAGCACGCCATGACTCAGGCCGTGCTGATGAAGTTGATCGCGGTACATCGCCAGCGTGGCGTCGTAGTCGGGTGAATAGCGTCGTGCCGATGTCAGGTCCAGCTCCCTGCTGAAGACGTGTGCGTGACCGTCGATGCCAAGGATCGAGGCGGGAGAGGCGCAAAAGAGGTCGGACATGGATCTCATCTGTCAAAAGATGCGCGACGCAAAGGGCGTCGCGCTGAAGGAAACATCAGGCGCTGGCGGTTTCGCTGCGTGTGTCGGCGACGGCGCTGCCAGCGGGGTTGCCTTCGAGACTACGGCCGCGGGTTTCCGGCAGGCACAAGGCGGCAATCACGGCGACGCCATAGGCGATCCCGGCGTCGATGCCGATGGCCGAACCCAGCGACATTGATTCGCTCATGTGGCCCACCAGAAACGGGAAGACCGAGGACAGCACGCGGCCGAAGTTGTAGCAGAAGCCCACCCCTGCCCCGCGGACGTCAGCGGGATACAGCTCGTTGAACAACGCACCCAAACTGGCAGGGATGCCGGCGGCAAAGAAGCCCAACGGGAAACCGAGGAACAGCATCTGCGTGTTGGTCAGCGGCAGGAACACGTAGCACTGCACGGTGACCACACAGCACAGGGCGAACAGCACGATGTTCAAACGACGGCCGATGCGGTCGATGAGAAAGCCGCTGGCGATGCAGCCGCACCAGAACGCGACGATGATCACCGCCAGGTAGCCGCCGGAATTGAGCACCGACAGGTTGCGTTCGGTTTTCAGGAACGTCGGCAGCCAGGTCATCACCGCGTGATAACCGCCGTGGGCGCCGAGGCCGAGCAAACCGCCGAGCAGCGTCACGCGGATCAGTTCCGGGCGGAAGATGCCGGCCAGTGACTTGAAGAAACGCTGCGGGATGGCGTTTTCTTTTTGCAGGCGCTGGAAGCTGTCCGGCTCCTCGACGTTGCGGCGCACCCAGATGATCAGCAGCGACGGCAGCAGGCCGACCAGAAACATCACCCGCCAGGCCATGTCCTGCGGCACGAACGAATAGATCAGGGTAAACACGCCGACGGCCAGGCCCCAGCCTACCGCCCACGCACTCTGCACGGTGCCCATGACCTTGCCACGGTATTTCGGGTTGATGGTCTCGGCCATCAACACCGCACCTGCGGCCCACTCGCCGCCGATGCCGAAGCCCTGCAGCGCCTTGACGATGAGCAGAGAGCTGAAACCGGTGACGAACGCCGACAGAAAGGTGAAGAACGAGAACCAGAGGATCATCCACTGCAGCGTACGCACCCGGCCGTAGCGGTCCGACAGCGTGCCGCCGACCCAGCCGCCCAGGGCCGAGGTGATCAGCGTCACACCACTGATCAAGCCGGCGTCGCCCTTGCTCAAGGCAAACGCGGCGATCAGCGCCGGGATCGCCAGGCCGAACATCTGAACTTCCAGGGCGTCCAGCGACCACCCGCCGAAACAGGCCCAGAACGTCTTGCGCTCCCGAGGAGTGACTTGGCGATACCAGTTGAACATGTTTTTTGTCCTTATAAGGGTGAAGCGGCAGGTGCTTTAGAGCCCGTTCTGAGTGACGGGCTTGGGTGCAGAATTGGGCTGTCGACGTCGTGGGTCAGCGGATGTCGACGCTGTAGCGGAAGTGGCTGGCATGGCCTCGGGAGCGGCGCCATTCCAGCGGCTCGCCGGCGTAATTGCGCGCCAGACGTTCGATCACCACCACGGGGCTGTTGACCGGCACTTGCAGCAAGCGGGCGTGGGTCTCGTTGATGGCTTCGGCGGTCAGGGTCTCTTCGGCGTAGGCCACGACCTGGCCGCATTGCTCTTCGTAGATCGGATAGAGCAGCGGGCCCTGGCGGCTGAGGTCGATTTCCAGCAGGGTCTGAAACTGAACCTGGGGCAGCCAGATTTCTTCGGCGAGCACAGGCTGGGCATCGAGCAGACGCAGGCGGATCAGGCGAATCACCGGCGCGTCCAGCGGCAGACCAAGGGCGTGGGAAACGGCCGAGGGCGCGGTGACGGCTTCGATTGAGAGAATGCGGCTTTCGGGCACCTGGCGTTGGCCGGAGACGCTTTGAAAGCGGAAGAAGCGGAACAGCGAGGACTGGAACTGCGGCCGGCGAATGAAGGTGCCGCGGCCCTGCTGGCGTTCGAGGATGTTTTCGTTGACCAGCATGTCGATGGCTTTGCGCACGGTGCCGGTGGAGAGGCAGTACTCGCTGGACAGCGCGGCTTCGGTGGGGATGGCTTCGCCCGGCCGCCAGCGGTTGTTGGCGATCTGTTCGGCGAGTTGGTCGCGCAGGCGTTGGTAGAGCGGCAAGCGGACATCGCTGGAGAGTCGGTTCATGGAGGCGCTTCGCTGTTGTATTTATGTAGTCATCTATATGAATCTGCGCTGAGTATTGTCCCGTTACCAATAGGCGTCAAGGGTGGGGATGGGGCTTGGCGGATGAATGGCGTATGGGCGATCTTGCTGGCGGGTTCAGGCAGATGCGAAAACGGCAGAGCTATGTCTGCCTTCAGATTGTCGGGGGTGCGCGGGTGACCAGGTCGAGGATCAGGTCGGCGAGATTGTAGCGAGCGCACCGATCATGAGTGTCAGGGCGAGAAAGCCGAACAGGAAGATTGCGAGCTTAGCCATGGGTTTCTCCTACGCAGGTATGAAGTACTAGGGATTCGAGCCGGAAGATGGCGACCGGTCGGCTTGATCGGTCTGCCGGGAGTGAAGTGATTTTGGGGGTTGCTGCTGTTTCAGTACAGATTCAGGTAAGGCTTATAAATACGGATCAGATGAGTCGCGGCAGTTGTTTAGGTCAAGAGCATCTGCCTAACGGCAGATTGTTTCGCCTTCGGCGAGTTACTTTTAAAAGCACTAAAAGTAACCAAAAGTGCCTGCTCTCGGTTTGGCCCGACTTCGTCGGGTTCCCTCACTCCGACGACGCTCCGTGGGCCCGCGCCGAACGGACATCCATGTCCTGACGGCGCTCTCGCGGCATCCATGCCGCTCGGCCCACTGCGCGTCGTCTGCGTTCAGCCTGCACCCAAGTCGCGATTGGCGGTGTCTGGGCTGGCTGTGTATGAAGATCAAAATCAAGTGCAGATCAAAAGCTTCCCGGCTAAAGCCGGTCCTACTGACCGCATGCACATTCACTGTAGGAGCGCGCTTGCCCGCGATGGCGTCCTGTCAGCCACACAGATGCCGCTGAGCCACCGCAATTCGCGGGCAAGCGCGCTCCTACAGAGGATCTTCATCACGCCGAAGGACTCTCTGATCGTTCCCCCGCTCCGCGTGGTAACGTCGCCCCGGACGCTCCGCGTCCCGCAGACGACGTGCATTCAGGCTGGGGGAGGTGACGCGGAGCGTCACAGGATGCATTCCCACGCGGAGCGTGGGAACGATCAAGTATCTCTGACACAACGCGCACATCGTAGGACCGGCTTTAGCCGGGAAGCCGTTGCCGTTGCCGTTGATTTTGATCTTCATGCGCAAAAAGCCCATTCACCGCCAATCGCGACTTGAGTGCAGGCTGAACGCAGGTCTCGCGCAGTGGGCCGAGCCGCATGGATGCGGCGAGAGCGCCGTCAGGACAGGGATGTCCGTTCGGCGCGGGCCCACGGAGCGAGACCGGAGTGAAGGAACCCCGACGCAGGAGGGGCCAAACCGGGAGCAGGCAGTTTTGGTTACTTTTGCTGCTTTTCAAAAGTAACTCGCCGAAGGCGAAACGGTCTGCCCCTAGGCAGACGCTCTTGATCTGAACAAGGCGCCTACCATGCCCACCATCCGCCCCATGACCCTGGACGATTACGACGCCATCACCCAACTCATGCGTGACACACCCGGCATCTCTTTGCGTGACGCCGACTCGCGCGAGTCCACCGAACGGTATCTGCTGCGCAACCCCGGATTGAGCTTCGTCGCGGAGGACGGTTCGCACCTCTGCGGCTGTGTCATGTCGGGCCACGACGGCCGGCGCGGGTATTTGCAGCATCTGCTCGTGCTACCTGACTATCGGCGGCAGGGAATCGGACAGGCGCTGGTGGAGCGCTGTCTGGTCAGACTTGAAGCGGAAGGCATTCACAAATGCCACATCGACGTGCTCAAGACCAACCCGGCCGCAGCGACCTATTGGGCGAATCAGGGCTGGCAGTTGCGGGTTGATATTCACCGCTTTTCCTTCACCCGTCCCGGCAATGAAAACGCGTGAAGCCCTGTTAACCCTGATCAGAGTTGGCTCGCAGGCGCCACGGGTTGGCGTCTGGCGTAGACCATCAGGCCGCTCAGGAAGATAAGCCCAATGCCGAACATCGAGGCGGTGCCCGGGTAGTTGCCGAACAGCAGAATCCCGTAAGCCACAGCGAAGATGATTTGCAGATAACCCAACGGTGCGAGCACGGACGAAGAAGCATAGCGATAAGACTTGGCCATCAGAAAGTGCGCGCACAAACCCAGACCGCCCAGCACCAGCAGCAACCCCAATTGCAGCCAATCGGGCTCGGCCCAGTAGAACGGCACGATGGCACTGAGGATCAGGGTGCAAAAGACGCCGACGTAGAAGCTGCACACCGACGGGCTGTCGGTCTCCCCCGCCAGTTGCGTGAGCAGTTGATACAGCGCGAAGAACAGCGCGGTCGCCAGGGGAAACAGCATCCACAGTGAGAAGGCATCGCTGGCCGGGTTGATGATCACCAGCACGCCGATAAAGCCGAGCACCACCGACCCCCACTGCCAGCGGTCCGCCTTGATGCCGAAGATCAGGGGCGACAGGATCGTCACAAAAGCAGGCGCGAGGAAGACCAGCGCAGTGGATTCGGCGATGGGCACGTGGGTCAGGCCGAACAGGAAAGACAGGCTGTCGGCGAGCAGGACCACCGCCCGCAACAGGTGCAGCCAGGGCCGCCGGGTGTGGAAGACGTTTGCGCCGCCATTGCGCAGCAGCACGGTGGTCACCAAAGTCGAGTGAACAAGGTAGCGGGCCCACGCGACGAAGATCACTGGAAGGGAAAAAATCAGCGTCTTGGAAATCGCGTCATGACTGGCGAACATCAGCGCCACGCCCGCCATCAACCACATGCCGATGACTTGCCGGTGCGCGCCGTGATGGGGAGTCATTGCAAAGCCTGCCACGAAAAAGATGCGCAGGAGTTAACCACAGAAGTCGGACCCGGCGCCCCGGGCACTTTGCTAAAACGCCCCACACACTTTATCGCGGGCAATAAAAAACCCGCCTGAGCGGGTTCTTTTCTATCAACACCATTCCAACATCCTGTCAGTAGCCGTCCCGGCAAATGGTGGATCATCCTTGACCAGCGAGACACATCCAGCGCCTCGGTTGATGGATCCAAGGTTGCGCTTGTGGCGCTTCGCTGTACAGGGCGACATTGCCCGACGTCGTGTAAGCCTTTCGCCATAGCACGTGTCCGGCGGCTCTCGAACGTGCCATCGAAAGAGTACCTGCCCAAGCCTCGCGACAAAGCCATGGCGAAGGCATAATGTGCGCCACACGAATACGCCTGCCGAGCTGAGCCCGCGTTGTACACCCACGCCTCAGTCGGCTTCAAACCAGCCCGGCCCTGCCGCGCCACGGGAAGCGATATGCCAACTCTTCTTCCGAGATGCCCCTGCTTTTCACTCAAAAGCCTGCTTGAAAGCCCACTCCCCGGCTCACGGTCGTCGCAGTCATGATCGAAGTCACTGAAGTCTCCATCGCGCAACTGCGCGCTGCCCTTGAATCGGGCCAGACCACCGCCGTCGAACTGGTTCAAGCCTACCTCACCCGAATTGACGCTTACGACGGCAGCGACACCGCCACCGCGCTCAACGCCGTGGTCGTGCGCAATCCCCAGGCCCTCGACGAAGCGCAGGCTTCCGATGACCGCCGCGCGCGAGGCGAAACCCTCGGCCCCCTCGACGGCATTCCTTACACCGCCAAAGACAGCTATCTGGTCAAAGGGCTGACCGCTGCATCGGGCAGCCCGGCGTTTGCCGAACTGGTCGCTCACCGTGATGCATTCACCATCGAGCGGCTGCGTGCGGCCGGCGCGATCTGTCTGGGCAAGACCAACATGCCGCCGATGGCCAACGGCGGCATGCAGCGCGGCGTGTATGGCCGCGCCGAAAGCCCCTACAACGCGGACTTCCTGACGGCACCGTTTGCTTCGGGATCGTCCAACGGCGCCGGCACTGCAACGGCAGCGAGCTTCGCGGCGTTCGGGCTCGCTGAAGAGACCTGGTCGAGCGGCCGTGGCCCTGCGTCGAACAACGGCCTTTGCGCCTATACGCCATCGCGCGGGGTGATTTCGGTGCGCGGCAACTGGCCGCTGACGCCGACCATGGACGTGGTCGTGCCCTTCGCCCGGACCATGGCCGACCTGCTTGAAGTGCTGGACGTGGTGGTCGCCGAAGACCCCGACACACGCGGCGACCTGTGGCGCTTGCAGCCGTGGGTGCCCATTCCCGCCGTCGACTCGGTACGCCCGGCGTCCTACGCCGAGCTCGCCGCCAGCCCGCAGGCCTTGGCGGGCAAACGCTTCGGCGTGCCGCGCATGTACATCAATGCCGACCCGCAAGCCGGTACGTCGGAAGCACCGGGCATTGGCGGCCCTACCGGCCAGCGCATCATTACCCGCGCGTCGGTGATCGACCTGTGGGAACAGGCGCGCCAGGCACTCGAAGCCCACGGCGCTGAAGTCATCGAGGTGGATTTCCCGCTGGTCTCCAACTGCGAGGGCGATCGTCCCGGCGCGCCGACGGTGTATAACCGCGGCATCGTCTCCAAAGAGTTTCTGCACCACGAACTGTGGGACCTCACCGCCTGGGCGTTCGACGATTTTCTCCAGGCCAACGGCGACCCGAAACTGAACCGCCTGGCCGACGTCAACGGCCCGCTGATCTTCCCCCACGACCCCGGCACCCTGCCCAACCGCGAGGGCGATCTCGCCGCCGGCATGGACGAGTACGTGAAGATGGCCCAGCGCGGCATCACGCCGTGGGACCGGATCGACACATTGGCCGACGGCCTGCGCGGGCTGGAACATACGCGCCGCATTGACCTCGAAGAGTGGATGCAGAAGCTCGGGCTGGATGCGGTGCTGTTTCCGACCGTCGCCGACGTGGCGCCGGCCGATGCCGACGTCAACCCGGCCTCGGCCGACATCGCCTGGAGCAACGGCGTCTGGGTCGCCAACGGCAACCTCGCGATCCGCCACCTCGGCGTGCCCACTGTCACCGTGCCGATGGGCGTGATGGCCGACATTGGCATGCCCGTGGGCCTGACCTTCGCCGGCCGGGCTTACGACGATTCCGCGCTGCTGCGCTTCGCTTCGGCGTTCGAATCCATCGGCAGCAAGCGCCTGATCCCACCGCGCACGCCACCGCTGTCTTCTACTCGATAAATTGTTAAAGGGTCGGGGCCAATGCGGCTCGATCCTTCCCGCTAAAACTGACCCTCAGGAGATGTGTTCAATGAGTAAGGCACCCTACGTCCCGCCTACCGTGTGGAAACACGAAGCGCCCTCCGGCGGCCAGTTCGCCAGCATCAACCGCCCCACGGCCGGGCCGACCCACAAGAAGGTCCTGCCGGTCGGCAAGCACCCGTTGCAGCTGTATTCACTGGCCACGCCCAACGGCGTCAAGGTGACGATACTGCTGGAAGAGCTGCTTGCCCTCGGCCACAGCGGCGCCGAGTACGACGCCTGGCTGATCCGAATCAATGAAGGGGATCAATTCGGCAGCGGCTTCGTCGACATCAACCCCAATTCGAAAATCCCTGCGCTGCTGGATCGCAGCGTCGAGCCGGGCATTCGCGTGTTCGAATCCGGCTCGATCCTGCTGTATCTGGCGGAGAAGTTTGGCGAGTTGCTGCCCAAGGATCTGGCCGGCCGCACCGAAACCCTGAACTGGCTGTTCTGGCAGATGGGCGCTGCGCCATATCTGGGCGGCGGCTTCGGGCACTTTTACGTGTACGCGCCGGAGAAGTTCGAATACGCGATCGACCGCTTCACCATGGAAGCCAAGCGTCAGTTGGACGTGTTGAATCGGCGCCTCAGCGAAAGCGCTTATCTGGCCGGCGACAGCTACACCATCGCCGACATCGCCGTGTGGTCGTGGTACGGGCAAGTGGTGCGCAACACCGTGTACGGCGCCGCCGAATTCCTCGCCGCCCACGAATACACCCACGTGCAGCGCTGGGCCGAAACCATTGCACAACGGCCCGCCGTGATTCGCGGCATGCGGGTCAACCGAACCTGGGGCGATGAAGCCACTCAGGTACCGGAACGGCATGATGCGTCGGATCTGGATTGACGCAAATCCCTGGCCGTTAGTGAGGCTAAAGCCGGTCCCAATGACAGCATGCATTCATCCTGTGGGACCGGCTTCAGCCGGGAAGGCGTCAGTCGCCAAACTGCAAATCTAACGGTGTTCACACCGGCCTCTTCCCGGCTAAAGCCAGTCCCACTGACAGCACGCATTCCTCCTGTGGGACCGGCTTCAGCCGGGAAGCGTCGATCGTCACGCCGCAAATCTGATGGTGTTCAAACTGGCCTTTTCCCGGCTAAAGCCGGTCCTACTGACAGCATGCATTCATCCTGTGGGACCGGCTTCAGCCGGGAAGGCGTCAGTCGCCAAACTGCACATCTGATAGTGTTCAAACTGGCCTCTTCCCGGCTAAAGCCAGTCCTACTGACAGCATGCATTCATCCTGTGGGACCGGCTTCAGCCGGGAAGGCGTCAGTCGCCACACCGGAAATCCGATGGTGTTCAAACTGGCCTCTTCCCGGCTAAAGCCGGTCCTACTGACAGCATGCATTCATCCTGTGGGACCGGCTTCAGCCGGGAAGGCGTCAGTCGCCAAACTGCAAATCTGATGGTGTTCAAACTGGCCTCTTCCCGGCTAAAGCCGGTCCTACTAAAACCCTGCGGGATCAGGCGCTCTACCCGTCGAGTTCGGCGAGCATCGCTTGCGGAATCACCAGCTCGGCGGCGGTGAGGTTTTCGTGCAGATGCGCCACCGAGGACGTGCCCGGGATCAGCAGCAGGTTTGGCGCGCGCTGCAGCAGCCACGCCAATGCCACGCACATCGGCGAGGTATCGAGGCGTTTGGCGACGTCCGACAGCGTCTGGGACTGCAAGGGCGTAAAACCACCCAGCGGGAAGAACGGAACGTAGGCAATGCCCTGTTTGCCAAGTTCGCCGATCAGGTGCTCGTCATCCCGATGCGCCAGGTTGTAGTGGTTCTGCACGCAGACCACCTCGGCAATGCTCTGCGCCTCGGCGACCTGTTTCGCACTGACGTTGCTCAGGCCCAGCCGCTGAATCAAACCCTGGCGCTGCAACTCGGCCAGCGCACTGAACTGCTCGGCTATCGACGCCTCGTCCGGCGAATGCCCGGTGCCCCACGCCCTGAAGTTCACCACGTGCAACGCTTCCAGGCCGAGATTGCGCAGGTTGTCATGCACCGCGCTCACCAACTCCGCCGGGCTGTTGGCGGCATTCCATGAAGCGTCGGTGCCTCGCGACGCGCCAACCTTGGTGACGATCAGCAGCTCATCGGCATACGGATGCAGGGCTTCGCGGATCAGTCGATTGGTGACATGGGGGCCATAGAAGTCAGCGGTGTCGATGTGGTTGACCCCGGCCGCCAGCGCTTCACGCAACACGGCGATTGCGGCAGCGTGGTCTTTCGGCGGTCCGTAGACCCCCGGTCCGGCCAATTGCATGGCACCGTAGCCCATGCGGTTGACAGTACGGCCGCCGAATGAAAAGTGTCCTGCTTTTCTGGCCTGGCTCATGGGTTACGCCTCGTGATCAAGAATGTGAGACGACTATAGGCGTTGACCGATGCGCTGATAATCAGGTGCAATCGGCACGGGTTGTACGAGCGAGCGGACAATGGCGACAGACATTCAGGATTTGCTGGCCTTCGTGGCCGTGGTCGACGCAGGCGGGTTTCGTGAGGGCGCACGGTTGAGCGGCAAGTCGGCGTCCAGCCTCAGCGACGCCGTCAGGCGCATGGAGTCGCGCCTGGGCGTGCGCTTGCTCAACCGCACCACGCGCAGCGTGGTGCCGACGGAAGCCGGTGCGCGGCTGATGGAGCGGATTGTCCCGGCGCTTGGGGAAGTCGAATCGGCGCTGGACGTCGTCAATGATTTCCGCGACCGCCCTTCGGGCACGCTAAAGCTCAACGTACCGGTCAGCGCCGCGCGGTTGATATTGCCAGGGATCATCACCCCATTCCTGCAAGCGCACCCGGACATCCGCATGGAAGTGGTCACTGAGGAAAGCTTCGTCGACATGCTCGCTGCCGGCTGCGACGCGGGCATCCGCTACGACGACCGCCTGGAGCAGGACATGATCGCCGTGCCCATCGGCCCGCGCGTTCAGCGTTTCGCGACCGCTGCATCGCCAGCGTACCTCGACGCCCGGGGCCGGCCCGAGCATCCACGGGACCTGCTCAACCACAGTTGCCTGCGCGGCAAATTCCCCAGCGGCTCCGTGCCGCTTTGGGAATACGAGCGCGACGGCGAAGTGGTTCGTGTCGACCCGTCGGGCCCTTTGACTGTGCGGATTGGCGGCGCAGTCGACCTCTCCGTGCAAACCGCCATCGACGGCCTGGGCATCGTCACGTTGTTCGAAGACTGGTTGCGCCCCCATCTGGACAGCGGCTTGCTTGAGCCGGTGCTCGAACCCTGGTGGCCAGGTTTCAGCGGTCCGTTTCTGTATTACCCGGGGCGGCGCTATGTGCCATCACCGTTGAGAGCCTTCCTGGACTTCATCCAGCGGCAGGCGTAACGCTGATTGATGCCAAGGCGTCATCGTGTCTTTTAAATAAATAAGCTGCCGGCGCAAGTTCATGGCGAACAACACGACTTGGTATTCCCGGTCAATAATCAGGCAAAAAAAAACGCTGCATTCAAATGCAGCGTTTCTTTTATAGCGTTTGTAGTTGAAGCCGCCAGGGCACTGGCGATCAACCATTTTGACGACCGTAGCCCATGATGGTGTAGTCAAGGCTGTGGGTCACGCCAGCGTGGTCAACATAAACCATGGTGGATTGCACGGGGCCATCAACTTTCTGTGGGTCCTGAGCGTTCTTGATGCTGATCACTTTAGCGACGTCGATCCCTTTGTGAAGGTTGTATTGTTCAACCTGGGTCAGTGGCTTTTGCTGGGTGGCTGGGAGTTCGCCGGCAGCAGCAAACACACTCACGAGGGACAGAGCAGCGAAGGCTAATACTTTCATGGTCATTCTCCAGAAGTTCATTAAGTAGTCATTAAGCAAAGCGCGTGTCGTTTGCTTCTGGGGCCATTCTGTTCGTGATCGACGCAGATGATAAATACTTAAAATTGATAAGACCCATCACTGTCATTGATGCGCGATTTTATTACATCAACTTCGGTAATAGACCTTTGCGCTTCCTGTTAATCCACAACTTTGTGCGCGCCTGATGAGCGCTGCGCAAATACTCTTTTCAGAGCGGCAGATCCGGGGGCTGCACTTTCCCGGATCGCGTCATGTTGTCGCGGGTCTTTTAATGTCCCTCGGGAAATATTTTCCGCGCAATCAGACATTTCCATTGATGAACGTACTACCATTCGTCCCGCTGACTCGTCCCGACCCCAAGATGTCGAGCAGATCCCCTATAAAGCAAAGCGCTGGCCACTGGCACGGCGCTATTTTTTTAAAACAAACCGAAGCCTTGATGCCGCCTCACAAGCTTGCTCGTGGCGCAGTGCGTCAACCGTGATGACCGTCTGAGGTTGTGTGATGCAGAAATTGATGATTAACGGCCAGGAGCACGACCTGGATGTCGCCGACGACATGCCATTGTTGTGGGTCTTGCGCGATGTGATGGGCCTGACCGGCACCAAGTATGGCTGCGGCATTGCCCAGTGCGGCGTGTGCACCGTGCACCTGGACGGCCAGGCCGTGCGTTCATGCGTGCTGCCGGTCAGCGCCGTGGCGGGCCGCAAGGTCACGACCATTGAAGCGGTCGGTGAGCAGGCCGTGGGTCAGGCGGTGCAGAAAGCCTGGCTGGACCATGAAGTCGTGCAATGCGGCTACTGCCAGTCGGGGCAGATCATGTCCGCCGTCGCGCTGCTGCAGGAACACCCCAAAGCCAACGACGAACAGATCGTCAACGCTATGTCGGGCAACCTCTGCCGCTGCGCCACCTACACCCGCATTCGCGCCGCCATCAAAAGCGTCAGCCAGGCCTGAAGGAAGTCATCATGTCCGAATCACAAACACCTGCCGCGATGCTCTCGCGTCGCGGGCTGCTCAAAGGCAGTGCGCTGCTGGGCGGCCTGGTCATCGGCACCTACCTGCCGGCGACGATTACCCGCAGCTTCGCTGCCGATGTGGTCCAGGGCGCCAGCCTCGGTGACAACGCCGAGCAAGGCTATGGCGCTTTCGTGCGCATTGATCAAAGCGGCGCCGTCACGCTGATTTCGCCGAAGATCGAAATGGGCCAGGGCGTGCAGACCGGCATCGCCATGATGGTCGCCGAAGAGCTCGAAGTGCCGTTGAGCCAGATCACCATCACCGAGGCGCCGCCCAATGCAGCGCTGTACACCGACGCGCTGCTGAGCTTCCAGGCCACCGGCGGCTCGACCTCGACCCGCTACAGCTGGGAGCCCCTGCGTAAAGCCGGCGCCGGTGCGCGCATCGTGCTGATCCAGGCCGCAGCCATGCGCTGGAAAGTGGCGCCGAGCCAGTGCCACGCCGAAAACGGCCGGGTCATCGGCCCGAACGGTCAAAGTGCCGGTTACGGCGAGCTGGTCGACGCCGCCGCGAAATTACCGCTGCCGACCGACATCCCGCTCAAAGCCGTCAGCGAATTCAAGCTGCTGGGCAAACCGGTCCAGCGACTGGACACCCCGAACAAGATTAACGGCACGGCGAAGTTCACCATCGACCTGCAAGTGCCGGGGATGCTGATTGCCTCCACCCTCACCTGCCCGGTCCACGGCGGCAAGCTGCGCGGCGTGATGAACGAAGACGCTGCGCGCAAGATCCCCGGCGTGCGCGATATCGTGCGCCTGGACAACGCCGTCGCAGTGACCGCGAGCAATTTCTGGTCGTGCCAGCAAGCGCTCAAGGCGCTGGACATCGACTGGGACCTCGGCCCCCATGCGGGTCTGGACTCAGCCCAGCTGGACAAATCGCTGTTCGACGCCAGCGCTGGCGACGGTGTGTTTGCGCACCAGTCCGGTGACATCGCCGGCGCGCTGAAAAACGCTTCCAGCCGCTTCGAAGCCATCTACGAACAACCCTTCCTGTCCCACTCCCCGCTGGAGCCGATGACCTGCGTCGCCCACGTGCGTGCTGACGCCTGCGAGTTGTGGGTGGGCTGCCAGGCGCCGGGAATGGCCCAGGCGGGCGCTGCCAAAGTCTGCGGCATGCCGGTGGAAAAGGTGGTGATCCACAACCAGTTGATTGGCGGCGGTTTCGGCCGTCGTCTGGAGTCCGACTTCATCTTCCAGGCCGTGGACATCGCGCGCCAGCTGAGCTATCCGATCAAGCTGATCTGGAGCCGTGAAGAGGACATGACCCACGACCGCTATCGTCCGCACTACGTCGACCGCCTCAATGCAGCTTTGGACAAAGACCTGCGTCCGGTGGGCTGGGAGCATCGCATCGCCGGTGCCTCGGTGGTCGCGGCCTACATCGGCGCATTGCCGGCTGACGGCGTCGATGGCGATGCAGTCGAAGTGGCTAAGGACCCGATCTACACCCTGCCCAACCTGCAGGTGCGCTACATCCGTCACGACCCGGAAGTGATTCCGGTTTCGTGGTGGCGTGGCGTCGGACCGCTGCGCAGCACTTATGCCATCGAGTGCTTCATCGACGAACTGGCGCATAACGCCAAGGTCGATCCGGTGAAATACCGCCTGGCACTGATGCAGTCGCAACCCCGCGCCCAGGCAGTGCTGACCAAGGCCGCGCAACTGGTGGAGTGGGACAAGCCGCTGCCTGTCGGTTCAGGCCGTGGCGTGGCAGTGACGGCGGTGTTCGGCAGTTTTGTCGCGACCATCGTCGAGCTGGAGAAGCAAGGCGAGAAAGGCCTGCGCATCACACGGCTGGTAACGGTCATCGACTGCGGCTTTGCCACCAACCCAACGTCCGTGGCGTCGCAGATGGAAGGCGGCACGCTGTTCGGTCTGTCCGCCGCGCTGTTCAACGAGATCCTGATCGAGAAGGGCCAGGTGCAGCAGACCAACTTCCACGAGTACCGGCAGATCCGCATGAGCGACGCGCCACCGGTGGAAGTGCACATCGTCGACAGCGTGGAGACCCCTGGCGGTGTCGGTGAAACCGGTGCCGTGCCCGCTGCGGCCGCGCTGGTCAACGCCGTGTACGCCGCGACCGGTGTGCGCGAGCGTCGTTTGCCGTTGAGCCGCTTTGGCTATTTCACTGTTTGAGGAGCGCGTCATGAACGTTTTCAACACTGCGCTCGGACTTGTGGCCGGTTTGCTGGCCAGCACCGTTTACGCGAGCGACACCCCGGCCATGAGCAAGGGCGAATACCTGACCCGTGCCGCTGATTGCGTGGCCTGCCACGTCGTGCCGGGCGGCAAGCCGTACGCCGGCGGGCTGGAATTCAAGTTGCCGTTCGGCAGCCTGTATTCGCCCAACATCACCCCGGACAAAGAAACCGGTATCGGCAACTGGACCGACGACGAATTCGTCGATGCCCTGCAAAAAGGCGTGGGCAAGGACGGCAAGCATTACTACCCGGCCTTCCCTTACACCTCCTACACACAGATGTCCCGGGAGGACATTCTGGCGATCAAGGGCTACCTGTTCAGCCTTGAGCCGGTGAAGCAGATGCCGCCCGAAAACAAGATCTCGTTCCCGTTCAATCAGCGCTGGGGAATGATGTTCTGGAACGCGATCTTCGCGTCCAACGAACGCTTCGTCCCGGACAGCAAGCAATCGGCTGAATGGAACCGCGGCGCGTATCTGGTGCAGGGCCCGGGCCACTGCGGCGAGTGCCACACGCCACGCAACATCTTCCAGGCGATGAGCACCGGCAACTCTCTGGCAGGTGCAGAACTGGGCAACTGGATGGCCTACAACATCAGCTCCGACGCTAAATACGGCATCGGCGCATGGCCGGAAGAAGCGATCGTCAGCTACCTGTCGAAGGGCTACGCGGCCGGTTTCGGCGGCGCGGGCGGTCCCATGGGTGACGCCGTCGAGCACAGCCTGCGCTACCTCGACCCGGCCGACCTGAAAGCCATCGCGGTTTACCTCAAGAGCACGCCGGCCAGAAGCGAAGGCATCCCGCGCCCAACCCTGGTGATGAACGACGCCGCGCTGCAAAAGGGTCTTGGCCAGAAGCTGTTCAACGACACCTGCGTGGCCTGCCACCAGATCGACGGCAGTGGCCGGCAATCACCGGCGGGCGGGTTGGCCGGTTTGAAAACCGTCAACGACCCCAAAGGCCGCAACCTGATGGCGACCCTGCTGGAAGGTCACACGCCGACGGCGGCACGGGTCGATCAGCGCATGCCTGACTTCGCCCGCAGTTACAGCGATGCTGAACTGGCTGCCGTGAGCACCTTCGTGCTGCGCCGGTTCGGTCAGAGCAACGGTGAGGTCAAAGCCGAAGACGTCGCCAAAAACCGCGCCAGCGCGTTGCATTGATGGAGCGGAGGCGCGGCTGATTCTCGTGTGAGTCAGCCGTGCTGCCAGGCCATTGGGCGGCTCAGGGCTTAAGCACCTGCGCCGCCACCGCCGCCTTGTCGATCACCGACTCGACGTTGACGATACGCCCTGCCTCAAACGTGTAGAACACGTTCTCCGTAAACCTCACCCTCCTCCCGTTCACCGGCACCTCGAACAGCTCGCCCACCGGCGTGCAGTCGAACCTCAGCCGCGCGGCGATGTGCGGTGGCTCAGCGATCAGCAGATCGATGACGAAGCGCAGGTCAGGAATGGCGCGGAAATCCCGCTCCAGCATCTGCCGGTAACCGGCCAGACCGATGCGCTCGCCGTTGTAATGCACGTCCTCGCCGACGAAGTCTCCCAAGGCAGGCCAGTCCTGGCGATTGAGGCAGGCGATGTAGCCGGTGTAGGCGTCTTTGAGTGTCTGGTTGTTCATCGTTTCTCCCGGGGTGGCGCATATGAGTGTGAGTACCACTGGATGCATGCAATGCTCTGTAGGACCGTCTTTAGCCGGGAAGAGGCCAGCATGAACACCATCAATTTTGCAGTGTGACCACTGACGCCTTCCCGGCTGAAGCCGGTCCTACGAGGTGACTGCGCTGTGTCAGGCTCATCGGGACACCCTCAGTCACGCTGGATGCAAGCGAGGCTGTTAGTGGGACCGGCTTTAGCCGGGAAAAGGCCAGCGTGAACACCGTCAACTTTGCAGTGTGACGACTGACGCCTTCCCGGCTGAAGCCGGTCCTACGCGGTGACTGCGGTGTGTCAGTTTCATTGGGACACCATCGGCGACGCTGGATGCACGCGATGCTTTTAGTGGGACCGGCTTTAGCCGGGAAAAGGCCAGCGTGAACACCGTCAACTTTGCAGTGTGACCACTGACGCCTTCCCGGCTGAAGCCGGTCCTACGAGGTGACTGCGGTGTGTCAGTTTCATTGGGACACCCTCAGTCACGCTGGATGCACGCGATGCTTTTAGTGGGACCGGCTTTAGCCGGGAAAAGGCCAGCGTGAACACCGTCAACTTTGCAGTGTGACCACTGACGCCTTCCCGGCTGAAGCCGGTCCTACGGGGTGACTGCGGTGTGTCAGTTTCATTGGGACACCATCGGCGACGCTGGATGCACGCGATGCTTTTAGTGGGACCGGCTTTAGCCGGGAAAAGGCCAGCGTGAGCACCATCAATTTTGTGGTGTGATTAATGACGCATTCCCGGCTGAAGCCGGTCCTACGCGGTGACTGCGGTGTGTCAGTTTCATTGGGACACCATCGGCGACGCTGGATGCACGCGATGCTTTTAGTGGGACCGGCTTTAGCCGGGAAAAGGCCAGCGTGAACACCGTCAACTTTGCAGTGTGACGACTGACGCCTTCCCGGCTGAAGCCGGTCCTACGCGGTGACTGCGGTGTGTCAGTTTCATTGGGACACCATCGGCGACGCTGGATGCACGCGATGCTTTTAGTGGGACCGGCTTTAGCCGGGAAAAGGCCAGCGTGAGCACCATCAATTTTGTGGTGTGATTAATGACGCATTCCCGGCTGAAGCCGGTCCCACTGGTTGACTGCGGTGTGTCAGTCGCGCTGGCGCACGACGATGCCACAACCAGGAAGTGCTAGGTTAGCCGCACTGACTCCATGAAGGCGCACGCATGTCCAGGCACCCTCCTTTCTCCGGCGCGAAAGTCGCGATGCTGTGCCACGGCACGCTGCTCACCTATCAACGCGATGACAAACCGGAGATTCCCTGGCCGAATCTGTGGGACCTTCCCGGCGGCGGGCGCGAGGGCGACGAGACGCCAGAAGAATGCGCTGTGCGGGAGACGATGGAAGAATTCGGCATCGTCCTCGACCCCGCTTCTTT
The DNA here is from genome assembly GCF_026153515.1 of Pseudomonas sp. KU26590. Lineage (NCBI taxonomy): Bacteria > Pseudomonadati > Pseudomonadota > Gammaproteobacteria > Pseudomonadales > Pseudomonadaceae > Pseudomonas > Pseudomonas sp. KU26590. The sequence continues at coordinate 4,505,101 of NZ_CP110644.1, forward strand.
CATTCACAAACGGGCCTACCCCGGTCAGGGCGTCAACGGGCTCGACACCTGGTTCTTTGTCGCTGAAGTGGCTGAGGGCTTGTTCGATCAGGTGGTGTTCGGTGATGAAGGCCAGCGCTGGCAGGTGATGACGGTCGAGGCGTTTCTGGCGATGGACAACGCGGTTGACCGCCTGCAACACCGTTTGCGCGCGTTCATGGATCAGCAGCGCTGACACATCCAGCCCCGCAAGGCGCCCGCCCCGACTCACCCAAACAGAGACAAATTGACGCAGTGCCTACGGTTTTTTGCTATCTTCGCCAAAATTAACTAACTGGTTAATTATCAGCGGGTCGTGCCCTACACCCGGCGACTCGGCAACGACCACGCGTTAAACCCTCGCCCTCACTTAACTTGATCGGTCGCCCTCGACCCCTCATCGCGTCAGCAGGAATGCCTCATGAATAACTCACAACCTTCGGCAGCCGTCAGCCGCTGGCCCATTTGGGTCGTCGCGCTGGGCGTGCTGGTTTTCGGATTACTCTTCGCGGCAGGCGGCGGCTACCTCGTCACGCTGGGCGGGAGCGCGTATTTCCTGCTGGCCGGTCTGGGCCTCATGGTCTCGGCCGTTCAGCTGTTCAGAGCGCGCGTCTCAGGCGCCTGGCTGTTTGCAGCGGTGATGCTGCTGACGCTGATCTGGGCACTGGTAGACGCCGGGCTGGTGTTCTGGCCGCTGGTCTCCCGCCTGTTTGCGCTCGGCGTGCTGAGCCTGCTGGTCGCGTTGATCTACCCTTCCCTGCGCAAGGCCAATGGCCTGGCAGCCAGTCGCGGCGGATACGTGCTTGGCGGTGTGCTGGCGGTGGCGATAGTCGCCGGATTCTGGGGGATGTTTCAGCCCCATGCGTCGGTATCACCGACGGGCGATGGCCCGGCCATGACCAAGGTCGACCCGGCCCACGCGCAGAAAGACTGGGCGCACTACGGCAACGATGAAGGCGGCAGCCGCTTCGCCGCGCTGGACCAGATCAACCGCGACAACGTCAGCAAGCTGGTGCCGGCCTGGACCTACCACACCGGCGACGTCGCCCTCAGCGACGGCAATGGCGCCGAAGACCAGATGACCCCGTTGCAGGTTGGCGACAAGGTGTTCATCTGCACGCCACACAACAATGTCATCGCGCTGGACGCCGACACCGGCAAGCAGCTGTGGAAGAACGACATCAACGCCAAGTCCGCCGTGTGGCAACGCTGCCGCGGGCTGGCTTATTTCGATGCCAGCGCCGCCGTCGCGCCACCCACCGATGGCAGCACGCCAGCGGCGTCGGTCGCAGTGCCTGCCGGCGCCAACTGCCAGCGTCGCCTGCTGACCAACACCATCGACGCGCGGCTGATTGCCGTGGACGCCGACACCGGCGAGTTCTGCCGGGGCTTTGGCAACAACGGCCAGGTCGATCTCAAAGCCGGACTGGGCAACGTGCCCGATTCCTACTATCAACTGTCATCGGCACCGCTGATGGCCGGGACCACCGTGGTAGTAGGCGGTCGCGTCGCCGACAACGTGCAGGCCGACATGCCGGGCGGGGTGATCCGTGGTTTCGACGTGGTCACCGGGCAGATGCGCTGGGCGTTCGATCCGGGCAATCCCGACGACAAACAGGCGCCGACCGCTGACAAGACCTATGTGCGCAGCACGCCGAACAGCTGGGCGCCGATGTCCTACGACCCGGCGATGAACACGCTGTTCCTGCCGATGGGCAGTTCGTCCACGGACATCTATGGCGTCAAGCGCACCGAGCTCGACCACACGTACGGCGCCTCGGTGCTGGCATTGAACGCCACCACCGGCGTGCAAAAGTGGGTGTATCAGACGGTCCATAACGACCTCTGGGATTTCGACCTGCCGATGCAGCCGAGCCTGATCGACTTCGCCAAACCGGATGGCAGCAAGGTGCCGGCGCTGGTCATCGGCACCAAGTCCGGGCAGATTTTCGTCCTCGATCGCCACACAGGCCACCCGCTGACCGAGGTCAAGGAAGTCCCGGTCAAGCCGGCCAATATCCCCAACGAACCCTATTCGCTGACCCAGCCAAAATCCGTCGGCATGCCGCAGATCGGCGCGCAGACCCTGACCGAGTCGGACATGTGGGGCGCCACGCCGTTCGACCAGCTGCTGTGCCGGATCTCGTTCAAGAAGATGCGTTACGACGGTTTGTTCACCGCGCCGGGCACCGATATTTCGCTGAGCTTTCCGGGCTCGCTGGGCGGGATGAACTGGGGCGGCCTGTCGACCGATCCGGTCCACGGCTTCATCTTCGTCAATGACATGCGCCTGGGCTTGTGGATTCAGATGGTGCCGCAGCTGAAGGACGCCATCGCGGGGTCCGGCGGTGAAGCATTGAACACCGGCATGGGCGCTGTGCCGCTGAAAGGCACGCCATACGCCGTGAACAAAAACCGCTTCCTGTCCGTGGCGGGCATCCCGTGCCAGGCGCCGCCGTTTGGCACCTTGACTGCCATCGACATGAAGACCCAACAGATCGCCTGGCAGGTGCCGGTCGGCACCGTTCAGGACACCGGCCCGATGGGCATCAAAATGCACCTGCCGTTGCCGATCGGCATGCCGACGCTGGGTGGCACGCTGTCGACCCAGGGCGGTCTGGTGTTCATCGCCGGCACCCAGGATTACTACCTGCGTGCGTTCAACAGCGCCAACGGCGAAGAAGCCTGGAAAGCCCGCTTGCCCGTGGGCAGCCAGGGCGGCCCGATGACGTATGTATCGCCGAAGACCGGCAAGCAATACATCGTCATCACCGCCGGCGGCGCACGTCAGTCGAAGGATCGCGGTGATTACGTGATTGCCTACGCACTGCCTGACAGCAAGTAACCGCCCCCACAAAAAAACCGCTGACGCCTTGATGAGGGGCGCAGCGGTTTTTTATTGCCTCAGAGGAAAGGTTCTCGGCACATTCACCTTGTAGGACCGGCTTCAGCCGGGAAGGCGTCGGATGTCACGCTCCGGAATTGAGGGTGTATCTGCGGGCCCCTTCCCGGCTAAAGCCGGTCCTACTATCGAACCGCGTTCAACTTGTGGGACCGGCTTCAGCCGGGAAGGCGTCGGATGTCACGCTGCACAATCGACGTTGAACACACAGGTCTCTTCCCGGCTAAAGCCGGTCCTACTATCGAATCGCGTTCAACTTGTGGGACCGGCTTCAGCCGGGAAGGCGTCGGATGTCACGCTGCACAATCGACGTTGAACATACAGGCCTCTTCCCGGCTAAAGCCGGTCCCACTATCGAACCGCGTTCAACTTGTGGGACCGGCTTCAGCCGGGAAGGCGTCGGATGTCACGCTGCACAATCGACGTTGAACACACAGGCCTCTTCCCGGCTAAAGCCGGTCCCACTATCGAACCGCGTTCAACTTGTAGGACCGGCTTCAGCCGGGAAGGCGTCGGATATCACGCTGCACAATCGAGATTGAACACACTGGCCTCCCGGCTAAAGCCGGTCCTACTATCGAATCGCGTTCAACTTGTAGGACCGGCTTCAGCCGGGAAGGCGTCGGATGTCACGCTCCGGAATTGAGGGTGTATCTGCGGGCCTCTTCCCGGCTAAAGCCGGTCCTACTATCGAACCGCGTTCACCTTGTCGCCGGTGATCAGTTACTCGCCACTTCCGCCGAGTTACCTGTGGTCACCAGCGCTTTGAGCGAAGCATCGAACTGCTTCAGGGCATTGATCTGCAAGTCGCGCTGCTGGTTGATCTGGGCGGCGATCTCCGGGGCGGCTTTGTCGTGGACCCACACCGACGTCAGCTCTTTCGCGCCGAGGCCTTCGGCCTTGCCGATGTACTGCAGATTCGAGTCGTAGAACTTCGCAATGAAGCGCGCTTCGACCTGCGAGTTGCGCTGGGACACCAGGCGGCTGTAGGTGTCGAGCATGACCACCACATCAGGCCGCGCCTGCATCAGCGCATCGAGGTTGTCGTACACAGTCACCGACGCGAACTGCTTCTGCAACGACCCTTTCAGCCAATCCATCGCCAATTTCGGATCGGAGCTGCTGACAAACGCCGCGCGAATGCGCGAATCCAGCCCGCCGTTCTTGACGCCCTTCAGCGCCACCGCGTGGTAACGCTCAAGGTATTCAAGGGTGCTGACGGTGTTTTCGCTGTACAGCACGCCAACGCTTTGAGAAGACTGCAGCGCCACACGGCTTTCAACCACCGGCAGCAAATGGCACGCCTCGGCGTCCGCCGCTGAAACGGTGCCTGCTGCAACAGCAGAACCCGTAGCGAAGAACCCGCTGGAGAGCACGGCGACGAGGGTCAGCAGGGTTGAAATTTTCATCGCGTGGCGTCCTTCTCAAGCAAGTTCGGTATGGGGCCATCCTCCTCTCTTCCGAGAAAAAGAGAACTCGCCTACCGTGATGGTCACTATCGATTTCAGGAATGGTAGACGGCCTGAGAAACACCTTTACCGATGCCTCAACAAAGCCTGCTGCCACCCTCTCCTTTCCCACCCTTCAATACACGAAGCGGCCGACCGCCCGACGTACTTCCTGCAAGGCAACCCGCAAGGCATCCAGATCCAGGGAGCCCAGCGCCAGACGAATTCCGTGGGGCACGACGCTGGACGTGGCGAAAGGCTCGGCAGTCGAGACCGCGACCTTGTTCGCCAGTAACTCCATGGCCACTTGATCGGCTCTGGCGTCTTCCGGCAGTTGCACCCACAAAAAATAGGACGCCGGGTGACTGATGACGTTCAACCCCGTTAACACCTTTCGGGCGAGCGTCTGTCGGGCCTGCGCGTCGATGCGTTTTTCCGCCTCCAGACGCGCGACGGTGCCGTCCTCAATCCAGCCGCAGACCAGCGCCGTCATCACCCCCGGCGTGTTCCAGACCGTCCCCCGGATCGCGCGCTCGATGGCCGAAACCCATTGCAGCGGCGCCACCACGTAACCCACCCGCAGCCCGGTCGCGACGTTCTTCGAGAACCCGGAGACGTAGACGGTCAGCTCCGGCGCCAGGGCCTTCAACGGCGGCGGCGGGTCATCAGCCAGAAACGCGTACGCCGCGTCTTCGATCAACAGCAACCCATGCTGCCGAGCGATGCGCACCAGATCTTCGCGCCACGGCAAGTCCATCACCCAGCCCATGGGGTTGTGCAGCGTCGGCATGGTGTAGACCGCCTTGATCCGTCGGCGCTGGCAGAGCTTTTCAAGCGCGTTCAGATCGGGGCCGTCATCGCCATGGGGGATCGCAACCAGTTCCAGCCGGTGCGCGTCGGCCAGCACTTTGAAGCCCGAATAGGTCAGCGCATCCACCGCCACCACATCGCCCGGTTTGAGCAACGCCAGCACCGTGACCGCCAGGCCATGCTGCGCGCCACTGACAATCACCACCTCGTCGGCCTCGACGGTTAAGCCCCGAGCAGCAAGGTGCCGAGCGATGCAAGCGCGCTCATGGCTTCGGCCAGCATGGGGTTGATAGCGCAGCAGTGCTTCCAGATCACCCGACAACGCCAATTGGCGAAGGCCGTCGCGCAACAGCTCGGCCTGCCCTGGCAGCGTCGGGTAGTTGAAATTGAGGTCGAGCACACCGGGCGCGCTGGTCTGCTGATCGACGCCATGGCTGAGCGGCAGGGCGATTTCCCGAACGAAGGTGCCACGCCCGGTTTCTCCGCTGACCAGGCCCATGGCTTCCAGCTCGGCGTAGACCCGCGACGCCGTGACCAGCGCCAGGCCTTCATCTGCTGCCAATTGACGATGGGTCGGCAGGCGCGTCCCGGGCGGTAACTCACCGGCTGCAATCTGCGCGGCGAATCGGTCGACGAGGGTTTTGTAGCGGGCGCGGGGCATAGGCGCTGTATCCATGACAATTTTTTGATTGTGCTGATTCTGGGCCGTACGCTGCCCTGACGGCAATCGGCCAATCGGCCACAAAACATCAACTGGCAGAAGCGTCCCACCCTTGCACCTCAGGAGCCCGACCCCATGGACATCTCTTTAGAGACTGAGCCCCTTGATGCAAAACCCTCCAGCGCGGGATGGCTGAACGGCCTGATCGGTGTGATCATTTTCAGCGGCTCTCTGCCTGCCACGCGCATCGCCGTGCTGGAGTTCACGCCGCTGTTTCTGACCGTCGCCAGAGCGTCGATCGCCGGTTTGGTCGCGGTCTGCCTGCTGCTCGTGTTGCGGGAGAAGCGCCCGCAGCGCAACCAGCTGATGCCGCTGCTGATCGTTGCCAGCGGCGTGGTGGTCGGCTTCCCGCTGCTCACCGCGCTGGCCCTGCAATACGTTACGTCGGCGCACTCCATCGTGTTTGTCGGCCTGTTGCCGTTGGCGACCGCGGTGTTCGCCGTGCTGCGTGGCGGCGAGCGGCCACGTCCGGTGTTCTGGGCGTTCTCGTTGCTGGGCAGTGCGCTGGTGGTGGGGTTTGCCTGTGCCCAAGGGCTGTCGGCGTCGCCGGCGGGCGATCTGCTGATGTTGCTGGCGATTATCGTCTGCGGCCTGGGTTATGCCGAAGGCGCCACGCTGTCCCGAACGCTCGGCGGCTGGCAAGTCATCTGCTGGGCGCTGGTGCTGGCGTTGCCGCTGATGCTGCTCCTGACCCTGTTCAGCGCGCCGCCAGCGCTGTCTCAAATCAGCTTGCCGGCCTGGCTGAGCCTCGGCTACGTGTCGCTGTTCAGCATGTTGATCGGCTTCGTGTTCTGGTATCGAGGTCTCGCCCAGGGCGGAATCGCGGCGGTAGGACAACTGCAGTTGCTGCAGCCTTTTTTCGGCCTGACCCTGGCCGCGACGCTGCTGCATGAAAGCGTCAGCGTGGGCATGCTGGGGGTGACCGTCGGGGTGATCGCGTGCGTGGCGGGCGCGCGGCGGTTTTCACGCTGACCCTAACCACTTGCCCAGTTGCCCCCAAACGAAAAATGCCGGTGATCATCACCGGCATTTTCCATTTCATCGCTAAGCCATCACTTGGCCTGACTGACACGCCAGACTTTATTGCCCACGTCGTCTGCGACCAGCAACGCGCCCTGCTTGTCGAGGATCACACCGACCGGTCGGCCCTGTGCGTCGCCGTCGGCATTGAGGAATCCGGTCAGGACGTCCACCGGCATGCCAGTCGGCCGGCTGTTTTGGAAGCCGACGAACACGACTTTGTAGCCTGCCTGGGGATTGCGGTTCCACGAGCCGTGCTCACCGACAAATACGCCGTCAGCAAACTTGGCCGGCATGCCGCGCGGGTCGGACCAGGTCAGGCCCAGCGGCGCGACGTGGGTGCCGAGGGCGTAATCCGGCGCGATAGCCTTGGCGACCATGTCCGGGCGCGGCGGCTGCAAACGGCTGTCGACGTGGTTGCCGTAGTAGCTCCACGGCCAGCCGTAGAATGCGCCGTCCTTGACCGAGGTCAGGTAATCCGGCACCAGGTCGCTGCCGATTTCGTCACGTTCGTTGACCACCGTCCACAGCTCGTTGCTGCCCGGCTTCCAGGCCAGTCCGTTGGGGTTGCGCAGGCCGCTGGCGAACAGGCGTTTCTGCCCGGTCTTGACGTCCACTTCCCAGACCGCCGCGCGGCCTTCTTCGGCTTCCAGACCGTTCTCGGCCACGTTGCTGTTCGAGCCCACGGTGACGTACAGCTTGGTGCCTTCGCGGTTGGCGATGATGTTCTTGGTCCAGTGGTGATTAATACCCGCCGGCAAATCGGTGACTTTCACCGGCGTGGCGGTGCTTTCAGTCTGGCCGTCGTTGTACGGGACCTTGACCACGGCGTCGGCGTTGGCGATGAACAGGTCATTGCCCACCAGCACCATGCCGAACGGCGACGTCAGGCCGCTGATGAATACCTTCTTCATTTCCGCGCGGCCATCGCCATCGGCATCGCGCAGGATGCTGATACGGTTGGCGCTTTCGGCTTCGGCGCCGACCCGGCTCATGACGATTCCGGTGGCGGTGCGCTTGATCCACGCCATCACCCCCGGCCCGCCGTCCGTCGCGCCTTCAGGCTTCGGCGGCTTGTTGCTTTCCGCCACCAGGATATCGCCGTTGGGCAGGCTGTACAGCCAGCGCGGGTGATCGAGGTTCTCGGCCAGTGCGCTGACCTTGAAGCCTTCGGCAGCCTTGGGCGTGTCGGTGCCCTTCCAGCCAACGGCCTTTGAGACCTTGACGGTCGGGATCAGCGTGCTGTTCGGCTCGGGCAGTTGCGGCTGCGCGCCAACGCCGGCCTGGAACGGCAGCTTGGCGGTTTCGCCACAGGCACTGAGCATCGCAGCAGTGGTCATCAGCAGTGCAAATCGGTGCATCGCAATCATCGTTCAACCTCGCGGCGGCCATCCATGGGCCCATTGTTTTAAGAATTAAAAAGCGCTGAGAAACAGAGAGCTCAGAGAAGCATAGGCTTCGAGGGACATAAGGCTGACAAGTATCGCCACGTCGAACGACAACAAACAGCGCATGGGACGCAAATGACATTTGCCCTTGAGGCATCATTAAAACGACCCCGACATGGGCGTCAGGGTTCAATAATCTGCGCCGACACCTCGGACACAGGGCCGACGGGTTAGCCATGCTGGCGGATTTTAGATACGCTGCCTTCCCGTTATCCCAGAGCCAGATCCGATGACCCGCCCAGAGTTTGCTTTGGATGTTGAGGCGATCCGCGCGATCCCGGCAGTGCCCGTCATTCTGAGTATGGTCAAGCACATGACCGGCATGCGCTTCGCGGCGATCGCCAGGGTCACGGAGCGTCACTGGGTGGCCTGCGCCGTCGATGACTCGATCAACTTCGGCCTCAAGCCGGGCGGTGAACTGGTGCTGGAATCGACCATCTGCCACGAGATCAGGCAGCATCACCAGCCCGTGGTGTTCGGCCACGCCAGCGCCGACCCGCACCTCCCCACCCACCACACAGCGCTCACCTACGGCCTGGAAAGCTACATCTCGATCCCGATCGTTCTGGCCGATGGCCGCTTCTTCGGCACGCTGTGCGCGATCGATTCGGTGCCGGCCGATCTCACTGATCCCGCCATCGTCAAGACACTGACCCTGTTCGCGCAATTGATCGCCATGAGCCTGGACACCCAGGGTCACCTGGAGAGCGCCCGCGCCGAGCTGACCGACGCCAATGAAAACGGCCGACTGCGCGAGCAATTCATGGCGGTGCTGGGCCATGACCTGCGCACGCCGTTGAGCGCGATCCGCATGAGCGCCGACCTGCTGGCGACCAAAACCGAAGACAAGCGCTCGCAGGGACTGGTCGCTGCCATACGGCAGAGTTCGATCCGCATGGGCGCGCTGATCGAGAACGTGCTGGATTTCGCCAGGGGCCGTATGGGGGGTGGGATTCCGGTGAAGCGCCAAGCCAACGACGATCTCGCCGGCGTATTGAAAGCGACGGTGGACGAGATCCGCGCCTCCCAGCCTCAGGCAACATTCAACGAAGCCATCGAGCTCACCGGGAGCGTCTACTGCGACCCGCTGCGCATCAGTCAGTTGTTGTCCAATCTGCTGGGCAACGCGGTGACCCACGGGGCAACCACCACGCCAATTCAAGTTCACGTCCGGCAGGAGTGTGGCCAGGTGATCATTTCCGTCATGAACCACGGCGCGCCCATTTCGCCACGTCTGATGCCGTTGCTGTTCGAGCCGTTCACCCGTTCCGAAGCGGGCGGGCGCGGAGAAGGCCTGGGTTTGGGGCTGTACATCGCGTCGCAGATCGCCACTGCCCATGACGGCACCTTGACCGTGAGCTCATCGGAGAAGCTAGGCACCTGCTTCATCGCGCGTTTTCCTTCTGCGCCACAAGCGTGAGAGCCCGCTGCCGGGTCCGGCGCTCGTTCATCCTTTGGCGCCCTCGCACACACTCATTTTTCGCTGTTAACCCATTTTCCTGAAGAGAGGACCTGACATGCTTCTGCACCAGTCCACGTGGATCGAGATCGAGCAGTTTCTCAAGCGCAGCCGCACGGTCGTCGTGCCGATCGGCTCGAACGAACAACATGGCCCCACCGGCCTGCTCGGCACCGACTGGATGTGCCCGCAGATCATCGCCCACGAAGCGCAGAAGAGCGCCGATATCCTGATTGCGCCGACCTTCAACATCGGCATGGCGCAGCACCATCTGGGCTTTCCCGGGACGATCTCGCTGCGCCCCTCGACGTTCATCGCCGCCATCGGTGACTGGACGCGCTCGCTGGCGGGCCACGGCTTCGAAAAGATCCTCTTTCTCAATGGCCATGGTGGCAATATCGCGTCAATCGAGGCGGCATTTTCCGAGCTGTACGCCGAGGCCAGTTTCGCCGGGCGTTCTGCCGGCTTCGCGCTGAAGCTGACCAACTGGTGGGACCTGGAAGGCGTTAGCGAATTGGCGCACCGGCAGTTTCCGGTGGGCCACGGCTCCCACGCGACGCCGTCCGAGATCGCGGTGACCCAGTGGGCCTATCCGGAGTCCATCAAATCAGCGGACTACTCGCCACAGATAGCACCGTCCGGGCCGATCCGCGAGGCGAAGGATTTTCGTGCGCGCTTCCCCGATGGCCGCATGGGCTCAGACCCTGCGCTGGCCACTCCGGAAAAAGGCGCGGAGCTGGTGGCGTTGGCGGCCAAAGGGCTGGTGCGGGCGGTTGACGCGTTCAGTCGCGAACCAGCGCTGCATTAACGTCGCTGCGTTGAGGGGCTTAGCCGTGCGGCAATAGCGCGCGGGCGTTGAACTCGTCAGCGAAACGGCGGCCATAGTGGTGTGCGCTTTTTGAAACGGTATTGGACCAGGGGCAGTCAGCAGCGCAACGACCTTGCCCGGTCCCCTTGGCTGACAGGTGATATGTGAATACTTTTATCCCACTGGACAAAGTTGAAGAAATTGATCTGCAGGACTATCACGAGGTCTGGCTGACCACGTCGGAAACCTGGCCACAGGACCCGGCGACGGTTCACCGCAAGTGCCTGTGGCGCCAGGACCGCGAACTGACGGGTGATGTGGAAATCGACGGCGTGTATTTTGAGAACCTTCCGCACCTGTGGCTGCGTGTGGACGACCTCGATGATCAAAAGGACATCGACCTGGTCATCGAAAAGCTCAAGGCACGCATCGCTGCACTGAATCTCAAGGGTGAGTTCTACCCTGCCGAGCTGCCGAAAGCGGCGCCTCACAAAGATGAAGACGAAATCAAGAAAGACCTGCGCAGTTAATCCGCTTTAACCCCCGCTTCCCTGACGCGCGCCGTGGCTGATCTTCAGCACGGCGCCGTTCTTGCCTTGCCTCAGAGCGCGCAAACCCCTGGCACCGCTTACCCTCCCAATGACCTATTCGGCTCCTACCGGTTTCGCGTTCGCTTTGCCATCTGAGGGCGACAGGCTCTAAGCATCGCCTTAGTGGGACCGGCTTTAGCCGGGAAGAGGCCTGTGTACACACCATCAATTTTTGCAACGTGGCATCCGACGCCTTCCCGGCTAAAGCCAGTCCTACAGGTGCACGCAGTCCGTTAGTGGGACCGGCTTCAGCCGGGAAGAGGCCTGTGTACACACCATCAATTTTTGCAGCGTGGCATCCGACGCCTTCCCGGCTGACGCCAGTCCTACAGGTGCACACGATCCGTTAGTGGGACCGGCTTTAGCCGGGAAGATGCCCGTGTGAACACCCTCAATTTTGCAGCGTGGCATCCGACGTCTTCCCGGCTGAAGCCGGTCCTACAGGTGCACGCAATCCGTCAGTGGGACCGGCTTCAGCCGGGAAGAGGCCCGTGTGAACACCCACCATTTTGCAGCGTTGCATCCGACGCCTTCCCGGCTGAAGCCGGTCCCACAAGTTGCACGCGATCCATCAGTGGGACTGGCTTTAGCCGGGAAGAGGCCTGTGTACACACCCTCAATTTTGCAGCGTGGCATCCGACGCCTTCCCGGCTGAAGCCTGTCCTACGGGTGCACGCGATCCATCAGTGGGACTGGCTTTAGCCGGGAAGAGGCCTGTGTACACACCCTCAATTTTGCAGCGTGGCATCCGACGTTTTCCCGGCTGAAGCCGGTCCTACAGGTGCACGCGATCCATCAGTGGGACCGGCTTCAGCCGGGAAGTGGCCTGTGTGAGCACCACACTTCTGAGGTCTGGGCTAGAATCGCCCGCTCAGATCATCAAGGAGTGAGCACCTGTGCAGATGTCCCCGGCGATACCGCTGATTCGTATTTTTTCCGAAGCCAAGGCGAAAGAGTTCTACGTCGATTTTCTCGGCTTCAGCCTGGAGTGGGAGCACCGCTTTGAGGAGGGCCTGCCGCTGTATGCCCAGGCCCGCCGCGACCAGCTCGTCATCCACCTGACCGAACACCACGGCGACGCAACACCAGGCTCGACGATCTTCGTGCCGGTCAGCGACATCGCCGAACTGCAGCGCGAACTGCTGGCAAAAAACTACGGCTATTCACGCCCCGGCATTCAGGACCTGGACTGGGGCAAGGTCATGGAAATCGCCGACCCGTTCGGCAATCGCCTGCGGTTCTGCGAGCGCTCCGAGGACTGAACGACGCCGTCGTCACAGGCGGAAATACTGCCCGATGGCCCGCTGCAGCAGGTCAACTGCATCATCGCCGTGAGAAGCTGACGAGCGTACGACGATGATGTCGTGGTCGGCGATCCGCGGCAGGCCGTCCAGAATGCGCATGCCGTCGGTGACCCGGGCGCGGTCGATGAGGCTGATCCCCAGCCCGGCTTCGACGCAGGCCTTGACCGCCTGATTGGACGGGCTTTCCAGTACGATTCGCAGGCGATGACCGCTGCGCTTGAGCGACTCGATCATCGCGTGCCGATACGGGCACTGGGTGGCATGCACGGCCAGTGGCAACGGATCCGGCAATTCCCCCGATTGATGCGCGGCGCCGACCCACACCGGCGTGGTGGATACCAGCAGTTGATCATCAGTGCCCAGTTGGTCTTTAAGCTGGGCGATGATCGCCACTTGAAGACGACCCCGCTGCACCTGATCGCGCAGGGTGTAGCTGGGCGCGGTCTTCAGCTCAAGCACGATGTTCGGCCATGCCGCCACAAACGCCGGGAGCACGTCGCGAATCAGGTGCGACGCGTACTCGTCCGACACGCCCAGCGTGATGCGCCCCGCCAGTTGCGTGCCCTGCAGTTCGGCCAACACTTGATCATGGGTGCTCAGCAGCGCAGCGGTGGAGGTCAGAAAACGCTTGCCCAGCGGCGTCAGCGACACCGACTGATTGTCGCGATTGAGCAGTCGTCCGCCCGCCAGCGCTTCCAGCCGCTGCACGTGCACGCTGACCGCCGCCGGACTTTTGTGCAGCTGTTGCGCCGCCGCGCTGAACTTGCCGATGCGCGCCACGGCGTGAAAGGTACGGACCTGTTCGATATCCAGAATGGCGCTCATGGTTTACTGATCCCGAAGCACTGCTGTCGTTTATTTTGATTTATTAGATTACGGCGGACGGGTACGTTGGGTCCATGAACACTTCAAACGAACTGACCAACGCGACCTTTCCCCTTCCGTCCCGACGCCGGACGATCCCCTTGCCGCTGCTGGAAGCCGGGCTGGTGATCATCTGGAGTTCGGGCTTCATTGGTGCGCGCTTCTCCATCGATTACGCGCCCGCATCGTTGGTGGTGTTCTGGCGTAGCCTCCTGGTTACGCTGATTCTCTTCCCCTTTGTTGCCCGGCGACTGCGCCAGACGCCACCCGCCGTGCTGCTGAAAAACGCCGGCATCGGCCTGCTCGCCATGGCCGGTTATCTGTTCGGCGTGACCGAGGGCATTGCCCTTGGGGTGCCCGCCGGGCTGGCGGCGCTGTTCGCCGATCTGCTGCCGATCGGCATGGCCGTGCTGGCGGCAATGGTGCTGCGCCAGCGACTGACCCGCGGCGTATGGGTCGGGTTGCTGATCGGCCTGGCGGGCGTGATGCTGGCGACTCACGATGCGCTGGCCTGGGGCAGCGCACCCCCGTGGGCCTACGCCCTGCCGGTGCTGGGCATGCTGTCGCTGGCGGTCGCCACGCTGTGGCAAAAACATTCCCCCGACCCGCAGGCGCTGGGCCTGCTGTCCAACCTGTGGGTGCAGTGCCTCGTCTCGACCTTCGTTTTTACCCTTATTGCCGGACTGCACGGAAGTCTCGCGCCCGTCCCCAATGCAGGCTTCGCGATGAGTGTGCTGTGGACGTCGGTGTCGACGGTCGGCGGTTACGGCCTGTACTGGATGTGCCTGCGCCGGGCCACGCCAACGCGGGTCGCCAGTGTGCTTTACCTGAGCCCGCCGCTGACGCTGCTGCTGGCCTGGGCCATGTTCGACGAATCGCTTTCCTGGCTGATGGCCCTGGGCATGGCGGTCTCGGGGGTCGGCATCGGTCTGGTGATACGCGGCGAGGCGCGGCAGGCGGCGTAGCACGGGTGATGTGGAACCGTTAGGCGCGTAGGGTCCACTCAGGCGTTTTTAACCATAAGCGCGCCCTTATGACCCCTATCCGACCTTCTTCGCCTTTCATCCCGCCCAGCCCTTCGCCAACCACAGAAACGTCCGAGGCCAGCCCGACGCTGCACGCGGCCGTTGCCAATCGCGACGCCGAGGCTCTGGCGCGACTGCGCAAGGACGGCCAGCGTGCCAACACCTTGAACGCCGAAGGCCATTCACCGCTGGATGTGCTCGACAAAATGCGCGACATCGACGAGCGCAGCCGCTCCGGTTTGCGCATGGCGTTGCTGCAGTCACTCAACCCGACGGCGCCCCTGGCCTATGCCAAGCCTGAAGCGCTGCACGGAACGCCGTGGGGGCTGGAAATCCTGCAATCAGGGGCGCTCAAAGGCGGCGTCAATGATGCAAAAGGAGGCAGCCAGTCTCTGGAAGGTAAAGTGTTTTTCTCTGATCGCACCCGGGAGAGCTCGACCGACACGACCACCCGGCCGAACCTGCGCAGCAAGGCCCGCACCTATGCATTGGGCAAAGGGGTGAACACCAGTAACGCGCAATCACGGGCGCTGCAACACCGCATGGCGCAGGTCATCCTCCATGCCCTCAACACCGGCAAAGCGCTGCCGCCCAATGCCATGGCGCCATCAATCGACGTCGCCGATGCCGAGCAAGTGCCTGCCGAAGGTGCCGCATGGCTGCAGCGTTTTCTACACGCCAACTACATCCTCAAGCCTGTCGGGCGAAAGTTCATCGGCGCGCCGCTCGATGAACATGTGGGTGACTTGAAATTGCCGGGTTCCATCGCCTTGCGGTCTGGCGGACAGCGTAATGAGCTAAGGGGGGAAGACCTGAACCGTTTCTATCACCAGGCCGCGAGTGAGCTGCTGCGCTCCCTCGAAGATGGCAAAGCCCCGTACCTGAGCTTGCTGAATCAGGGCGGCGTCGTACCGCTGGTGTTCGGTTTCGAGAAGATCAACAACCTGTCCACCCATGCGATTCAGTACCCCTCCGACACCAAGCAATATTCCTATCAGAACAAGGAGCACCCGTTGTCGGGAAGCCCGGAAAACGGCGGCAAGTTGAAGGAGATGGAAGTGCGAGGCCTGGATGATTTCGCCACGGTCTGCCTGGGCTGCGCCATCAAAGGTGTCGACCTGCCCGCCGATCTGGTGGTGCGCGTGAAGACCCAGAGGAGTGAAAAAGCCCAGTACCTGGACGCATCGCAGACTGCAATGTTCATGCAGAAGATGGCGGCTCAAGTGGCCGAGTACTCGGGAGATAAGCCACTGGGCACCCTTGATCTGCACCAGTTGCAGCGCATCAATTCCGACATACGGGCCAAGAATTTAAGTGAATGGCTCCCGGTTTGATGGTACGAGTGTGCGCCCCACTCCCACCTTCTACTGGAGCGCACCCCCATGAAAATCGGCTTTTTGGGCCTCGGCAATATGGGTCAGGCCGTGGCTGGCAATCTGTTGAAAGGCGGTCATGAACTGCTGGTCTGGAACCGTTCCCCCGAGGCCGCGCAGCCACTGGTCGAGCAAGGCGCCACGGCAGTCACCGAGCCTGCGCAGGCATTCGCCGCCGACGTGGTGTTCAGCATGCTCGCCGACGACAAGGCCCTGCGCGCCGTGCTGCTGGATTCCGGTCTGCTCAAGCCACTCAAGGGTCCGCTGATCCACATCAACATGGCGACCATTTCCGTGACCTTCGCCGACGAGCTGGCCGAGCTGCACGCCGCACAGGGCATCGACTACATCGCCGCGCCGGTGATGGGCCGCCCGAACATGGCCGCCGCCGCGAAGCTGAACATCATGGCCGCCGGCGCTGCCCAGGCCATCGACCGGGTGCAGCCGTTGTTCGACCTGATCGGCAGCAAGACCTGGCGCATCGGCGACAAACCCTCCAGCGCCAACGCCATGAAACTGGCCATGAATTTCATGCTGGTCTCGGCCATCGAAGCGATGAGCGAGGCGGCCGTGCTGGTCACCCGCCACGGTCTGAAATCCGCCGATCTGGTGGAGCTGGCGTCGGGAACGATCTTCCCCGGCCCGGTGTACGCCGGTTATGGCGCGTTGATCGGCGAACGCACGTACGAGCCGGCCGCGTTCAAGGCGGTGCTCGGGCTCAAGGACGTGGATCTGGTGCTAGCCGCAGCCAGCCAGGTTTCAGTGCAGATGCCGAGCGCCGAGATGATTCGCGCCCACTTGCAGGACGCCATCGACCACGGTCAGGGCGAGATGGACCTGGCGGTGTTGGCCGAAGTGGCGGAGCGACGCAATCCGCGCTGAGTGCTCTTTGGCCTGCCGTTGATGTGAGGTGCAGCCGTCAGCTCATGGCCGGGCGACGTGAAGCCGGTGCAGCGTGATCTTGCGCACTTCCTGCTTGCTGATTTCGATGTGCCGCGTGAGCAACTGCTGGGCCTGCCCGGTCTGGCGATCGAGCACGGCGTCGAGAATCTCGCCGTGCTCGTCATAGGTCGCCTCGATGCGCGCCGCCTGGGTGAAATCCAGGCGGCGAATGATGCGGATCTTCTCGGTGATCTCCAGGTGCAGGCGCGCCATCTCGGTGTTGCCTGCCGCCTCCAGCAACGCGCAATGGAACCGCTCGTCCAGCGCTGACACCTGCTGGGCGTCTTGCAGGCGTTCGAAAGGCGCGACGAGCCAAGTGCGTTTCAGCTCGGCGATGACCGAATGTTGCTCCAGATCCAGTGCCTCCAGACGCGCCAGCGCCGCGCATTCCAGCACGATGCGCACGTCGTAAAGCTCTTCGAAATAATTGAAATCGAACGCCCTCACCCGCCAGCCGCTGCGGAAATACACCTCCAGATAGCCTTCGCGCTCCAGCCGATACAGCGCCTGCCGCACCGGCGTGCGGCTGGCCTGCACGCGCTCGGCCACCTCGCCTTCGCTGAAGCGATCCCCCGGCAGCAGGCGGAACGCGAAGATGTCGTCCTTGAGCTGCTGATAGATGCGCTCGGCCATGTTGTCCGGGCGCCGTTTGGGTGTCTGTGAAGGGATGATGGCCTGGGTGCTCCGGCAGGTGATCTGTGCGCCTGACGCGACGGCGTTCTGGGGCCGCGTCAGGCGTTGGGTCAGGCTTGTTTCAGGCTGGCGATGTACGCGCGCCAGCCGCCGAAAGCGGTGATGTCCAGCGCGCCATCAATTGCCCAGGGTTCGCAGATGAAGCCCTTGACGCTGCGACCGTCGTTCAGCGTCAGGTTGCCGATGCCCAGCGGCGCGGGAATCTCGGCAACGAACTCGCCAAAGCGCGCCAGCGGGATGTCCCACAGCTCCACGATGATCGACGTACCGCCCGCGGATTTGACCAGCCCCGGTTTGGGCGGCACGGTCCCGGGCAAGGCGTAGAGCCGGTAATCGCCCGCCGTCAGGGTCTGTTCGACCAGCACGGCATCGCGACTGGTCAGCTGGACGTTCAGCGGCATGCCGGTGAGGTGCGCGCCCACCACGGCAACGCGAACACTACCGCGCGGTGCAGTCGCTGACGAAGTTGTCGGCGCTGGCCACGCTGGCATTGCGCGGCCGGTTGCGCCCATCGGCAAGCCGACGCTTTCCTGCCATCGCTGGCCGAATTGAGCGAGCGCTGTGTCGTGCCAGGCCGGCGCAATCAGCGTGATCCCCGACGGCAAGCCATCGGCGCGCATACCGGCAGGCAATGCCAGGGCCGAGAGGTCCGCCAGGTTGGTGAAGTTGGTGTAGAAGCCGAACTGCGAGTTGTACAGCACCGGCTCTGCGGCCATTTCCGCCTGGGTGCGCAGGGTCGCGGAAGTGGGCACGACCAAAGCGTCGAACCCGGCCAGCGCGTCGTTGATCTGCCGGCTCAGCGTGGCGCGCAGGTACTCGGCGCGGTAGGCGTCACAGGCGCTGTAAGCCAGGCCGCTTTCGACGATGCCACGCACCACCGGGTTGATGGCGTTGGGGTTGGTTTCCAGCATCGAGGTCAGGGCGACGGTGCGTTCGGCGACCCAGGGGCCGTAATACAACTGCTCGGCCAGGGCCTTGAACGGGGCGAAGTCAATGCGCGTGATCTCGGCGCCCATGCCGCTCAAACGATGCAGTGCCTGCTCGAACACGGCTTGATTCTGCGCATCACCGAAGAACTCCAGCGTATCCGGCACGGCCAGCTTCATCGCGGCGCGGAAGCCCACCGGCGCCGTGCCCGGGTTGTGGCGGGAATAGGCGTCATCGCCATCGAAGCCTTCGGCCAGGCCGGCGACTGTTTGGGCGTCTGCTACGGTCAGCGCGAAGATGGAAATGCAGTCCACCGTCTTGCACGCCGGCACCAGCCCGGTATTCGGCAAGCGGCCCTTGGTGGGTTTCAGCCCAACGATGTTGTTGAACCCGGCCGGCACCCGGCCCGAGCCAGCGGTGTCGGTGCCCAACGAAAACGCAACAAGCCCCCGCGCCACCACCGACGCCGAGCCAGAGCTCGAACCGCCGCTGACGTAATCGGGGTTGAAGCTGTTGGGCACAGCGCCGTGGGGCGAGCGGGTGCCGACCAGGCCGGTGGCGAACTGATCGAGATTAGTCTTGCCCATCAAAATCGCCCCCGCTGCGCGCAGTCGGGCAACCACGGTCGCGTCTTTGCTCGCTGTGTAGGCAAATTCCGGGCACGCCGCCGTCGTCGGCCAGCCGGCTGCGTCGATGTTGTCCTTGATCGCGAACGGCACGCCGTACAACGGCAATTGGGTGATGTCGCCATTGACTGCAGCAAGACGCTCAGCCAGGGCATCGAGCTGCTCACTGATCTGCGCCTGACTGGCCCGGGCGATCCACGCCGTGTCGGTTTCCGGGTAAGCGCTGGCGAGCGACAGCAGCACGTCAGGCGACAACTGCCCGGTCTGATAGGCCGTCAGCCACTCGTTGAAGGTCCAGCCGATATGAGGGTTTTGGAGGTCGTGCATGGGAGGCATCCATCTTGTATCCAAGTTAGGATTCAACAAAAGCAAAAGCCGGGCCATTGGGGGGAAGGTCCGGATTGCTTGGGGATTACGGATTTTGCGGTTTAATTCGCAGGTTCGCGTGCGCCTCAAAGATGCACCGCGTGCAGGGTTTTGGTGCCGGCTCGCACACCGCGATCCCACAGTGAGGCCGGCTTCAGCCGGGAAGACATTCGGCGGCACACCACAAAAGTGATGGCGAACACACCGGCCTCTTCCCGGCTGAAACCAGTCCTACAATGAGCGCGCGTTCCTCCAGCCAGACCGGTGACGCGGAGCGTCAGGGGGATGCATTCCCACGCGGAGCGTGAGGAACGATCAAAAAAGTGATGGCGAACACACTGGCCCCTTCCCGGCTAAAGCCGGTCCCACAAAAAGCATCGCGTGCATCCAGTGGGATCGGCTCCGACTGTAGGACCGGCTTTAGCCGGGAAGCCTTTGATCTGCTTTAAAAGCGCTTTTGATCTTCCTACGCAAAAAGTCCAGTCACCGCCAAACGCGACTTGGGTGCAGGCTGAACGCAGGTCTCGCGCAGTGGGCCGAGCCGCATGGATGCGGCGAGAGCGCCGTCAGGACATGGATGTCCGTTCGGCGCGGGCCCACGGAGAGAGACCGGAGTGAAGGAACCCGACGAAGTCGGGCCCAACCAGGAGCAGGCACTTTTGCTTACTTTTGGTGCTTTTCAAAAGTAAGTCGCCGAAGGCGAAACAGTCTGCCCCCAGGCAGACGCTCTTGATCTTCTCCCAGCCTCACCTCAGACCAGATACTTCTTGAACCAATCCAACGTCCGGTTCCACGCCAATGTCGCCGCAGCGTCGTCATACCGCGGCGTAGAGTCTTTATGAAAACCGTGGTTGGCGCCTTTATAGATATGAGCCTCGTAAGTCTTCCCCGCCGCCTTCAAGGCCGCCTCATACGCCGGCCAACCATCGGTGATCGGCTTGTCCAGCTCGGCGTAATGCAACAACAGCGGCGCCTTGATCCGGCTGACATCTTCGGCCTTGGGCTGGCGACCATAAAACGGCACCGCCGCCGCCAGCTCCGGATAAGCCACGGCAGCAGCATTACAGACACCCCCGCCATAACAAAACCCAGTGATCCCGACCTTGCCGGTGGAAGCATGATGAGCCATCAGCCACTCGATGCCCGCAAAAAAGTCATTCATCAGTTTCTCGGGATCGACCTTCGCCTGCAGATCCCGGCCTTTATCGTCGTTGCCCGGATAGCCGCCGACCGAGGACAAACCATCAGGCGCCAACGCGATAAAACCCGCCTTGGCCACCCGGCGGGCGACGTCTTCGATGTAAGGGTTCAGACCGCGATTCTCATGCACCACCATCACCGAGGCGACTTTGCCATCGGCCTTCGCCGGCCGCACCAGATACCCGCGCACCTGGCCGTGCCCTTTGGGCGACGGGTAGGAAATGTATTCAGCAATGATGTCCGGGTCGGTGAACTCGACCTGCTCGGCGAGCGCGTAATTGGGGCTCAGCGAGGCCAGAATCGTCGTCGCGGCAAGCCCGCCCACGGCGAACACTGCCGCGCGATCGAGAAACTCCCGGCGATTGATCTTGCCGTGAACGTAGTAGTCGTAAAGCTCAAGCAGTTCCGGGGCGAAGTCTTTGGCGGTGAGACGGGTCATCTGTACGCATCCTCATCGAGTTTCAGCGGCCACAGGCGCGAAAGCGCCGCCTGAAGGTGCCGCGCCGAGCCCTCAGTAAAGCAGTATTTCGCCCGCCTGTATCAAGCTGCGCTGCAACAGCACCCCACTTTCAAACGCTCCCTTTCCAACACGCCCGTTGTGGGCTAGCCTGAGCGGCGCAGTTGTACGACGACGTACAAAGCCACTTTTCATCGAAAAATGGCCTCTGCTTGACGCCTCCATCAACAATAAAAAAGGGATGCACCCATGACCAGACTCAAACTGACCCTCGGCTTCTTGTGCCTGTTTTCAGGCTTCGTCGCCGCCGCACCCTCTGCCGATGAGCAAGACGTCGCCAAAGCTGTCGACAAAATGACCCAGGCGATGCTGCACAAAGACGTCGCGGCCCTGGGCGCGCTGACTTCAGACAACGTCACCTACGGACACTCCAGCGGCAAAGTCCAGAACAAGGAAGAGTTCATCGCCGACATCGAAACCGGGCGCAGCGGCTTCAACACCCTGGAAATGAAAAACCAGAAAATCAACATGAATGGCGACGTCGCCCTGGTGCGCAACCACTTCTCGGCCGAGGCCGTGAACAGTGGCAAGGTAGTGCCGACCGAGATCGAAAACTTTCAGGTCTGGCAGAAACAGAAAGGCCAGTGGCTGCTGATCGGGCGCCAGGCGTTCAAATTCTGATGGCATGACTTCCAACATGTAGCCGACCAGGCGCCTGAGAGGGTCAGGCGCCGGTCGGCGACACGTCTGTTTTTACATCCCGTTGAGCTACAACGCCTCCAGCTCCTGTAACACCTCCAGCACATACCCGGTCGAGCGTTCGACGCTCCCGGCCCGGTGCGCAATGCCCAATTCCCGCCACAACGCCGGCAGCAACGGGCGCATGACGATGCGGCTTTCCGGAACCGGCGTGGACGCCTCATGGGGCAGCAACGTCGCGCCATAGCCCGCCCCCACCAGACTCTTGATCGCGTCGTTGTAATTGAGCTGAATGCGCGGCGTCGGCTGCGGCCCTTCGCCGGCAAACCACTCCGCCACTTGGCGGGACAGCCGCGTGGTGGCGTCGTTGAGAATCAGCGGCTGACTGGCAAGCCACGTCGGCGTGATGACCAGCGGACAGTCCCAGCGCGCCGGCAGAAACGCCATCACCGGGTCACGCCGCCAGGGCTGAATCGACAAGCCCTTGACCGGCGCCTGGGGCAGCGCAATCACGCCGATGTCCAGGCTGCCATCCGCGAGCTTTTGCAACGTCTGTTGCGACGTCAATACCGCGACCTGCACGTCGATGCCGGGGTGCAACTGCGCCAGGGTTTCCAGCGCCTGGGGCAGCAATTGCGCGATGACACCGGTTGACGCCCCTAGTCGCACCCGTCCGGCCAGACCTTTGACCTGTCGCTCGACGTCTTCCAGCGCCTGCTCGGCATCGGCCAACAGGCGCCGCGCGCGCTCGATCAGGGTGTCGCCGATGGCCGAAGGTTGAACCCGCCCGCGGGTGCGCGAGAGCAACACGCCGCCCACCCGTTGCTCCAGGTCGGCAATGTGCAGGCTGACGGTCGGCGGCGCGAGATTGAGCACCCGCGCCGCTTCGGCAAACGACCCGTGATCGGCGATGGCCACCAGGGTGCGCAAACGATCCAGACTGATTTCTCGCACGGATCGGCCTCTCCTTCAGAAAAACTGCAGTGTACCGTCAATAAATTCAACTTTCTCTATCAACGAGTGCACTTGAAGATGGCGGTCATTGACGACCTTCTGCGGAAACCTAAACCCATGTCACAGCCCATCATCTTTATCGACGGCGACCAAGGCACCACCGGCCTGCAAATTCACCAGCGCCTGCAAGGCCGCACCGACCTGCAGGTGGTGACGCTGCCCGCCGAGCATCGCAAGAACCCGGAAAGCCGCGCCGCCGCGATCAACGCCTGCGACATCGCCGTGCTGTGCCTGCCCGACGACGCCGCCCGGGACGCAGCCGCGAGCATCACCAACTCGAACGTGCGGGTGATCGACGCCAGTTCTGCCCACCGCACTCACCCCGACTGGGTCTACGGCTTCGCGCAGATGAACGACGACCAGAAAAAAACCATCGCCAGCGCCCGCCGCGTCAGCAACCCGGGCTGCTACCCCACCGGGGCTATCGGTTTGTTGCGGCCGTTGCTGGAGGCGGGTCTGCTGCCGCGCGATTACCCGATCAGCATCAACGCGGTGTCGGGCTATTCGGGCAAAGGCCGCGCCGGTGTCGACGAATTTGAGGGGCCGGATGTTGCCCAGGCGATTCCGTTTCAGGTCTACGGTCTGAGCCTTGCGCACAAGCACGTTCCGGAAATCCAGCAGTACAGCGGGTTGAGCGAGCGGCCGATGTTCGTTCCGGCGTATGGCGCGTTTCGTCAGGGCATCGTGCTGACCATCGCGCTGCAAACACGGCTGCTGCCCCACGGCGTCACCGGCACGAGGCTGCATGCCGCGCTGGCGGAGCATTATCAGGGCAGCGGGTTTGTTGAAGTGATGCCGATGGAGCAATCGCGCGCGCTGACCGGGATCGACCCGCGTCAGTTGAACGGCACCGATAACCTGCGGCTGATGGTGTTCGAGAACGACGGGCATGTGTTGCTGGCGGCCGTGTTCGACAACCTGGGCAAAGGCGCGGCCGGGGCGGCGGTGCAGAACCTGGATTTGATGATCGCGGGTGTGTGAAACGGGTTGGAGCAAGCGCGCGTTACAGCCATTTCGCGTCGCTACTGCCCAGTGCGTTCGCCGGTAAATCCCAGTGGGTCGGCGTGTGGTCGATCTGCCCGGCGGGTTTGAGGCGCAGCGCCGGGCCCCAGGCGGTGTGCTCGATGGCGGCGGAGTAATCGCTCGAATTCAGCGGTAGCAGCGCTGCAGGCTGAGCCTCGGTCGGGGCAATCGACATCAGCGATAACGCGGTGCGCGCCAGGGATGCCTGCACCTGAACGCCCTGTCCGGTGATCCGTCGCTCGGTCAGGCCGCGCACCGCTGCGGCCGCCATCAAATACCCGGTGGCGTGATCCAGCGCCTGCACCGGCAGCGGCACGGGCCTGTCACTTCCCGCGGCCACCCTGCCGGCATCGGCGATGCCGCAACTCATCTGCACCAGGCTGTCGAAACCCCGTCGCTCCCGCCATGGGCCGGTCCAGCCGTAGGCGTTCAGTGATACATCCACCAGACCGGGATTGAGCGCGCGGCGGCGTTCGGCGCTGAGGCCGAGGCGCGCGAGGGCGTCGGCGCGGTAACCGTGGATCATCACGTCGGCCTCGCTGATCAGGCGCTCCAGCACCGCACGATCGACAGGGTCGCGCAGGTCCAGCCGCGCGCAACGTTTGCCGAGCACCACTTCGGGCACGGTGCCGGGCTCGTCCCAGCCAGGGGGATCGATGCGCAACACCTCGGCGCCGAAACCGGCGAGAAAACGCGTCGCCACCGGGCCGGCCAGAATCCGCGTGAGGTCGAGCACGCGGATTCCGTGCAAGGGACGTTCGCGGGGGACGATCCATTCGGGTCGTGTACGGCTTGACGCAGTTGAGACCTTCCCGGCTGAAGCCGGTCCCACTGGCGTATCCGTGCGATGCAGCAAGGGTTCGCCAGCCACGGCGCGCCCCTGGGGATGATCGCGCCAGGCCTGCGCACTGCCCATCGCCGCGGCACAGCCTTGATGAGCGACCACCGCGCTTTCCAGATCACTGGCCTGCCAGCGCAGCACGGCCTGACTGACCGCGTCGCGCTCGGGGGCGTTTTTAAGCACGGCGAGTGCGGCCTGACGATGGTGCGGCGCGTTGGTGTGCAACCGAATCCAGCCATCCGCCGCGCGGTAATCCCCCGCCACCGCATCCCACTGGGCCGGTAGCGACCAGCCCTGGGGTTGAAGGGATGTTGCGAACCAGAACGAGGCCAAGCGCCGATCGACGGTGATCGCAGGCGAGGTGCCGTGGGTCTGATCAATCAATTCGCCCACCGCCAGATGCGCGGCAGCGATGGCGGCTGTGGCGAAATCGGTGACCGGGAATGCCGAGGCCAGCGCGCCTTCGCCAGTGATCTGAAGATGATCGAGATAGCGAGGCTCGCCGCCAAGGGCCAGCCAGAATTCGCGCAGGAAATGCGTGCAGGCAGTGTCGGAAGGGGCAGTGGGCATAAGGCGGCGCTCTCGGAAGTGGTGAGAGCAGCCTAGCAAATGAGTGTGGGAAGGGGCGTGAAGCTGGCGTATCTGCCGCTGGAGATGCGGCGGATGTGATGGCCTCTTCCCGGCTGAAGCCGGTCCTACTAAAAGCACCGCGTGCATCCAGTCAAACTGGCTGTGACCTAAAATGTAGGACCGGCTTTAGCCGGGAAAGCGGTGTCTCTGCCAGTGGAGATGCAGCGAATGCACTGGCCTCTCCCGGCTGAAGCCGGTCCCACAAAACCCCGCAGTGTCTGAGACATTCACCCGCCGAGCAAAAAATTCCCCGGCCGGCTGCCCTCGCCCGCTTCCAGCACCGGCACTTGCGCGTCGTCCTTCAGGTTCACGCCGGACAATTGCCGGCGCCAGGCCTCGCGCATCAGGTACAGCAACTTGTGCGCTGCCATGGCATAGCTCATGCCTTCAAGCCGCACGTTGGAAATGCAGTTGCGCGCAGCGTCGTTCAGGCCCACGCGCGGTGCGTAGGTGAAGTACAGGCCGAGGCTGTCCGGTGAGCTGAGGCCCGGCCGCTCGCCGATCAGAATTACCACCATGCGCGCCTTGAGCAGTGCGCCGATTTCATCGGCAACGGCAACGCGACCCTGCTCCACCAGCACCACCGGCGCCAGGCTCCAGCCTTCCGCCGCCGCCATTTCATCAATGCGCGCCAGCATCGCCGGGCTGTGGCGCTGCACCGCCAGCGCAGACAACCCGTCTGCGACCACCAGCGCCAGATCAAATCCTTCAGGATGCGCAACCGCGTAATTCTTGAGTTGGGCAGCCGATGCCTCGGACAACCGCCGCCCCAGATCAGGCCGTTGCAGGTACATATGGCGGTCGGTTGCCGAACTTTGCAGGGTCAGCGTTTCGCGGGACCGGCCCGCCAGTTGCTCGGCCAGGGCCGCGTGATCGAACGCCAGATGCACCGCGTCGCGGGCCTGGGCGTGGGCAAACTGGAAATCCAGCTGCGCCGCCGTCGGCAGACTGGTGCCCGCATGCCCGAGGGCGATTCGCGCCGAGGTCAGCGAGCGCAACTGCTGCCAGGCATCGGCGTGTGCGGGTGATTTCTTGTCATCGCTCATGGCTCAAGCCCTTGTCTGAACTGCTGATCAGCGACTAATTAAGTTGCGCCAGCGCCTTGCGAAACAACGGCGGCACGCCCTGCCCCAGCCGCACGCCGCCGTCATCCTGGCGCAGGATGTCCATGCGCGTCAGCCATTCCTCGAACTCCGGCGCCGGGCGCAGGCCGAGGGTCTTTCGAGCATACAAGGCGTCGTGAAACGAGGTGGTCTGGTAATTGAGCATCACGTCGTCGGACCCCGGAATGCCCATGATGAAATTGATCCCCGCAACGCCGAGCAAGGTCAGCAGCACGTCCATGTCGTCCTGATCGGCTTCGGCGTGGTTGGTGTAGCAGATGTCGCAGCCCATCGGCACGCCGAGCAGCTTGCCGCAGAAGTGGTCTTCAAGGCCGGCGCGAATGATCTGCTTGCCGTTGTACAAGTATTCCGGGCCGATGAAGCCGACCACGGTGTTGACCAGAAAGGGGTTGAAATGCCGGGCGACGGCGTAGGCGCGGGCCTCGCAGGTCTGTTGATCGACGCCGTGGTGCGCGTTGGCCGACAAGGCGCTGCCCTGCCCGGTTTCGAAGTACATCAGGTTATTGCCCAGCGGCCCGCGCTTGAGACTGAGGCCCGCTTCATAGCCTTCGCGGAGGATTTCAAGGCTGATGCCGAATCCGCTGTTGGCCGCTTCGGTGCCGGCGATGGACTGGAACACCAGATCCAGCGGCACGCCTTTTTCGATGGCAGCGACCGAGGAGGTGACGTGGGTCAGCACGCAGGACTGGGTGGGAATCTCGTAATGACGGATGACGCCGTCGAGCATCTTCAGCAGTTCGCTGATGGCGCTGACGCTGTCGGTTGCCGGGTTGATGCCGATCATGGCGTCGCCGTTGCCGTACAGCAAACCGTCGAGCACGCTGGCGGCGATGCCGGCCGGGTCATCGGTGGGGTGATTGGGTTGCAGCCGGGTGGACATGCGCCCACGCAGGCCGACGGTGTTGCGAAAGCGGGTAACGACACGAATCTTCTGCGCCACCAGCACCAGATCCTGCACGCGCATGATCTTCGACACCGCCGCCGCCATCTCCGGGGTCAGTCCCGGCGCCAGGGCCTTGAGGCTGGCCTCGGTGGCGTCGTCCCCCAGCAGCCAGTCGCGAAAGCCGCCGACGGTGAGGTGGCTGACCGGAGCGAAAGCCGCGCGGTCATGGCTGTCGACGATCAAGCGGGTGACTTCATCTTCTTCGTAGGGAATCAGCGCTTCGGTGAGAAATTGCTTGAGCGGCACATCGGCCAAGGTCATTTGCGCCGCCGCACGTTCGGCATCGCTGCTGGCGGCGACTTCTGCCAGGAAGTCGCCGGAGCGTGCGGGGCTGGCCTTGGCCATGAGTTCCCGCAGGCTGTCGAAGCGCCAGACCATGCCACCGATGCTGTGGGAAAAACTCATGCACACCTCTTTTTTTGAACCGCGTGATTAACCGGCCACAACAACCGCCGCATGGCGCCCGCGGACCATTTTGCAGAACAGCGCGCCCACGGACATCAGGCAGATGAATATGGCGCAGATCAGCAGGTTGAACCAGACCATGGCGACCAGACACACCACCGCCAGCACCAGAGCGATGCCCGGCACGATCGGATAACCCGGCGCGCGGAAGCTGCGCTCGAGGTTCGGTTCGCTGCGGCGCAACTTGAACAGGCTGAGCATGCTGATGATGTACATCACGATAGCGCCAAACACCGACATGGTGATCATCGCCGCGGTCAGCGTCATGCCCTGCAGGTTGATCACGCCGTCGCTGAGAATCGCGATGATGCCGATCACACCGCCCGCGAGGATGGCGCGGTGGGGCGTCTGGAAGCGCGACAGTTTCGCCAGGCTCGCGGGCAGGAAACCGGCCCGCGCCAGAGCAAAGAACTGTCGGGAGTAGCCAAGGATGATGCCGTGGAAACTGGCGACCAGACCGAACAGGCCGATCCACACCAGCATGTGCATCCAGTTGGAGTTGCCGCCGACCACGGCCTTCATCGCCTGTGGCAGCGGGTCATTGATGTTCGCCAGCGTGCGCCAGTCGCCCACGCCGCCGGCGAAGATCATCACGCCGATCGCCAGCACCACCAGGGTCAGGATGCCGCCTACGTAAGCACGCGGAATAGTGCGCTTCGGGTCCTTGGCTTCTTCAGCCGCCATGGCCGCGCCTTCGATGGCGAGGAAGAACCAGATGGCAAAGGGGATCGCCGCGAACATGCCGCTGACGGCCGGCAGGCTGAAGGTGTCGGAACCGGCCCAGCCGCCCAGCACGAAATTACTGAAGCTGAAGCCCGGCGCGACAACGCCCATGAACACCAGCAGTTCGGCGACGGCCAGGATGGTGACCACCAGTTCGAAGGTCGCGGCGATGCTTACGCCCAGGATGTTCAGGGTCATGAACACGAAATACGCGCCAATGGCCGCGACCCGGGGATCAAGGGACGGGAATTGCACGTTGAGGTAGGCACCAATCGCCATGGCGATGGCCGGCGGGGCGAAGACGAATTCGATCAGCGTCGCCAGGCCCGCGATCATCCCGCCGGTCACGCCAAAGGCGCGCAGGCTGTAGGCAAACGGCCCGCCCGCGTTGGGAATCGCGGTGGTCAGCTCGGTGAAGCTGAAGATGAAACAGGTGTACATCACCGCAACCATCAGCGTGGTCACCAGAAAGCCCAGCGTCCCGGCGGTGCCCCAGCCGTAACTCCAGCCGAAGTATTCGCCGGAAATCACCAGGCCCACGGCCAGTCCCCACAAGTGCAGGGTTCCCAAGGTCGGTTTGAGTTGTGAAGCAGTCATGAGTGTGTACCCCGGTAGCCAGGCGACGGTATTTGTCTGACGTGGAGCATAGTCACAGCTAACAGGCCAAGGCTTGACCGTACGGCGCGCGGTCTGTCGTCTGCGGTCAAGTTTTCCGGGTATCTGCGGGGGGTGCGCCACGCTGGCGCGTGAAAACGGCCCGGTGCTTTATTGAGGGTCACGCAATGCCTGTGCTGCTTGGCCGGCGTGGCACCGGAGTTCCCAAGAGCTTGGGCAGCAGATGAGTCGTTGAGTAGCACTAACCCCCCTTGTAGGAGCGACCGGGGTGGCGCTCCACCTTGCCCGCGAAGACGTCCGCGCGGCAGACACGTGATTAAGCCCGCAACTGAACTGCCGGCCGGCGCGTGGCCACCGGAATGCGTGCTGAAGTCATGAAGGTACGACATTTGCTTGCAAGGTAGGCATATAAACCGTCAGAGCCATCCCACCCATGCTCCAGACCCTCGCCCCCGCCGCCGCATCGAACACGCCCGCCGCCAGCAATCGCGGCGTGCTGTCGGCTGCGGCCAACGGGCTCGATGGCTTCATCGTGCAGCACGGCGGTGATCTGGACCGGGTGTTCGGCCGCTCCGGCATCGACCCCGAGCAGCTGCTGCACCCGACCCTGAGCCTGCCGCTGACCAACTACTGCAAGGTGCTGGAAGAAGCCGCGAGCCAGACCGGCTGCGACAATTTCGGTTTGCGTTACGGCCAGCAATTCCGGCCACAGGCGCTCGGTCTGCTGGGCTACATCGGCCTGTGCTCGGCGACGCTGGAAGACGCGCTGATCAACTTTTCCGCGGCCTTCCCATTCCACCAGCACAGCACCTTGATCGAGCTGGTGGATCAGGGCGAGTGCTACCGCTTCGATTATCAGGTGCGCCACGGCGCGATCAACGAACGCCGCCAGGACGCCGAACTGACCATGGGCATGGCGCTGAATCTGGTGCGCCACGTGCTCGGCGCGGACTGGGCACCTCGACAGGTGGCCTTCGAACACGCCCAACCCCAAGGCTGGCACGAGCACCGCGACGTGTTTCGCGCGGACGTTTGTTTCGGGCAGGGCTGCAATTCACTGCTGATTCCCAAGTGCGATGTCGTCGGTAAAGCCATGCCCGGCAGCGACCCGGTCCTGCTGATGCTGATCAAGGACGCGATCCGTCAACTGGGCGATAACGGCAGCGGCACGGCCAACAGCCAAGAGGCCACGCTCCTCGACCGCGCCCGCCAGACCATCCTCGCCACCCTGCACTTGGGCGAACCGGCGCTGGACGACATCGCCCACACCTTAGGCCTGTCCGAATGGACCCTGCAGCGCAAACTGCGCGAACACGGCATCAGCTTCACACAGCTGGTCGACCAGATCCGCCAGGACTCGGCCCTGAGCCACTTGAAACAGCAGCACCTCAGCATCACCCAGCTCGCCTCGCTGCTCGGCTACTCGGAGACCAGCGCGTTCTCGCGAGCATTCAAACGATGGTTTGGGGTGAGTCCTAAGCAGTGGCGTGGTGGCGGCTGCCGCGTTTGATAGCCCGCTTTCCTGGCCTCCCTCCCCGCCAAGAATTGGACTCAACGTGGATGAGCGGGGTGCAGGCTATTCGAAAGCCGAGTTGCGTCCGGCCGCGTAATGCCGCGTCTGATAGGGAAGCAGGGTCTGCACTTTCAACCCTAAACCTTCGCTAAGTCCCCATGACACCGCAAGCTCGTCCCGACGGTCACGCAGGCGAGTCTCCGCAATTTGCGGGGCGTCGCCCAGACGCGGGAAACGCTGCATCAGCACACTCAGCGCGTGCAAGGTCTCGCGCACCCGTTCGTCAGTCGCACAGGGGAACCGGGTCAGCTTTTCCAGAAGGTACCCCACCCGACGCGCCGCCAGCTCGTCAGGATTGCTGGCGAGAAATCTGCGCAGTTCTGACTCCATGCTTGAGTGCTCGTACCAGACTTCCTGAGCCAGCCTCACCAACGTTCCATCATCGGCCTGACTCAGCGGGTGATCAGCGAGTCTGGCCATTGCTTCGGAAAGTAAGTGGCGCTCAATCGGGCTGTCCATCGGCGGTCTCAGGTAGTCCTGCAAAATGTTGGTCAGGATGGATGTGGGAGGTTCGTGATTGCCAACATAGCAATCAATGGCCTGCAGGGCCAAACGCTCAAACTCGGCAGCAAGGATGAAGCCGGTACGCAGCAAGGCGAAGATATCGCTGATGTCCTGCTCAGTCCCGCGTCCGAGCTTGGAAATTGCGAGATCGATCGGAGACGCTATCAGAACGCTTAATGGCGACAGTGGCCCGAATACATCAAGCGGCACTCCCCGTTCCAGATAGTCCTCATGCAGGGGCCCCAGCCCCGAGGTGAAGTTGAGGTCATAAGACAATTCAACGACACGACCGCTTCGCTCATCCACGAATGTCTGGGGGACAGCCGCCAGCATAGCTTGCAAATCCACGCTTGAAGGCAACTCCGCCGCAAAGAACTCTGCATCGACATCACTGGAAACCCGGTGACTTGTGTACAAGTGCACTGCGCATCCACCAAAGATAACGACGGTGAGCGCCGCAGGCGGGGCATTTTCACACGTTAGTTCGCTCTCGACCGACTTGAACATGGCCACCAATGCTCTTCCCAGCGCGGTCTCGCAATTAAGGATGGCAGGCCGTACATCATAGGCAGCGCTCTTGTTCACGGTTCGTCCCTGGATCGCTAAAAGGTCGATCAGAAATTTACCGATGAATGAGCTGTTATGAAGTCAGCGTGGATCGTCCCTGTCTGTAGGAACCGCCGGAAATACCCGAAGGTAATCCCGTTTAACCCGGATCGTTACCGAGACAGTTGTCCGCCCTCTACTTACGCCCCAAATCCTGCAACCAGTCATTCATGTTCCCCGGCAGCAGCAGTTCGTGCCGGGCGCGGGAGCTGGCGGTGTAGAGCAGCGAGCACACGCTGGCCAGTGAATGCGTCGAGCCTTCGCGCGGTGGCCGCATGAGGTCGCGGGAGAGCAGCACGGAGTCGAATTCCTGGTTCTTCACGTCTTCGACTTTCGCCAGTTTGAGAATGGCGGCGGGGTCGTTGCAGAAACGCTGGGTCGTCTCGATGAAGTCCTGCAGCCGGTTGCCCTGGCCGAGCCACTCGTGCATGGCCTTGAATTCGTGGCTGCCGCCCATGGCCGAGGCCAGCGCGTCCCAATAGGCGTAGCGGAAAATCAGCCGGTGTTGCGGGCGCAGGTCTTCGCGGTAGAGCAGGTCCAGGCCTTTGACGAATAGCGTCAGGCTTTCAAGGGTGCGCAGTGGCATTTGAAAGCGCGCCCCCGCCTCGGTCAGGCGCTTGAACCAGGCAAACAAGCCCCATTCATTGGCGACCAGAATCGTCGTGGGTTTTTCCGGAATCGGCATGACGCCGTGGCCGATGATCCGCGTCGGGTGGGGCGCGCGGCCGACGAAGCCTTCTTTTATATCGCTGGGGTGCAACTGAATCATCGGGTTGAGCACGTCGGCCATTTGCTTGCCGGCGCGGATCGACTGGGTCATGAAGCGCTGGCGAATGAAGCCGCCATGGCGCGGGGTCTTGCCGCTGAGTTGCTGGAATTCGTCACCCAGGGTGATGACCGCCTGGGGGCTGCGGTCGAGGATTTGCACCATCGGCGCCGTCAGTTCATGGCTTTCGTCGATGATTATGTGGCTGTAGTTTTCGGGGATGACTTCATTGCTCAGCGCCAGAAACTTGATCCGGTGGCTGTTGCGGATCGGCAGACGAATCTGCGGCGCCGACGGCCTGACCGTTTCGCGCCAGAGCAGGCGGCTGTATTCCAGCAGCAGGGCGATGTCCGCCTGACTCGCCGCGTGCCCCAGCGACGGCAAATGCCGCGCTTCGATGTTCGCCAGCGGCGACAGGCTGTAACTGTGCACGGTGCTGCGGCAGACCCTCGCCACATCCCGCGGCTGCAGCTTGCCCACCGCTTGCAGGTTCAGCCACTGCGCCACTTGGCGGTCATCAACCAGCGAGCTGGCGCCGGTGCGCTGAATGTCGGTGTTGCGCCAGCCGCGCGCCGTGAGATCGCGGTTGAGCAACAGGTTGGCCATGTGGCCGAAGGTGCAGGCGTTGATCCGCGCGTCGGGGTTGGCCTGACGCACCCGCGCCTGAAGCGCAGCCACTTGCCCCGGAAAGGTCGCCATGAGCAACGTCTTTTCCGGGACCAGAACCTCGAAGAACTTCGCCAGCAGGTACGTCTTGCCCACGCCTGCGTAGGCCTGGAGGTGGAACGACTCTTCGTTGCAGACCTTGAACTCGTCGAAGATCCGGCTCTGCTGATCACTCAGGCGCAGAACATCGCCAGATGGCATCACGACCTCGCGGGTCAGGGGTTCCAGTTTGGCGCGATGGCGCAGGCCAAAGCCGAAGTCCCACTGCCCTTCCCCGTCGAGGTAATCCTGCTGCTCGATATCCGCGTCTTCGAGCAGACTGACGCCGGCGATTTCAAGCACAGAGAGCCCTGCGGCCAGATGTTCGGCGGTGAACCTGCCGCGCACCAGATCGGCAAAACGACCGCCGGCTTCTTCAACCGAAGCGGCCGCGCGCAGGACATCATCGAGCATGCGTTCGAGCTGTTCGACGGCGGTGTTTTGCGTAACCAGCGCGTTGAGGTTGAGCAGCAGCATCAATGCGGCGAGTTGCGGTCGGCCTGCCTCACTCAGGAAATCGTCCGGCGATTCGCCAGCGGCCAGGCCCTTGCACACCTCTTCGGTCAGGGGCAGAAACAACGACGGCGGGGGCGCGAAGGCAGCGGGTGATCTCATTGCGGGCGTCAGGTCCTGGGCGGCGCGTGGGCGCGGGCAGTCAAAAAGGAGCACAGCTTACTCCTGCCACCCGATCACCGCCCACTTGCGTGTCGCCGTCACTCTGCCAGCCTCAGTTGTCCTGCGGGCAATTCTGGGCAACGGTTTCGTAGTTCAGGGTCTGGTGCTGACCCTGAGAATCGAGGTAGCGCAGGCGGGCATTGACCACGCCGCACACCGGCGTCGAGTCGACTTCGGTGGACAGGGCCTTGGCGATGTCCAGGTGATCGCCGTACATATAAGTGTGCGCTTGGGCAACGGGTTGGGCTTGTGCGGTCAGAGCGCCGAGGCTCAGGGCGGCAAACAGGGTGGCGATGCTGAGGTTCTTCCAGTTCATGATGTTCTCCGGTATTCAAAGGGTCGTTCGGTTGGGGTTCGAGGCGGTGTGTGTCTGTCGTCTCGATGGGTCCCATTGAACGCCCCGCAGGTATCTCGCTTGTGTCGCGAACGGCCGGAAAATCATCCTGACGTGTCAGAGCCAGCCGCAGATACACAGCGATACATTCGCGCTGAAAAACCCGCCTTTTGCATGCGCATGTATGCCCGGCAGCGCCAGATACAGTGGAATACAAACGCCCGCAGGCAAGTCACGCGCGACTGGTTAAGATGCGCCACACACATGAATACGGGAGCTGCGGCAATGGAGCACGTCGATCACATTCTGATTGTCGATGACGATCGCGAGATTCGAGAGCTGGTCGGCAACTACCTGAAAAAGAACGGCCTGCGCACCACCGTGGTGGCGGACGGCAGGCAGATGCGTTCGTTTCTGGAATCGACGCCTGTCGACCTGATCGTGCTCGACATCATGATGCCGGGCGACGACGGCCTGCAGCTGTGCCGCGAGCTGCGCACCGGCAAGCACAAGACCACCCCCGTGCTGATGCTCACCGCCCGCAGTGACGAAACCGACCGCATCATCGGCCTGGAAATGGGCGCCGACGATTATCTGGTTAAACCCTTTGCTGCCCGGGAATTGCTGGCACGAATTAACGCCGTGCTGCGCCGCACCCGCATGCTGCCGCCGAACCTGATCGTCACCGAAGCCGGTCGTTTGCTGGCCTTCGGCAAATGGAAGCTGGACACCACCGCCCGCCACTTGCTCGACGCCCAAGGCACGGTTGTTACTCTCAGCGGCGCGGAATACCGCCTGCTGCGCACCTTACTCGATCACCCGCAACGGGTCTTGAGCCGCGATCAATTGCTGAACCTGACCCAGGGCCGTGACGCCGATCTGTTTGACCGCTCCATCGACTTGCTGGTTAGCCGTCTGCGTCAGCGCCTGGCCGACGACGCCCGCGACCCGGCCTACATCAAGACCGTGCGTAACGAGGGTTACGTATTCACCTACGCCGTGGAAATTCTCGGGGACAGCCCATGAAGCTGAGCTTCGGATGGCCGCGCACCCTGGCGTCACGGCTTTCGTTGATTTTCCTGATCAGCCTGGTGCTGGCCCACGGGCTGTCGTTCGGCCTGCAATTCTATGAGCGCTACCAGAGCGCCATGACGCTGATGCTGGGTAATCTGGAACGGGACTTGAGTAACGCCGTGGCCGTTCTGGAACGCTTGCCAGCCGACGAGCGTCAAGCCTGGCTGCCGCGCTTTGAGAGCTCCAATTGTCATTACGTCCTGGGTGCCGGAGAGACCGGCGCGCCGATGAACATGAGCAACGCGCCGATGTCCGTGCATTCCATGCAGCGCAGCCTTGGCCGTGATTACGCGCTGACTTTTACGGACATCCCAGACACCCGACTGCACTATCAGGCGCACCTGACGTTGAAAGACGGGAGCCCGCTGACGATTGACATGCACCCGCGGGTCACCCCGCTGTCACCCTGGCTGCCGCTGCTGTTGATCGGCCAACTCGTGCTGCTGTTTGTCTGCACCTGGCTGGCCGTACGCACAGCGATTCGCCCGCTAACGCGACTGTCCCACGCCGTCGACAACCTCGACCCGAACGGCGAAGGCATTCGCCTGGATGAAAGCGGCCCGACCGAAGTGGCCTTCGCCGCCGTGGCGTTCAACACCATGCAGCAACGGATTTCGACCTACGTGAAAGAGCGCATGCAACTGCTGGCGGCGATCTCCCACGACCTGCAAACCCCGATCACCCGCATGAAGCTACGCGCCGAGTTCATGGACGATGGCGTCGAGAAGGACAAGTTGTGGAGCGACCTGAGCGAGATGCAGCACCTGGTCCAGGAAGGCGTGGCCTATGCGCGCAGCATGGACACCTCAACCGAGACAGCACGACGCGTGGACATGGATTCATTCCTCGACAGCCTTGTGTTCGACTATCAGGACGTCGGCCGCGACGTGCAATTGAACGGCAAGACCGGCGCCGTCATCGACACCCGCCCCCACGCCCTGCGCCGGGTGCTGGTGAACCTGACCGACAACGCGTTGAAATTTGCCGGCGCGGCGGAGATTCACGTGCAGACCCACGCCGACCAGAGCCTGTCGCTGCACGTGCTGGACCGCGGGCCGGGGATTGCCGAAGGGGAATTGTCGGAAGTGATCAAGCCGTTCTACCGCGTCGAAAGCTCACGCAACCGCGACACCGGAGGTACCGGACTGGGGCTGGCGATCGCGCAGCAATTGACGATTGCACTGGGCGGCACGTTGAGCCTGACCAACCGCGAAGGGGGTGGGTTGTGTGCGCATTTGAAGCTACCTGCGCGGATAACAACGGGGTCATTGAAGATCAAGGATGTGTAGGATCCGGCTTGCTGGCGAACCGGTTTCGTCAGTCGATGCGTTCGGCTCGGACCTACCACGTTCGCCAGCAAGCCGGCTCCTTGTATCTCGACTTTGTCTTCTCAGAAGGTAAAGTTCTCGACTGATCATCGAGGGAAAGGCGTGAAGACGACCGGCTCCTAGTGGCGTTATAGCCTGCGAAGTAGATCCATTCTCCGCCTTTCCAACCTCACTCATTGAGCTCGTACGATATCTAGAGCCACGTTGTGAGCTCGCATTTACAAGGTCGAAGCCGAGTGACGCGATGATTGATCTTCAGTTGAAAAGGAGAACAGCATGTCTGCATTCGTTGGCGTTGACATGGCCAAGAATACTTTTGATGTTGCAACGCCGTTGGACAATGGCAAACACCGCACCAAGGGCAAGTTGAGCAATGATGCCAAGGGATTTGCCGAGTTCGAGTCCTGGCTCCAGAAGCATGCCACCGCGGATGCGCTGATTGTCATTGAGGCCACGGGTAACTACCACGAAGCGCTGGCAGATTTCCTTTTTCAAAAGGGATATCGGCTTCATATCGCGAACCCAGCCACCACCGCCGCTCATGCCAAGTCGGAGTTGTCACGCAACAAGACTGACAAGACTGATGCCAAACTCATCTCCGATTTCGCCATGCAGAAGCATCGCAAGCTAAGGCTTTGGGTGCCTGAGCCACAGTCGCGGCGCCGTCTGAGGGCGTTGGTCCGCCGTCTGGAAGATCTCAACGAGATCCGTCAGATGGAGAAAAACCGCCTGGAAGTTGCCAGCCCGAACGTCGTAACGTCGATCGAATCGGTGATTGCTCATGTCTCGGAAGAAATCACCGAAACCGAAAAAGCGATCAAGCAGCACATCGACGATGATCCTGACCTGCGCGGCAAGAGCGAGTTGATGACCTCCATTGATGGCATAGGCGAGAAAACTGCCGCGCTGATCCTCGCGGAACTGGGAGACCCTCTGGATTACGAGGGACCGAAAAAGCTCTCTGCCTTCGCTGGATTGTCGCCCAGACAGGACCGTTCTGGAGGTTACGTGGGTGCAACCCGCATTAGCCGAACCGGCTCGTCGCGGCTCAGGGGCGGCCTTTACATGCCCGCGATCGTAGGAATTCAACACAATGAGGTGCTGAGCGAGTTCGCCAAGAGATTGAAGGCGAACGGAAAGGCTCCCAAGCAAGTTATCTGTGCAGTGATGCGCAAGATGTTGCACCTGATCTATGGCGTGCTTAAGAGCAACAAGCCATTCGACCCTGGAATTGCTTTGGCCGCTTGAAGGCTGATCGACTAGGACTTGGATGGCCAGGTTGTCGCTGCCGTGTGAGCTGCGGAGGTACCTTCGTGCCTGCCTGAAAGCAGCAGCGCTAACGCGCTGCTGGGGTTGCAGTCGGGACTTCAAGACGATATCTATGTATGGACTCGCCTCCACTGTCTACCCGCTTGTGATCGTCCCCACGCTCTGCGTGGGGATGCATCCTGTGACGCTCCGCGTCAATCCCACGAGCCTGAATGCGCGTCGTCCGTTGGGCGCCGAGCGTCCGGGGCGGCGTTACCACGCGGAGCGTGGGAACGATCGAATGTCAGCGTCTGAACGGGCCTGTTCCCGGCTAAAGCCGGTCCTACAAAACACCGCGTTCCGTCTGTGGGACCGGCTTCAGCCGGGAAGCTGTTGATCTGCTCTACGCTTTTGATCTTCCTACGCGAAAAGCCCAGTCACCACCAAGCGCGACTTGGGTGCAGGCTGAACGCAGGTCTCGCGCAGTGGGCCGAACGGCACGGATGCCGCGAGAGCCGCCCCCCGCCATGGATGGCGGATGGCGGCGGGCCCACGGAGCGGGACCGGAGTGAAGGAACCCTGACGAAGGAAGGGCCCAACCGAGAGCAGGCACTTTTGATGGGCACCGCCGAGACTCTGCTGTCGCGGCCCGCGCGCAATATTGCGAGCGCATCGTTGCGATCATTCTTGGCGCCGCTGCGATGATCAGCGACGCGCCCGGCTGGAAGAATTCGTGCCAGATTGCCCTGATCTTGCAGCTGCCGCGCCCAGGCTTGAGCGCCCGGACCGGTTTCCATGAGAACGACAACGTGCGGTTCGAGATTGCACAAAAATGCGTAGAAGGCTTCTCGTGACTTGATCCGCTCCTCATAGAGCACCTGGCCCAAGGCATCTTCACCAGCGATCTGAAAGACCCGCTTGGCAAGATCAATCGCCACGGTGGTGCATGCCGGGAGATCGGATGAAGACAGAGACCGATTAACCGTCGTATGCTTTTTCATGGACTCGCCCTCGCTGTCGTTGGCTGTTTAGACTGCCACCGTGGCGCATTGACGCCTCGGCCTGGGCGAGTCCATCCAATTACAGTGGATCTCGGCACGGCCCGGAATCAGCGGCGATTGCAAATACGTGGGACTGTGATCGTCCCCACGCTCCGCGTGGGGATGCATCCTGTGACGCTCCGCGTCACTCCCCCTCGCCTGAATGCCCGTCGTCCGCTGGACGCAAAGCGCCCGGGGCGGCGTTACCACGCACAGCGAGGGAACGATCGAATGTCACCGTCTGAACGGGCCTCTTCCCGGCTAAAGCCGGTCCCACTAAAAGCAACGAGTGCCGTCAATGGGAATGGCCTGTTCCCTGCTACAGCCGGTCATATAAAAGCACTGCGTACACTTCGTAGGACCGGCTTCAGCCGGGAAGCCGTTGATCTGCTCTACGCTTTTGATCTTCCTACGCAAAAAGTCCAGACGACACCCATCGCGACTTGGGTGCAGGCTGAACGCAGGTCTCGCGCAGTGGGCCGAGCCGCATGGATGCGGCGAGAGCGCCGTCAGGACATGGATGTCCGTTCGGCGCGGGCCCACGGAGCGAGACCGGAGTGAAGGAACCCTGACGAAGGAAGGGCCCAACCGAGAGCAAGCACCCTTGGTTACTTGGGGTGCTTTTCCAAGTAACTCGCCGAAGGCGAAACCCGAGGCCGTTAGGCCGACGCCCTTGATCTTGATCTTGATCTTGAAAAATCAAAAATCCAGCTTCACCCGTGCCACCAACTGCCGCGGCTCACCGATCGAAATAGCCGGCGATCCCAGCCCACTCGCCGAGGTGTAGTACTTCTCGTCGAATACATTCTTCAGATTCAACTGCAGCGTCACATCCCGCTCGTCCAGCTTCACCTTATAAGCCACAAACGCATCGGCGACTTTCGACGACGGCAGGTAATACTCCTTCCCCGCGCCATCGTTCACACCCCAACGGCTGGCAAACCGCGCACCGGCACCCGCGCGCAGATCACCCACGCCAACGTGGCCGAAGTCACGGGTCAGGTACACCGCACCAGTGTGCTTCGACACACCATCCAGCGGCTCGCCCTTGAGGATCGGGTCCTCCAGCACTTTCGTGTCGGTGTACGCGTAGCTGCCGGTCACGCTCCAGAACTCGTTCAACTGCCCGGTGATGTCCGCTTCCAGCCCGCGCGAGCGCACCTCGCCGGACACTCGCGTGCAG
The DNA here is from genome assembly GCF_026153515.1 of Pseudomonas sp. KU26590. Taxonomy (NCBI): domain Bacteria; kingdom Pseudomonadati; phylum Pseudomonadota; class Gammaproteobacteria; order Pseudomonadales; family Pseudomonadaceae; genus Pseudomonas; species Pseudomonas sp. KU26590. Next base: position 4,545,215 of record NZ_CP110644.1, read on the forward strand.
GTCTCGGTGCCGCACGCTTCGCTGGTCTGCACGTTCTGCTTGTTGATGTTGAACAGCGCCACTGTCGCGGTGATCGCGTCGTTCTGGAACTTGGTGCCGATTTCGTAAGCCTTGCCCTCCTCCGGCGGCAGGTCGCCGATCGGCGAAGCAATCGACGTGTTCGGGCGGAACGACTCGGTGTAGCTGCCGTACACCGACCAGTCCGGCTGGATCAGGTACACCAGCCCGACGCGGGGCACGACTTTGCTGTCCTTTACATCTGCACCGACTACGAACGGCCGGCCCTTGCCGGTCAGCTCGTCGAAGGCGTCATAGCGCAGGCCGGTCTGCAGAATCCACTTCTCACCCAAGTGCATGGCGTCCTGAACGAAGAACGCGTGGGTGCGCAGGTGATCGGTCTGGTCGCTCTGGGCGGCATTGACCGTAGTCGGTTGCTGAGTGACGCCATACACCGGCGCGTTGTAATTGAAGTCGACCTTGTTGGTACTGCGGTACAGGTCGCCCAGGTCCCGGTCGTTCTTCATGTAATCGGCGCCGATCAGCACTTCGTGGCGCACATCGCCCCAGTACAGATTGCCGAGCGCGCTGACGGTGGCGGTGTGGGCGAACTGCACCGCATCGCGGGTGGCGTCACCGCGACGGGTGACGGCGCCGGTGTTGTAGTTGGCCGAAATGAAGCGCGACTGGTAGTCGTTGTAGTAATTGCGGCTGTAGGCGTAGCCAGTGCGCAGGGTCCAGGTGTCGTTGAGGCGATGGTCCATGCGCAGGTCGAGGGAGTCGGAGCGCCCGGTGGTGACGTTGAACGGCTCGTCCAGACGCCGGCTGCGCGGGATGTCCAGGACCTTGCCGGTCTTGGGGTTGATCTGCGTGCCACGGTCGAAGGGCACCGAATATTCCATGTGCTCGTAGGCCACCGACACCGTCGTGTCGTCGCCGTACCAGGCCAGCGACGGCGCGATGACCGACTGATCGATGCTGCCGAAATTGCGCCAGTAATCGTAGTTCTGCTTGTCGGCGATCACCCGGTAGGCCAGGCCGTTGGTGCCGACCGGGCCGGTCAGGTCGATCTGCTCGCCGCCGCCGCCAAAGCTGCTGCCGAACGCAGAAATGGAACGGGCCTCGACCAACTCCGGTTTCTTTGTCACCACGTTGATCACGCCGCCCGGGTCCTGCACGCCGTAGAGCATCGACGCCGGGCCCTTGAGCACTTCGATGCGCTCAGTGGTCGGGGTAAAGTTACGCGCCCGCACCGATTGCATGCCGTCGCGCATGATCGAATTGTCGCGGTTGGTGCCGAAGCCGCGCTTCTGGATCGCGTCCTGGGTGCCGCCCAGGGTGTTGCCCTGCTTGACGCCGCTGACCGCATTGATCGCCTCGTCCAGGCTGGACGGCTGGCGGTCTTCGATGACCCGGTTGGTGACCACGTTGACGCTCTGCGGCACTTCCACCAGCGGCGCTTCGGTGCGCGTGGCCACGGTGGCCTTTCGCGCCTGATAGCTGTCGCGGCTGTGCTCGGTTTCGCTGACCTCTGGCTGGGACGTGGCGTCGATGTTGACCGCGTCCAGCTGCATTTCTTCAGCCCAGGCAACGGGGCTCATGCCCAGCGAGCACAACAGCGCCGTGGCTGAGCACATGCCCAACAACGATGCAGGACGAAGCACGGGAAAAGCGGGCACGCGAAAACCGGATTGAGCTGTCATGGAAGCAAGAACCTGAGGCGTCGAGAAGCGATGCGCCCGTTACGAAACGCATCTGATTCTCACTACACGGATGCCGACGGGGTTTACCTCACATGAATCTGAAAATAATTTTTTATCCAGGCGCCAGTTGCCCTCAGTGGATCAGGCGAAACACCCTGTATCATTCGCCGCGCGCTCCCCTCTTCTTACGTAGCGAAATCAAGGATTGTTCATGCGTATCCGCTCCCTGACTCCTCTTGCTTTGATCGTCGGCGCAACCCTCGGCGGCCAGGCCCAGGCCAGCAGTGATGACTCCTGCTACCCCAACTGGTCGCTGCTGCGCGATTCGCTGGACGTCTGCAACAACCTGCCCTTCCTCACGCCCGGCAACGACAGTCGGGTCAACCTGCGTCTGCTGCTGGCCGATCAGAAGTCGCTGACGCTCAAGCCCAACGCGCTGACCGAGCAGGAGCAGTCCGAAGGCTACGGCCTGGTGCCATTTGCGGCGTTCAGGTTGGCGAATGAGGAGATCGAGGGCGACGAAAGCGAAGAGTCGGGCGCCGCCGCCATGGCTGACCTGCTGGGCAAACTCGGCCTCAGTCGCGACAGTAACGACACCGCGGGCCAGGCCTTCCTGCAGGGCGAAGGCAGCCGCTGCCGCAGCAACCGCGATGAGAGCGCCGCTGATTTCATCGGCCAGTTGCTCGACACCGAAGGGTTGTCCGCCGCCGAGCGCCAATCCCTGGCCCGTGCCCGCCTGCAACTGCTGGAGGCGTGCACCTGGGAGGCGGACAAGCAGGCCAGCCTGTTGCCGACCGATGTTCAGTCGTCCGAAGCCAAAGCCTTCGTCGCTTACCTTCGCGCGGCATCGGACTTCTACAGCGGGCGCTTCAGCGACGCTGAAAACGGATTCACCGGCCTCGCCGACAGCACCCAGCCGTGGCTTAAGGAAACGGCGCTGTACATGGTCGCCCGCACCCGGCTCAACGCCGCGCAACAGGATGCGTTCGACGAATACGGCAGCCTCAAGGAAGACCACGATCGCGCCGCTTATGCCAGCGTCGGTCAAGCCATCGAGCATTACCTCAGCGCTTACCCCGACGGCCGCTACAGCCGCTCCGCCACCGGGTTGCTGCGCCGGGTCCATTGGCTGGCAGGGGACACCGACAAACTGGCTGCCGATTACACCTGGCAACTGACGCAAGCCGGCGAAGCCCGCGCGTCTGCCTCGCCGGAATCCTTGATTCAGGAAGCCGACAACAAGCTGCTGACCGCCCTGACCAACGCCACACCATCGCCGTTGATCACCGCGACCCATGACCTGATGATCATGCGGCCGCACCTGCCGAACCCACTGACCCGTGAACAGCTCGATGCGCAACAAGCGCTGTTCGCTCAGCAGCCGGCGATGTTCGACTATTTGCAGGCGGCCTTCGCGTTCTACGTCGACAACAATCCTGCCGAAGCGCTAAAGCGTCTGCCCAAAGACGTCCCCGAAAAAATGGATTATCTGGCCTTCAGTCAGCAGACCTTGCGCGGCCTGGCCCTGGAAGCGGGCAACGATATGCCTGCCGCCCAGACGCTGTGGCTGAAACTGCTGCCGCTGGCGCAACAACCTTTGCAGCGCGAACAACTGGAACTGGCGCTGGCAATGAACTACGAGCGCAGCGGGCAACTGGCCAAAGTGTTCGCCAGTGATTCGCCGATCCAGTCCGCCCAGTTGCGGCTGATTCTGCTGGGCAAAGTGGCCGATGCGCCGCTGCTGCGCCAGCAGATCGGTCAGGGCATCAGCGACGTCGAGAAGGCCACCGCGCAGTTCGTCCTGCTCTATAAGGAGCTGCGGCACAGCCAGTACGCCGCGTTCGCCGATGACTTGAAAGCCCTGCCGGACACGCCTGCGGACACTAAACTCGGCACCAGCCTGGGTTATGTCTACGGCGCCGGCCAGACGCTATCGTTGTTCCACTGGAACGGCGCCAAGGCCGAGTCGGGTTACGCCTGCCCGAGCATCGGCGAGATCGCCGCCCAGTTGCAGGCCAATGACAAGGACCCGAAAGGCCTGAACTGCCTGGGTGAGTTCATCCTGCGCAACGGCCTGGACGGGATGCCGCTGGATCAGAAGCCCGACGCGGGTGATCTGGGCAGCAGCGAACCCGGCTTCAAAGGCGCGGTGTTCTCGCGGCTGAACGGCTATCAGACCGTTATCGCCGACAGCAAGGCCGCGCGGGACGACAAGGCCTACGCCCTGTTCCGGGCGATCAACTGCTACGCGCCCGCCGGCTACAACAGCTGCGGCGGCAAGGACGTCGCGCCGGCGGTGCGCAAGGGCTGGTTCAAGCAACTGAAAACCGCCTACGGCGCCACCAGCTGGGGCAAATCGCTGCAGTATTACTGGTGATGAGCACGCTGTTTCGCTGGCGGGGGCTTGCCGGCGGATTGATCGGTTTGCTCATTACAGGCTTGAGCAGCGGCACCACCTCGGCAGCGGTGGACGCCCGCGAGCATGATGCCTTCTGGTTGTGGAGCGGCGTGGCAACGCAGCCGGTGCTGGATCGCGCGAAGACCCTGTACGTGTTGCAGGGCCAGATCAGCGCAACCCGTCGTGATCGGCAAACGGCAGTGCTGATAGCCCAAGGGATGAGCGTGACGCGTTTGCCCCAGCGGGAGGTGTGGATCGTCTACCGCGCCCACACCCTGCGCTGGCCCGAGCCGGTTTACAGACAGCTACTGGGCCAGGTGCAACGCTGGCGGGACACGGGCACGGCGGTTGCCGGCGTGCAGATCGATTTCGATGCGCGCACCCGTTATCTGCAGGACTACGTGGTGTTTCTCAAGGACCTGCGCCAGCGCCTGCCGCCTGAGGTGAAGCTGAGCATCACCGGGTTGATGGACTGGAGCAGCAACGCGGATTCGCAGGCGATCGGCGCGTTGAAAGGCGTGGTCGATGAAGTGGTGGTGCAGACCTACCAGGGACGCCACAGCATCCCCGACTACGCCGCTTACCTGCCACGCATCAGCCGGATGGGCCTGCCGTTCAGGATCGGTCTGGTGCAGGCCGGCGAATGGCAAGCGCCCCGGTATTTGCAGGACAGCCCGTGGTTTCGCGGGTATGTGGTGTTTTTGCTGAATCAGAAGTGACAAAAGTCCGCGTCGAAATGCAAAACCCTGCATGAGCGCGCTTGCCCGCGAACGCGTACTGCCTGTAACGAATCCATTGCCTGACACACCGCCTTCGCGGGCAAGCGCGCTCCTACAGTTTGATTTCATCCAACCGAGCTATCGCGTCGACCGCCGTTCATTGATTGTGGGTCCATCCGCCCAATGCGCCGTGATCAATGGCCTCTTCCCGGCTAAAGCCGGTCCTACAAAAATTGCGGTTCGCGCCGGGACCATTGGCACACCGCGCATCCCGTAGGACCGGCTTCAGCCGGGAAAGCGTCAGGCGCCACACCGCAAAACAAGATTTCAAACCTCAAGATCCAGCAACGCCGCCCCCAGCGCTTTGCCGTGGGCATCGAGGGCGAGTGATCGTGTGACGCCGCCCTTCAGAATGCCCGGCAGCACAAAATTCAGCGCACCCACCTTCGGCAGTTCATACCGAAGCACCCGCGAGGCATCGTCCCCCAGCAGTTCGGCGAAATGCTCAGCCACCCGCTCGACCGTCAGCGCCTGCAGCAATCGCGGGTAGTCTTCGGGCTTGAAGGCGATAACCGAAATGTTCGAGGTGTCGCCTTTGTCACCGGTTCGGGAATGGGCCAGTTCGCGCAATTTCATGGTGCTCACGATGCGTCCTCCAGATGAACCTGCGCCTTGATGGCATCCCGCGGCATCAGCAGCGACGCCACCGCCACCACCTGGCGCACGCCCTTGGTTGCGCCGCCGCCGCCATAAGGTCCGTTGGTGTACAGAGTTTCGACTTCATTGCCGATGCGCACGGCCTCGGCCTTGTCTGCACAGCGCGCGGCGACCCGCAGGCGCACTTCCCACGGCTCGGCCGCTGCCCGCGATCCCAGCGCCCCACCGTGCAACGCGTCCACGCCGATCAGCTCGGCACGGACGTCATCGAAGACCACGCCGGTCAGCTGCAAACGCTCCAGGACCACGTCCCGCGCCAATTGCGCCCGGGCTAGGGCGCCGGGGCCGCCGTAGGAAATCTGCCCTTCGCCGATCCAGCCGTCGAGATAACCGACCGAGACCTTGAGCGTCTGCGGACGCGCGCGGCCATCGGCGCCTTCCGCCCGCACTTCGTTGGTGGCGACTGGATGGAACGACACGCCGGAAAAATCCGCCGTCACGTCAGGGGTGAGGTACGCCGCAGGATCATGCACTTCATAAATCATCTGCTCGGTGCAGGTCGCCGTATCGATGCGCCCGCCGGAGCCGTCGACCTTGCTGATCACCGCCCTGCCCTCGGCGTCGACTTCAGCCAGGGGGAACCCGAGGCGCGCCAGATTCGGCACCTCCTTGACCCCCGGATCAGCAAAGTAGCCGCCGGTGATCTGCCCGGCGCATTCCAGCAAGTGGCCGATCAAGGTGCCGCGTCCCAGCCGCGTCCAGTCGTCTGCTGCCCAGCCGAACTCAAAGAGCTGCGGGGCGAGAAACAACGACGGATCAGCAACCCGACCGGTGATCACCACATCGGCATCGGCCTCCAGCGCCTCGACAATTCCCTGCGCGCCTAAATAAGCATTCGCCGAGATCAACCGGTCGCCTAGTGAAGCAATCGTCGCGCCGTTATCCAGCACCTGTTCAGGGCTCGCCTTTAAAACAGTAAGCACGTCATCCCCGGTCACCGCTGCGACCTTCAGCCCATGCAGCCCCAGTTCAACAGCGATGCGCCGCACTTCCCGCGCGGCCGCCAACGGATTGGCCGCGCCCATGTTGCTGATCAGCCGCAGCCGACGCTGCCCCGCTTCGCGCCCGCGCCCCAAGAACGGCAGCACGCGACGCATGCGCTCGCTCAGCAACGGGTCGAAACCGGCCTCCGGATCGCTGAGCCGGGCCTGCTGCGCCAGGGCAATGGTGCGCTCGGCGAGGCACTCGAAAACCAGGTAATCCAGCTCGCCCTTCTCGGCCAGTTCGACCGCAGGCTCAATGCGATCACCGGAATAACCGGCGCCAGAGCCGATACGTAATGTCTTCATTTAAAACACTCCCAGCAACAGTGCGGTCAGGGTCATCAGCACCGATGCGGCAAACAGAAACGGAATGGTAAAGCGCTGGTGGTCGGCCAGCTCGACCTTGCACAGCCCGACCAGCAGGAAGGTCGCCGGCGTCAACGGGCTGACCGGGAAGCCGGTGGTGTGCACGCCCAACAGCGACGCCTGGGCCACCTGAAGAGGATCGACGCCCAGGGAGCGGCCGACTTCAGCAATCACCGGCATCACGCCGAAGTAGAAGGAATCGGGGTCGAACAACAGGCTCAGCGGCATCGACAGGAAGCCCACCACCATCGGAATCAGCTTGCCGTGGCCGGCCGGGATCTGCGCCACAGCCACTTCGGCCATGGCCTTGAGCATGCCGGTGCCCTGCATGATCCCCGTGAACACCCCCGCCGCCAGAAGAATGCTGGCCATGGTCAGGGCGGTCTTGGCGTGGGCATCGATGCGCGCGCGCTGGGCGTCGACGTTGGGGTAGTTGATGCACAGCGCCAGCACCGTACCAACCATGAACATCACCACCGGGTCGACCCAGCCGGAGATCATTATCCCCATGACGGCGATGGTCAGCAGCAGGTTGAGCCAGAACAGACGCGGCCGACGCAGCACCGCTTCCTGCTCGGTCAGCACCCGCTGCGGCACCACATCGATGTGCTCGGCCGTGGTTTGAAAGCGGCCCAGCCCCAGGCGCTTTTCCTCACGCCGCCCGAGCATCCAGGCGCAGAAGAAGACAAACACCAGGCCAACGATCTGCACCGGAATCAGCGGCTGGAACAGGTCGGACACCGGCACATGCAAGGCCGCAGACGAGCGCAGCACCGGCCCGGTCCACGGCAGGAAATTCACCCCCGCCGCCATCGCCGCGACGCAGGCCAGAATCCTCCGGTCGATGCCCAGCCGTGTGTACAGCGGCAGCATCGCCGGGATCGTCACCAGAAAGGTCACCGCACCGGAGCCGTCGAGGTGCACCAGCAACGCCAAGAGGGCAGTGCCGACGACAATCCGCGTAGGACGCGTGCCCACGGTGCGCAGGATGCGGTCGATGATCGGGTCGAGCATGCCGGCGTCGGTCATTACCCCGAAGAACAGGATGGCGAACACGAACATGCCGACCACCGGGGCGACGTTTTTGATGCCGGTGATGATGAAGCCGCTGGTTTGCAGACCGAATCCGCCGATCAGCGCGGCGATGATGGGCAGGGCAATCAGGGCGACCAGGGGCGAGAGGCGCTTGCTCATGACGGCAGCGAGCAGGCAGAGGATGGTAATGACACCGAGGGTGGCGAGCATGGTTTGATCCTTCGTCATCCCTGACCGGCGGGCGGCGGGACGAGCTGTTGTTGTTTTCAGCGAGTATCGAAACGGGGGTAAGCTTTGTAAATTGAAATGTTCGGCGCTCTGCGTTCGGAAAAACCGAATCAGTGGGTGAAGCGAGCAATGGGAAAACAGCCATGAAGAACTCGATCCAGCACATCCGCGCCTTTCTGACGGTCGCCAACACGGGCAGCTTTGCCAAGGCGGCGCTGGAACTGAACCTGTCGCCGTCTGCCCTGACGGTGCAGGTCCAACAACTGGAGGAATGGCTCGGCGTCGCGTTGCTTGCGCGCAGCCCGCGCCAGGTCAGCCTGACCGCTGCCGGCCAGAACAATCGCGGGCCCATGGAGAAACTGCTGCTGGACCTGGACAACATCGTCAGCGGCTCGCGGGATCTGGCAGCGCTGCGCCGGGGCGTGGTGACCATCGCCGCCCTGCCCTCAATGTGTTCCGGCACGCTGCCGCCGATCCTGAAAGCCTTCCGCGAGCAATTCCCCGGCGTCGAAGTGCGCCTGCGGGACGTGGTCGCGCAGCGGATTGATGCGCTGGTGCGTGAGGGCGAAGTGGATTTCGGGCTGGGCGTGCGGGCACGCATGGGTCACGGGCTGGCGTTCGAGGTGGTGATGGTCGACCGGCTCAGTCTGTTCGTACCCGTTGATCATCCGCTGGCACAGGAGCGCTCGATCACCCTGCAGGCGCTGGCCGGACAGCCGATCATCCTCACCGGTCGCGACAGCAGCGTGCGCGAGCGGGTGGAACAGTTATTTGCCGAAGAAGGGCTTGTGCTGACGCCGGGGCTGGAAGCGAACTACATGTCGACGGTCATGGCGCTGGTGCGGCAAGGCCTGGGGATGACGTTGCTGCCGGAATCCGCCGACGAAGGCCGCGGCGATTTGACGCAGGTGCGGGTCGAGCATCCCGGGGTGTGTCGGGAGATCGGGCTGATTACCCGGACGGGTGTGAGCCTGAGCCCCGCAGCCCAGCGATTCGTCGAAACCATGAAGGACGCCCTGTCACCGCAACTACCGTAGGGGCCGGCTTGCTGGCGAATGGGCCGTCTTGGAGACGGATAGCGAATGACACACCGCGTTCGTCCGATCGCGGCCCGCAGCAAGCCGGCTATTACAGCCCGCGATTACCCGCGCCTGAACGGCAGCTGAACCCCTGCAACAGAAGCAGGGTTTTGCAAAAAAACCAGTACAGCCATTCAATAATGAGTATCATTATGTTACACAATGGCTGAATGCGAATGGCTACATGACGCATTCACGTCGCACACCCTACCAGATCTGCATCGGTGATAAATGCTCGTTCCTTTTTTGATCATGCTGCGCGAAGGGATTGAAGCCGCGCTTATCGTTGGCATCATTGCCAGTTACCTGAGACAGACCGGCCGTGGCGAGTGGATGCCCGCGGTGTGGATCGGCGTGTTTCTGGCTGTCGCGCTGGCGCTGTTCGTCGGCGGTGGCCTGGAGATGGTCAGCGCTGAATTTCCGCAAAAGCAGCAGGAACTGTTCGAAGGCATCGTAGGCCTCGTCGCCGTGGTGATCCTGAGTTCCATGGTTGTGTGGATGCGCAAAGTCGCACGCTCGGTCAAACATGACCTGCACCAGTCCCTGGACGCCGCGCTGGCCGGGTCGAGAAACCAGACCTACGCGCTGATCGGCATGGTGTTCTTCGCCGTCGCCCGTGAAAGCCTCGAAACCGTGTTCTTTCTGCTCGCTGTTTTCCAGCAGAGCGAAGGCGTGTCCGGTCCGCTGGGTGCGCTGTTCGGTCTGATCATTGCGGTGTGCATCGGCGTCGCCATCTACAAAGGCAGCATGCGTCTGAACCTGAGCAAGTTCTTCCGCTACACCGGCCTGTTCATCCTCGTCGTCGCGGCGGGCATTCTGTCCAATTCCGTGCGTTCGCTGCACGAAGCCGGGGTCTGGAACCACTTCCAGGACGTGGTCTTCGACATCAGCGCGATCCTGCCGATGGACGGCCCGACCGGCTCGGTGCTGGCCGGCATGTTCGGTTACCAGGATGCGCCGACCGTCAGCGTGCTGGTGGCGTACCTGGCTTACCTGGTCTTTGCGCTGGTCCTGTTCTTCAAGCCCCAGGCGCGGGTGGTGAGTCTGCCCACCCGCCCGGCCCATGAACACGGTCACACTTCTTCCGTTACGAATTCAGTTACGAACAAATAAGGGCACTCATGAACTCCACTGCCAACGGCCTTCCTCCCAAGAAAGCCAAGCCATCTCGCGCCTTGCAGTTCGCCGTTGCAGGTTCGGTGATTCTGATGATCGCGGCGGGCGCCATGTTTTATTTCGCCTCCCAGGCCGCGCAGCAAAAGCGCATCGCCAACAGCGGCAATGAAACCGTGGTGACCATCAACGCGAAGAGCTGCGAGCCGAATTCGATCACTGTGCCGGCCGGCAAGAACGCTTTCCGCATCGTCAACGCCTCGGATCGCGCCGTGGAATGGGAAATCCTCGACGGCGTGCTCGTGGTTGAAGAGCGCGAAAACATCGTTCCTGGCCTGAGCCAGATCATCAACGCCAACTTGCAGCCAGGCGACTACGCCATCACCTGCGGCCTGCTAAGCAACCCGCGCGGCACCCTGCACGTGACGCCGACCGCTGAGTCGGATGCCGCCGCCAAAGCGCGTCCGTCGATGGTCGCCTTCATCGGCCCGCTGTCCGAATACCGCGTCTACCTGAGCACCCAGAGCAGCGCGTTGATCCGCGCAGTGAATGATCTGCAGCAAGCCATCGACAGCGGCGATCTGGCCCAGGCACAAAAAGCCTACGCACCGGCCCGCGCTGCTTATCAGCGCATCGCCCCTGCCGCCCAACGTCTGTCCGAACTGGACAACGCTATCAACGCCCGCGCCGATTACTACGAAAAACGCGAGCAGGACCCGGGCTTCGGCGGCTTCCACCGCATCGAGTTCGGCCTGTTCTCGCAGAAATCCGTCGACGGCCTGACGCCGGTCGTGCAGAAGCTGCAAACCGACATCGCCAGCCTGAAACAGCAACTGCTGGCCCAGAGCATCGCCCCGGAACAACTGGCGAGCATGGTCGTGCGCAACATGCGCAGCATCGCCGAGGTGCGCAGCAACGGCGAAGAAGAACGCTACAGCCACCTCGACGTGAACGGTTTTGCCGCCAACCTGGAAGGCACGCGCAAGGTCATCGAGCTGCTGCGTCCGCTGCTGGCCAAGTCTTCCGGCGACGTGCTGAAAAAGATCGACACCGCGAGCACCGCACTGGATGACCAGTTGCTGATGCTCAAGACCGCCGACGGCTTCAAACCGTACGACCAGGTCAGCACCGAACAACGAAAACAAGTAGCAGACAAGGCCAAGGCACTGGCCGACGCACTCGATGGAATCGATCCGGCCCTCGGCCTCTCAGGCCTGTGAGCGTGCCCGGGCGGGCGCCCCATGCGCCCGCCTGGCCTTGAAACCAGAGCGAAGACAGCATTCACATGAAAGATTCCGATTCAAAAAACGCGCCGATCTCCACTGACCGTCGCCGCGTCCTGCTGGGCCTTGGCGCTGCGGGCGCAGCGGTGGCCGGTGCCAGCCTGACCGGTAACGCGTTCGCCGCCACCGCGCCGGCGCAGGTCACTGAAGCACCGAAAAGCGAAAAGACCCAGGACCACAACGCGTTCCACGGCCCGCACCAGAGCGGCATCGTCAACCCGCGCCCTACCGCCGGGATGATGGTCTCCTTCGACGTGTTGGCCCAGGATCGCGAAGACCTCGAACGCCTGTTCCGCACCTTGAACGAACGCATCGCGTTTCTGATGACTGGCGGCCCCGTGCCCCAGGTCGACCCGAAACTGCCACCGCTGGATTCCGGCATCCTCGGCCCGGTGGTCACGCCGGACAACCTGACCATTACCGTGTCGGTGGGTGAATCGCTGTTCGACGATCGTTTTGGTCTGGAAGCCGTCAAGCCCAAGCGTCTGCAGCGCATGGTCGGTTTCCCCAACGATGCGCTGGAGGCCGATTGCTGCCATGGCGACTTGAGCATCCAGTTCTGCTCGAACGCCCCGGACAGCAACATCCACGCCCTGCGCGACATCGTGAAAAACCTGCCGGACCTGCTGCTGGTGCGCTGGAAACAGGAAGGCACCGTGCCCGCCCAGGCCCCGCTGAAACCGGGCCAGCCGCCGGAAAGCGCGCGCAACTTCCTGGGTTTCCGCGATGGCTCGGCGAACCCCGATTCGAACAACCAGAAGACCATGAACGAGCTGGTCTGGGTGCAACCGGGCAGCGACGAACCGGCTTGGGCCGCCAACGGCAGCTACCAGGCGGTGCGCATCATCCGCAACTTCGTCGAGCGCTGGGACCGTACCCCACTGCAAGAACAGGAATCGATCATCGGCCGGGTCAAAACCACGGGCGCCCCGATGCATGGCAAGACCGAAGCCGACATTCCGAATTTCCAGAACGACCCCGAGGGCAAGGTCACCAAGCTGGACGCGCACATCCGCCTGGCCAACCCGCGTACGGCCGAGACCCAGCGCAACCTGATCCTGCGTCGCCCGTTCAACTACTCGAACGGCGTGAACAAGAACGGTCAGCTGGACATGGGTCTGCTGTTCATCTGCTATCAGGCGGATCTGGAGAAAGGCTTCATTACCGTGCAGACGCGCCTCAACGGCGAGCCGCTGGAGGAGTACCTCAAGCCGGTTGGCGGCGGGTATTTCTTCACCCTGCCGGGCGTGGTCGACAACAACGATTTCATTGGCCGGTCGCTATTGGCCGCCTCTGCTCAAACAACAAAAACTGCCTGACACCCCTTACCTCACAGGAAAAGCTCTATGAAAAAGTCGCCTCTCGCGTTGCTGCTTACCTTTGGCGTGTTGCAGACGTCGATGTCCGCGTTCGCCGCCACCGCGCCGCTGGACCTGGTCACGCCGGTTTCGGATTACAAGATCTACGTGACGGAAAACGTCGACACCCTGGCTGCCGACACGCAGAAGTTCACCGACGCGATCAACAAGGGCGATTTGGCGACGGCGAAAAAACTGTTCCCGACTACGCGTCTGTCTTATGAGTCGATCGAGCCGATTGCCGAGCTGTTCAGCGACCTGGACGCGTCGATCGACTCCCGCGAGGACGATCACGAGAACGGCGTGAAGGCCGACGATTTCACCGGTTTCCACCGTCTGGAATATGCGTTGTTTTCGCAGAACACCACCAAGGATCAGGGCGTGTTCGCGGACAAGCTGTTGGCTGATGTGAAAGAACTGCAGTCGCGTATCGCCAGCATCACCTTCCCGCCTGAGAAGGTCGTGGGCGGTGCTGCTGCGCTGATGGAAGAAGTGGCGGCGACGAAGCTGTCAGGCGAGGAAGATCGTTACAGCCACACCGATCTGTATGATTTCCAGGGCAACGTTGACGGTTCGAAGAAGATCGTTGATCTGTTCAAGCCGCAGCTGGAGCAGTCGGACAAGGCGTTCGTGGCGAAGGTGGAGAAGAACTTTGCGACCGTGGACAAGATCCTGGCGAAGTACAAGACCAAGGACGGTGGCTATGAGACGTACGATAAGGTGAAGGAGCAGGATCGCAAGGCGCTGGCAGGTCCGGTCAATACGTTGGCTGAAGATCTGTCGCAGATGCGCGGGAAATTGGGTCTGAACTGATTCGTCAGGTAGTGAAGAGCCCGCTTGCCGAGAGATCGGCAGGCGGGCTTTTTTGTTGTCGGGATTTAGAAACCAGATCCAGAGCATCTGCCTAACGGCAGATCGTTTCGCCTTCGGCGAGTTACTTGGAAAAGCACCCCAAGTAACCAAGGGTGCCTGCTCCTGGTTTGGCCCCTCGTTCCTCGGGGTTCCTTCACTCCGGTCCCGCTCCGTGGGCCCTGCGCTCAGCCTGCACCCAAGTCGCGATTGGTGTCGTCTGGACTTCCTGCGTAGGAAGATCAAAAGCGCGTTTAAAGCAGATCAAGGGCTTCCCGGCTGAAGCCGGTCCTACGGTGAACGCGGTGTTTGTAGGACTGGCTTCAGCCGGTAATGGACGCGGAGCGTCCTTAGATGCATACCCACGCGCAGCGTGGGCACGATCAGCACAAATGAGCGCGGTTTCTGTGGGACCGGCTTCAGCCGGGAAGCTTTTGATCTGCGGTTGATCTTGATCTTCATACACAGAAAGGCCAGACACCGCAGAACGCGACTTGGGTGCAGGCCGAACGCAGGTCTCGGTCCGTGGGCCGAGCGGCATGGATGCCGCGAGAGCCGCCCCCCGCCATGGATGGCGGATGGCGGCGGGCCCACGGAGCGAGACCGGAGTGAGGGAACCCGACGAAGTCGGGCCAAACCGAGAGCAGGCACCCTTGGTTACTTGGGGTGCTTTTCCAAGTAACTCGCCGAAGGCGAAACCCGAGGCCGTTAGGCCGACGCCCTTGATCTTGATCTTGATCTTGATCACCCAATCCAAGCCGACTGCCGAATGATCTCCACAAAATTAAGCGCCTTGAAAGAAGGATCCTCATCCACCAACACATCCACATTCACCGTACCAAACGTCGTATCGGGCTTATGCCTAAACCCATTGGCAAACGCACACAGAAGGCATTCCTTGAACCCCTCACCGCGCGGGTGAGCATGGGTCACCACCTCGCGCTGCTCATCACTGAACTGTGCGTAATGAATGCCCAGCACATCCATCTCCACGCCTGCCGTCACCAGCGCCACATTCGGCCGCAAATGCTCAGGCACGCCCGGCGTCGTGTGCAGCGCAATGGACAACCAGACCTGCTCCATATCCCCCTCGGACAACCCGAACGGCTGCATGAACGCCCGCGCCGCGTTGGCAGAATCCACCTCGAAACGCAGGTCCGCACTGCGATGCGGCGCCACCAGACCCAAATCATGAAACATCGCCCCGACGTAAAGCTGCTCGGCGTCGTAAGTCAGCCCCTTGCGCTCGCCCGTCAGCGCGCCCCACAAAAACACCCGGCGTGAATGATTGAACAACAGGTCATCTTCCTGCTCGCGGATGTACTCGGTGGTGGCGCGGGCCAGCGCGCTGTCGGGGATTTTGATACCGGCGATTGATTGAGTCATGGGAAGTCTCTCCAGCGGCCGCGCCGGTGTGGCGCGTTGCAGAGAAGTCTGGGTGACGGCGCAGACCGGCTCAATCGGCGCGCGGTCTCGTTCTCTGCCAAACGTGCATCGTTTACTGCCAGCCCACCTGCGGTTTACCAGATTGCTGCGGACCGACTGCACGACCTCGGATAAACTCTGCGCCGTTGCAGTGCGCCATGCCTCAAAAAGCGCCTCAAAAAGTGCCATCAAAGCGCGCCGTCAGAGCCCGCCGACAAAAGCATGCCTGCACCCCCAATCCTGATGCATCGAAAACAAGGAGCCCCTGTGTACAAGGGCGTTGCGTTATCGGTCATGGCCTCCTGCCTGTTCGCGGTCATGTACTACTACACCTCATTGCTCACGCCATTGAGCGGTGAAGAAATCTTCGGTTGGCGCATGCTGCTGACCCTGCCCTGCGTGACCCTGTTCATGCTCTCCAGCGGAGACTGGAAACTCGCCCGCGCCCTAGCCGTCCGGGTGCGCCAGACGCCTGCCCTGCTGGCGGGCATGGCGCTGTCGGCGACATTGATGGGCGCGCAGTTGTTGCTGTTCATGTGGGCGCCGCTGCATGGCCGCAGCCTGGAAGTATCACTGGGGTATTTTCTGCTGCCGCTGACCATGATCCTCACCGGCCGTGTGGTGTACGGCGAGCACCTGTCGCACCTGCAGAAAATCGCCGCCTGCTGCGCGCTGGTCGGGGTGGGCAACGAGCTGCTGCGCCTGGGCAGTTTTTCCTGGGAAACCCTGCTTGTCTGCCTGGGTTATCCGCTGTACTTCGTGCTGCGGCGCAAGCTCAAGACCGACAACCTCGGCGGGCTGTGGTGGGACATGCTGCTGATCCTGCCCGTCGCGGTGCTGTTCATCTGCCAGGGCAACCCGTCAGTGGTGGAACAATTCCCACGCTTCTATGTGCTGATTCCGGTATTGGGGGCGATCAGTGCGTCGGCATTGGTCAGCTACATTCGCGCCAGCCGCCTGTTGGCGTTCAGCGTGTTCGGCTTGCTGAGCTACGTTGAACCGGTGCTGCTGGTCGGCGTCGCCCTGCTGCTGGGCGAATCCATCGGCCGCGATGAATGGATGACCTACCTGCCCATCTGGCTGGCGGTCATGGTGCTGGTGGGAGAAGGCGCCAAACACGTGCTGGCCCAGCGGCGACGCAACAGCCTGTGAGTTGAAGTCTGCCCGTCAGCCGCGTCAGTGCCCGAAGCGTGCCAGCTGCATCTCCTGCAAGCGGCTCAACGTGCGCCGATACGCGAACGCCAGATAGCCTTCGGTGTACAGCTCGGCCATTGGCAGGGCGGCTTCGATGTACAGCGGCACCTTGCGGTCGTAGCACTCGTCGACCAGGGCGATGAAGCGCCGCACGCCATCGTCGTAGGGCGACAGCTGCGGCAGCTCGCGGTCCCCCGCCGTGACCTGTTCCACGCCATCCTCGGTACCACGGGCAATGCGCCCCTCGCGCTGGGGGGCGCTCAACGCCGGCACTTCACTTAACAAGACCGCTTTATAGCGATCGCACAGCTCGATGAAATCCATGGCCGCCAGCGGTTGCTCGCACAGGTCCGCATACCGGCACCAGATCACCGTTCGACTGCTGCGCACCACCGGCACATGGCGCCTCCCCAGCGGCACCGGCTGAATCGACACCGACTCACCGCCGCTCAGCGCCTCGAACACCTCGACCAGCGCGCTCGGCTGCGTCTGCGCCTTCACCCAATAACGCTGCTGCGCCTGACCGGGATGCAGCCGGTGGTCCTCTCCCCCGTCGACCGAGACCACCTCCATGAAGTGGTTGATCGCCGTGATCGCGGGCACGAAACGCTCGCGGTTATGACCCGTGGCGTACAACTGTTCGGGCAATTGATTGGAGGTGCACACCAGCACCACGCCCTCGTCGAACATCGCCCGCACCAGACCGCCGAGGATCACCGCATCGCCGATGTCGTTGACGAACAACTCGTCGAAGCACAGCACGCGCACGTCCCGGGCCAGCTCCCGGGCCAACACCTGCAGCGGTTTGGCCACGCCAGTGAGCTGGAACAGGCGCTGATGCACCCAACGCATGAAGTGATGAAAATGCTGGCGCCGGGCGGGGACCTGCAGGCTGTCGTAAAAACGGTCCATGAGCCAAGTCTTGCCGCGCCCCACCGGGCCCCACAGATAAACGCCTTTGACCGCGCCGCCTCGCTTGCCGTCGTTCAGCGCCTGCCAGCACGCCTGCAGGTGCAGCGCGGCAGTACGCTGGGCTTCGTCCGGCTGAAAACCCTGAGCATCAACGGCCTGCTGCCAGGCCTCAAGTGGAGACAGAACGGTCATCGAGACGCTTCACTGCGCAGTGGAATTTTGGTCATGGCTTCTGGAATACGAGGCGCCCAGTAGATAGAAACAGCCGCCGGCAATGATGAATGCCGCCAGCATATAAAACATGAAATGCGCCGACTGGGTCGCCAGAGCGAAGCCGCACAACACCGGCCCCAGCGCACCGCCTAGGTTGGAGAGGTTCTGCGCGCCGTAATACATGCCGCGCAAATGGGTGGGTGCGATGCGGTCGATGAACATGTACTCGGCCGGGAACACGATGATCTCGCCAAGGGTGAACACCGCCACCGCCAGCGACCAGTGCAGCACCGTGGTCGACAGGGCAAATCCGACCACGCCCATCAGGAACAGGCTGAAACCTGCGGTCAGCCACTGATTCAGGTACTGATGGCTGATGCGTTTGCCGACCAGGTACTGCAAGCAGATCACCACCGCGGCGTTCACCGCGACCACCGAGCTGATCACCTGATAGGTGAATTCCGGCGTGCTGGTGGTGACCAGGTATTGCGACAGGTACGCCGTGAACTGCCCGAACACCACCGCGCTGAGCACGCCGCCGACGGTGAAACACACCAGCCGGTAGTCCTTGAGCAGGATGCGTCCGACGGCGATGAAGGAAATCGGCGCATTGGCCGGGTCCGCCGAACTCAGCTTGCGGTCCCCGTACATCGCGTAAACCAGGAAGAAGCCCAGGCCCAACGCCGCCGACATCACAAACGGCAGCTTCATGTTCCAGTGCGCCAGCCCTGCGCCAATGAACGGCCCGACGGCATAGCCGATGTTGATCAGCGTGTAGCGCACCGAAAACACTTTGCTCTGATCGGCCACCGGCAACAGTTTGCCGAACGCTGCCTTGACCACGATATCGATGACTGAATACGCGAAATTGAACGACACCAGAAACAGAAAGAACAGCCACAGCTTGCTGGTCACGCACATGCCGATGAAGCCGGCGACGAAGAACCCGGTGAAACTGAGGATCAACCGATAGCTGGACAGTTTGTCGGTGAGGTAGCCGCCATACAGGCTCAGCAACGAGCCGACAATCAGCGCCCCGCCGACGACCATGCCGATGTCGCTCATGCTCAAGACGAAATTCGAAGACAGGTAAATCACCAGGTACGGCAGAGTGATCGCCCTGCCCAGGGTCAGAAAAAGCGACGACGAAAGCAGGAGATTGACTGAAGCCGGGTAGTGTCTGAGCGCAGCGAGCATCCGTGTTCTGTCCTTCATGACGTGCCGAGCCTTGGTGACAGGCATCGGCGAGCTGTTTGAGTCAAACATCGTTACACAATCGGCAGTGACAGGACACCTGCAGAATGAGTGAAACGCGGCAGGGTGCGGCATTCCTCCGACTGGCCGTCTGCGTTCACATTCCGTAACATCCCCTCCTTTTGCACGCCGCCCTCCAGGACCGCTATGAAACCCGCCCGTCTTCGCGCCGATGTCCTCGCCGGACTCACCACCTCTTTCGCCCTGGTGCCGGAGTGCATCGCCTTCGCGCTGGTCGCGCACCTCAATCCGCTGATGGGCCTGTACGGCGCCTTCATTATCTGCACGCTGACCGCGCTGTTCGGCGGCCGTCCCGGCATGGTCTCGGGTGCGGCGGGTTCGATGGCGGTGGTCATCGTGGCGCTGGTGGTGCAGCACGGCGTGCAGTACCTGCTGGCGACAGTTTTGCTGGGCGGGCTCGTGATGATCGCGTTTGGATTGCTGCGCTTGGGCAAGCTGGTGCGGATGGTGCCGTACCCGGTCATGCTCGGATTCGTCAATGGCCTCGCGATCGTCATCGCCATGGCGCAGCTGGAGCATTTCAAAAGCGGCGAAACCTGGCTCAGCGGCACGCCGCTGTACCTGATGATCGGCCTGGTGGCCATGACCATGGCGGTGGTGTATCTGCTGCCGCGCCTGACCCGATCGGTGCCGCCGGCGCTGGTCGCCATCCTCGGCGTCGGCTTGCTGGTGTACCTGTTCGATCTGCCGACGCGCACCCTCGGCGACATGGCGCACATTGCCGGCGGTCTGCCGGGCCTGTCGCTGCCGGACGTGCCGTGGAATCTGGACACCCTGCGCATCATCGCGCCCTACGCGATCCTCATGGCGCTGGTCGGTCTGCTGGAAACCCTGCTGACCCTGAACCTCACCGACGAAATCACCGAGAGTCGCGGCTACCCCGACCGCGAGTGCGTCGCCCTCGGCGTCGCCAACCTGGCGTCCGGTCTGTGCGGCGGCATGGGCGGCTGCGCGATGATCGGCCAGACCGTGATCAACCTCAGCTCCGGGGGCCGGGGTCGTCTGTCCGGCATCGTCGCCGGGGTGATGATTCTGATGTTCGTGCTGTTCCTGTCGCCCCTCATCGAGCGCATCCCGCTGGCAGCGCTGGTCGGCGTGATGTTCGTGGTGGCCCAGCAGACTTTCGCCTGGGCCTCCCTGCGGGTGCTGCGTAAAGTCCCGCTGAACGATGTCTTCGCGATCATCGCCGTGACCATCGTCACCGTCCTCACCGACCTGGCCACCGCCGTGCTGTTCGGCATCCTCATCGCCGCGCTGAACTTCGCCTGGCAACAGGCTCGCGAGCTGTACGCCGACAGCCATATCGAGCCGGACGGCAGCAAGATGTATCACCTCCACGGCACGCTGTTCTTCGCCTCCACCACGCCGTTCCTCGATCAGTTCGATCACGTCAACGACCCGCAGCTCGTTACGCTGGATTGCCGGCATCTGATCTTCGTGGACTATTCGGCAATCGCTGCGCTGAAAACCCTGCGCGAGCGCTATGACAAAGCGGGCAAACACCTGCGCGTGGTCCACCTCTCGGAACGCTGCAAAAAGCTGCTCAAGCGCGCGGGCGTTCAGCACGCATAAGGTGCGCGTTGAGCCTGGAAATACGGTTTAGCTGATCGCCCGCAAAATAGCCTCGGTCGCCACCACCTGCGCATATTCCCCGTGCAGGTTCGCCAGCGACATGGCGTGGATGTCCTCGGCACTGCGTGGCTGCCCGAAGAAGTCCGCGCCGTCGAAGGTGAAGCAGGCGTCGTGGGGCACGATGACCTCGAAGCCGAGATTGCCACCAGTGCGCGCAGTCGACTCTACGGAGTTGTTGGTCACCACGCCGACGATCACCACCTGATTGATCCCGTCCGCACGCAGCCAACCTTCCAGCGCTGAATGGCAGAACGCGTCGGGCACCTGTTTGTGCAGCTCGCCTTCGTCATCCCACGGCGCAAACGCCGGCTGAAACTCGACCCCGGACTGCTGGGGCCAGAACACCGAGTCCGGTGAGCGGGAGAAATGCCGCACGTGAATCACCGTGCGCCCGCTGTCGCGCCAGGCGCTCAACAGTTCCAGCATCCGCTGCTCGGCGTCAGGGTTGTTGCGCCGGCCCAACTTCGGGTGGTTGATGCCCTGCTGCATGTCGATGAGGACCAGCGCGGCTTTTGGTTGGATGTGCATGTGCTTTCCTATCAAGATCTTTGTGCAGTGAGCTTGCTCGCTATTGCATTGTGTCAAAAACTTCAATGTCTGCTGAGACGGCCTCTTCGCGGGCAAGCGCGCTCCTACAGAAGTCTGCGCCGCTCAAACGGCACTGAAATGCCGCGCCCAATGCTGTTCGGCGAACTGTTCGATGATGAAGTCGACGAACGCGCGGGTCTTGCCCGGCAGTAATGCGTGCCCACTGTAATAGATGGAAATGTTGCCGTCCTCGACATACCACTCGGGCAGCACCCGTTGCAGCGCACCGCTGCGCAGGTACGGCAGGGCAAACGGCATGCTCACCAGCGCAACGCCCAGACCCTGACTCGCCGCGCGGCAGGCAGCCTCGGAATCGCTCAGGGTCATGCGCACCTTCATGCGCAGCGGGCTTTGCTCATGACTGCGATGGCTCAACGGCCAGGAGCGGATTCGCCCGGTTTGTGGCGAACGGATCAGAATGCCGTCGCAGTCGTGCAAATCGTCCGGGTGCGTGATGCCTTCGTGAGCTTGCAGCCATTGCGAAGACGCCACCAGCACGCGGTGAGCGGGCGCCAGTTTACGCGCGACGACGCCCTGGGGCAGATCGAAGCCACCGCCGATGGCCGCGTCGAAGCCCTGCCCGATCAGGTCCACCTGCCGGTTATCGAAGTGCCAGTCCGGGGTGATGGCCGGATAACGCTGCAGAAACTCAGCCAGCAGCGGCACCACATAAAGGCACCCGAACATGGTGCCGACGCTGACCTTCAAGGTACCGGCGGGACTGCCTTCGGCGCTGGCCAGGTTGGCGACAGCGTTCTGGATGGTGTTGAGGCTGGCGCTGACCTCCCCGAGAAAACGCTGGCCCGCTTCGGTCAGCGTCAACTTGCGCGTGCTGCGCTGGAACAGTCTCACACCGAGCTTCGCCTCAAGTTTGGCGACGCTTTTACCGACAGCAGCGGGCGTCAGGCTCAGGCGTCGCGCAGCCTCGGCAAAGCTGCCGACCTCGGCACTGCGCACGAAGCATTCAATGCTGCTGAAGTTTTCCATCGCGCTCACTCACAACTTCTGGTTTACACAGACTATCTCGATTACCGGCTACTGGACGGGTAATCCTCGGCAGATACTCGTGTCCATCAACCCACTCCTCACACACATCGGAGATCGACATGACTCATCCCACCAATCTGATCGGCAAAACGGCACTGGTACAAGGCGGCTCGCGGGGCATCGGCGCAGCGATCGTCAAACGGCTGGTCGCACAAGGCGCTGCGGTAGCCTTCACCTTCGTCAGCTCGGAAGCCAAAGCCCGCGAACTGCAAGACAGCATCACCGCAGCCGGCGGTAAAGCCCTGGCCATCAAGGCCGACAGCGCCAACGCCGAGGACATTCGCGGCGCCGTCGCCAAGACCGTAGAGACGTTCGGCGGCCTCGACATCCTCGTCAACAACACCGGCGTGCTGGCCATCGCCCCGCTTGAAGAGTTCACCCTCGAAGACTTCGACCGAACCCTGGCCATCAACGTACGCAGCGTGTTCATCGCCAGCCAGGAAGCGGCGCGGCATATGAAAGACGGCGGTCGCATCATCAACATCGGCAGCACCAACGCCGACCGCATGCCCTTCCCCGGTGGCGGCGTCTACGCCATGAGCAAATCGGCGCTGGTCGGCCTGACCAAAGGCCTGGCCCGCGACCTCGGCCCGCGCGGCATCACCATCAACAACGTCCAGCCCGGCCCGGTCGACACCGACATGAACCCGGCCGACAGCGACTTCGCCGAAACACTGATGGGCCTGATGGCCATCCCGCGCTACGGCAAATCCGAAGAAATCGCCGCCATGGTCGCCTACCTTGCCGGCCCCGAAGCGGGCTACGTCACCGGCGCCAGCCTGACCATCGACGGCGGCTTCGGCGCCTGATCTCATCGCCCTCGCCGCCGACGCGAAGCCCCGGACCTCAGTGAGCGCCCGGGACTTCGCGCTTTTTGCTTAAGCGCATGAAAATTCTGAAAAAAAGTTTTGCCTTCGCCAAAGCTTTCGACTACATTAGCGCGCCTCGACAGACTGAACGTCTGAAGAGATACGGTGAAGTGTCCGAGTGGCTTAAGGAGCACGCCTGGAAAGTGTGTATACAAGAAATTGTATCGAGAGTTCGAATCTCTCCTTCACCGCCACATTAAAAAGATCCCCGCAACGCTTACGGCGTGCGGGGATTTTTGTTTTTGGGGAGCTCAGCTCATCGGGCCTGCGTGGGCCCGCCAGTTGGCAAAGTGGCAAGTCTTCCAGTTGCCGCCACTCGCCCGCCGCGCTCGTCAGTCACTCTCATCTAGCTGGTTCAAGCTGACCCTATAAGACTGAAGTCCATCAGTCTGGGTGTACTGTTTGCTGAAGTAGTCGTAGACCGCTCCCTTTACGCCAATACCCACGCCATTGTCCGTATCCCGGATCACCACGTCTTTTAAGGCGCTGTCGGTGATCATGAATGAATTCCGCCTATTCAGTTCCTTGAGTATCTCCTCGTCAGGGCCCGGGATCGGGCTGCTCAGATAAAACCGCAAAGTGTCCAGGTCGGTGGCAGGTGCGCCGTAGTACGTGACGTACACCCATGCGCCGCGCTTTAGCTGATGTTTGAGCACCAGATCGTCCGCATCAGCGATCCCGCCTAGAACATGTTCGAGGAGGTAATAAATAAGCAGCACGCTCAGTAAAGCCCAGAAGAGAAACTTATAAATAGCGGGGGAGTTAGTGCCCGTTTGATCGTGGCTGTTCATTCCGTGATGTCTCCTTGAGTTCTGCGGCAGCTCAAACATCTCTGCTCAATCAGATTGAATGGGCAACCCTCTGAACGTGCAGACCCCGCCGCGAGCTCAGACAGCTTCTGCAATGAACGGGTGGTCACCAAGAAGGTGCTTGAAGTTTGCAAAGCGAGGCGTTGCGTGGTGGGGACGCACCATGCAGAGCAGCCTCCAAGGCGTGACAAATTGTGTGTGAGCCTGACTCGCTTTGAAAGCCCCGATCCTGAAAGACCAGCAGACGCTGTTTGTAGGCGATAGCCAGTTGTTCTCAGGCCACGCTATCGCCGGTTAAACGCTGCCCATGTAGAGGATGGCCGGTCGGCCTATGCTCCGCAGCCTTTTGTCGCCAGCATGTTTAATCCCCGCAGCCCCGTACCCGGCGCGATCCCCGCCCTGCAAACGACCGCGTGACCCAACCCACTGGAATAACTAGAATCCTCCAGCGTTGATTTTTCCACGCAAAGCGTCGGAAAAATCGCCATTTGAGTGTCTGAACAGCTAAGGTCTACCCGTCGTACTGTGAATGACTCCAATTCCCCTACACGGCTAGCGCTAAACCAAAAGAAAACAGTCCGTATTCCGGCCCCCATTGCGCACCCGCAAACAGACACAAGCAGGGTGCGAATTCGCAGGAGAAGGTTGATGAATGGCATCGGTAAACGTTTGCGCCAAGAAAGAAAACGTCTGAAATTGACACAAAGCGCACTGGGCGCCATTGGCGGTGTGGAAGCTAATGCCCAAGGGCATTACGAAAGCGGGCAGCGATTGCCCAGGGCGGATTATCTGTTCAAGATCGCCGCCGCCGGGGTGGACATCATGCGCGTCGTCACCGGGGTGGATCCCTCCGCCCGCGCAGAACTGCCCGCCTTCTCTACCATCCAGACGAGCCAGAATACCGAGGGTGACGCCGATGTCGACAGCTCGGAAAGCATGGTGAAAATCATCAGCCAGTTGCGCCAGAGCCTGTGGATCACGGCGAATGCGCTATGCGAAGTCACGCGGCTGGTGGATTCCGAGGAGCTGCGATCAAGCGCCGATCATGTCGAAGATCACCTGAAGGTCTTGCAAGGGGATGCTGACATGTTCGCAGCACTGGCCTTGGCCAAGGTTCAGAAAGCGGCACACGAAACTCACTGATTCCGTTCAGCGCCACTGACAGCCGTCCCTCCCAGGTGGTAGCCTTGCGCCATCCAGGGAGGTTCCGATGAAAAGATTTTCAACACTGTCCACGGCCGTCATGGCGCTGCTCGCCACCAGCCTGGCACACAGCGACGTTTTCAAGTGCGTTGCTGCCAACGGTGCGATCAGCTTCGCCTACAGCCCTTGCCCGACCTATGTTGGCGAATCCACCCTACAGCGCCCGCCTCCGGCCCGGCTTTCCAGCGAATGGGAAGAAACCGATTTCCCCTATCGCCTGAACAAGAACGCTACCGAGATTCTGCAAGTCAGCCGACGCAGAAAGCTGATCATCACCAATGAGCGGGAAATCGCCGATCGCCTGCAAAGCATCCGCCCGCCTCCCCCTGGCCTCCCGTCCACCTGCACCGCCCCTCGTTACGACAGCGCCTGCTTCGACCCTTCCGGCGGCCGTGTTCGTCAGCCGGTGAAAAGCGGCCTGATGAAATCCTCAGGAAACTGACGACTCACCACTTGCCGCTTGCCGCTTGCCGCTTGCCGCTTGAGGCTTGAGGCTGAACGCCAGCCATTACTTTTCGATTTTCTGAACTAAGTTTTTACCGGCGCCGATGTGACGCCCCGTGAGAGCTGCTTACAGTCGGGCCCCATCGCCAGAATCACAAAAACGAGCCGGCCATGACCTCCATCGACACTCGCCACGACGCCGTTCAACACGCGGCAAAAACGCTCATCGACGCGTTCGCCAGCAACGACACGGACGCCTACTTCGCCGCATTCGCTGAAGACGCCACGTTCCTCTTTCACACCATGCCTGCGCCCCTGCTGTCACGCGCCGCTTACCGCGATGTGTGGGCTGGCTGGCAAGCCGACGGTTTTGCCGTGCTCGGTTGCCAATCGCGCAACGCGCACATCAGCCTGCAAGGCGAGGTCGCGATTTTCATGCACGACGTCGACACCCACGTCCGCTTCGGCGATGAAGAAAGCCATTTCAGCGAGCGCGAAACCATTGTCTTTCGGCAACATGGCGCGCGCTGGCTGGCGTGCCACGAACACCTGTCGGTGAAAACGGGCTAGCGCGGACGGGCCATCAATGGCGAGCAGTCCTCAGAGACTGCCGTACACACAACGCACTGCCTTACCTGATTCAGGGTCGCAATGCCGACCACTGCCAATGCCACGATCGGGTTCACCGGTCGAGATAACGGGCCTGCGCTCTGCGCCGGCCTTATAACAACACGACAGCGCGCAGGCACATCCCATGGCTCACCCCACCACTACGATCGAAACCTTCGGGGTCGAACAGATCCCCGATCATCAGCGCGACGCTGCGCCCCTCGACCTGTTTCGCCTGACCTTCGGCGGCGCCAACACCTTCGCCACCGCCGTGCTCGGCAGTTTTCCGGTGCTGTTCGGCCTGTCGTTCCAGGCGGGCGTCTGGGCCATCCTGTTGGGCGTCGTGCTCGGGTCGATCATCCTCGCGCCAATGGGTCTGTTCGGCGCCCTGAACGGCACCAACAACGCGGTCTCGTCCGGCGCGCACTTTGGCGTTCACGGACGCATCGTCGGCTCGTTTCTGTCGCTGCTCACGGCGGTGGCGTTCTTCTCGCTGTCGGTCTGGAGCTCGGGGGATGCGTTGATCGGCGGGGCCAAACGCATGGTTGGCCTGCCGGAAAACGACTTCACTCTCGCGTTGGCCTACGGTGTGTTCGCCGTGCTGGTGTTGGTGGTGTGCATCTATGGGTTCCGCTTCATGCTGTGGGTCAACAAGATCGCGGTGTTCGCTTCCAGCCTGCTGTTCCTGCTCGGCCTGTTTGCCTTCGGCGGCAGCTTCGATGCGGGCTTCGCCGGTACGGTCAATCGGGGCAGCGAAGGATTCTGGGCAGCGTTCATCGGGGCGGCGCTTCTGGCGATGAGCAATCCGGTGTCGTTCGGTGCGTTTCTCGGGGACTGGTCGCGCTACATCCCACGCCAGACCTCGAAAAAACGCATCATGGCGTCGGTGTTTCTGGCGCAGATCTGCACGCTGATTCCGTTCCTGTTTGGCCTGTGCACGGCGACCATCGTGGCCACCCAGGCGCCGCAATACATCACGGACAACAACTACGTTGGCGGCCTGCTGGCGGTCTCGCCCAGCTGGTTCTTTCTGCCGGTGTGCCTGATCGCGATCATCGGCGGGATGTCGACCGGCACGACGTCGCTCTATGGCACCGGGCTGGACATGTCGAGCATGTTTCCGCGCCTGCTCAATCGCGCCCAGGCGACGATTCTGATCGGCATCGCGGCGATTGCCTTCATCTTCATCGGCCGTTTCGCCTTCAATCTGGTGCAGAGCGTGTCGACCTTCGCGGTGCTGATCGTGACATGCACCTCGCCATGGATCGTCATCATGGTCCTGGGACTGATCGTTCGCCGCGGCTTCTATCACCCGGCGGATCTGCAAGTGTTTACCCGGGGCCAGAGCGGTGGTCACTATTGGTTCGAAAATGGCTGGAACTGGCGCGGTCTGGGCGCGTGGCTTCCAAGCGCGGCGGTGGGCCTGTGCTTCGTCAATTTGCCGGGGCAGTTTGTCGGTCCACTGGGGAATCTGGCGGGCGGGATCGACATCAGCCTGCCGATCACCCTTGGCCTGGCGGCGCTGTTGTACATCACCCTGCTGCGCACCTTTCCGGAACCGGTTGGCGTGTATGGCTCGCACGGCCCACATCCGCTGTTGGGCGACAGCGCCCATCGCAACGTGAAGAAGCCGATGGCGATCGGTTGATATTCCGACGCCGTTGACCGAGGGTTCGCTTTAAGCGGGCCCTTTTTATTCGTCCGCAACGACGCTATTCACTCAGCGGCCTGAGCCCTGGGCTACCCCGACCGACGGGTCGTGTGCCGCTGGCGCCAGTGATTCACATCACGCACAATCGCCCCTCACCTCAGCATCCCACCCACAGCAACACGTCAGCTCGACCCACAGGAGATCACCCCCGCATGAACGCAAACGACTGGACCGAAGCTGCCTTGGCGAAGTACATCGTGACCAATCCGATGTTGCAGGCTGAAATCCAGGATTTGAGCCCGAAAGAGCAGCAACAGCAGACCCTCTGGGCCTTCGAAGACGAAGCTGAAAATCTGGGCATCCCGACCTGGGAGCTGGCGCTGACTTTCATTGCCGAAACCCCCGAGCAACTGAAGGAACTGCGCCTTGCTGCGCACAAGGAAGCGGCCGAGGCACTGGACATGGACTGGGAAGAGTACTGCGAACTGAACGAAGTCGAAGTTTAACCGCGTCCTCTCCGCACCCCCTCAGGGTCGCCAGCGTCGGCGACCCGACCCCCTGACTTGCCAGTCATCCTTTACGCTTTACCTTGCCCTGCCGGGTGGGTAACGTCTGCGCCACTTCAAAACAAAAAAGGACTTGCTCCATGAGTGATTTGGTCGCCTATCAACTGGATGACGGCGTTGCGACGCTGACCTTGACCAACGGCAAGGTCAACGCCATCAGCAACGACGTGGTCGCCGCGTTCAATGCTGCACTGGACCGCGCCGAGCAGGACCGCGCCGTGGTGATCATCACCGGTCAGCCGGGCATTCTCTCGGGCGGGTACGATCTGAAAATCATGACCTCGTCGCCGGAAGCCGCCATGGCCCTGGTCGCCGAAGGCTCCACCCTGGCGCGGCGCATGCTGTCGTTCCCGTTCCCCATCGTGGTCGCGTGCAGCGGTCATGCTGTAGCGAAAGGCGCGTTCCTGCTGCTGTCGGCGGATTATCGCATCGGCGTCGAGGGCCCGTTCAGCATCGGTCTGAACGAGGTGCAAATCGGCATGACCATGCACCACGCCGGCATCGAACTGGCCCGTGACCGCTTGCGCAAAAGTGCCTTCGGGCGTTCGGTGATCTGCGGCGAGATGTTCGATCCCCAAGGCGCGCTGCAGGCCGGGTTCTTCGACAAAGTGGTGGCACCGGAAGCACTCACCGAAGCGGCGCGCACCGTGGCGCTGCAGATGAAGAAGATCAACATGCGTGCCCACAAGCAGACCAAGCTGAAAGTGCGCAAGGAATTCCTCGAGACCCTCGACCGGGCCATCGAGCTGGATCGTCAGATCCCGCTCTGAGGGATCACCGACAACGCGCCGCATTCCTTGCGGCGCGTTCCTCCTGAAACATCCCGTTAAATTCCTGATCCTCCGCCCGGCCCGTGGGCGATTGCCGATTCCAGTGCACATCCGTACACTGCGCGCCTTTTCGCCTACCGGGTGGTTTTGCATGCTGTTCGTACTGCGTATGTTGCTGATGAGCCTGCACTTTCTCGTCGCTGGCGCCTTGGGGCTTTTGCTTGGCCTGTGCCGCCCGTTCAACCCGGACAACAGCCGCCTGTGTGCCCGCCTCTACGCCCTCCCCGCCATGCGCATCCTCGGGCTTCGCCTGAACGCGCAACTCAGCCCGCAGTTCGATCAGGCCAGGCCCTGCGTGATCATCTGTAACCATCAATCCAACTATGACCTGTTCGTCCTGGGCAACATCGTGCCGCCGCGCACGGTCTGCATCGGCAAAAAAAGTCTCAAATGGGTGCCGTTTTTCGGCCAGCTGTTCTGGCTGGCGGGCAACGTGCTGATTGACCGTGGCAACCCGCAACGGGCGCGCCGCGCCATACTCCAGACCACCGACACCCTGCAGCACAAGGACACTTCCATCTGGGTGTTCGCCGAAGGCACGCGCAACAAAGGCGAAGTATTGCTGCCGTTCAAACGTGGGGCGTTTCAGATGGCGATCGAGGCCGGTGTGCCCATCGTGCCCGTCTGCGTGAGTACCTACGTGCGCAGCATGGATTTGAATCGATGGGACAGCGGCGAGGTGATCATCCGCACCCTGCCCGCCGTCCCTACGGCAAACCTGACCAGCGAAGATATCCCGCAGCTCATCGCGCTCTGCCACGGCCAGATGCAGACCTGCATCGCCAGCATGGACGCGCAAGTCCGCGGCGCCGCGGCCGCCCTCCAAACAGACGCTGAACAGCACTGAAAAAACCTGCGAACTCGTTTAAATCCGCCGACTCTGATCTGGGAGCGCGCTAAGCTGCGCGAGAGTTTTCCCTAAAAGAAGAAGCAGACATTATGGGTCGAGTGGTTGCCGCTGCCGTTTACAGCGCCGGAAAGAAAGTCACCAATATTTCCCTCGATGAAGGCGCGGCCTGGGCGGCGAAACCCGGGCATTTCGTCTGGATCGGCCTTGAGCAGCCAGACCTCGAACAACTGACCACGCTGCAGCGGCAGTTCAATCTGCACGAGCTGGCCATCGAAGACGCGCTGGAAGTTCACAGTCGGCCGAAACTGGAGACCTTCGGTGACGCACTTTTTATCGTGACCTACGCGCCGATCCGCGAGAACGGCAAGCTGATGTTCATCGAGACCCACATCTTCGCCGGCAAGGGTTACGTCATCACCTCGCGCAACGGCGATTCGAAGTCCTACGGGGTGGTGCGTCAGCGCTGCGAGGCACGGCCATTGCTGCTGGAGCACGGTGAAGACTTCGTCCTCTATGCGTTGCTGGATTTTGTCACCGAGAACTACCAGCCGGTCACCGAGCAGATTCACTGCGAGCTCGAAGAGCTAGAGCACAACGTCCTGCGCAAAGACCTCAACGAATCCGACATCCACCGCATCCACTCGCTGCGTCGTGACCTGCTGCGCCTGCGCCGCTACGTGGCGCCCATGGTCGAGATTGGCGAGGAGCTGCAGAAGCTCAGCTTCCCCTTCATCGACAAGAACATGCGCCCGTACTTCCGTGACGTGGAGATCCACGTCAAACGTCAGATGGAAGACCTGTCCAACCTGCGCGACATCGCCAGCCAGACCATCGAAATCAGCCTGCTGCTGGAGTCTTCTCGGCAGAGCCTGACCCAGCGCAAATTTGCCGCGTGGGCCGCGATCCTGGCCTTCCCCACCGCCATCGCCGGGGTCTACGGCATGAATTTCCAGAACATGCCCGAGCTGACCTGGCATTACGGGTATTACATGGTGCTGGGGTGATCGTCGGCGGGTGCGGGATCTTGTTCGCGAGCTTCAAGCGGTCGGGTTGGCTTTGAACATTCTCCTGCTTCGACTCATACACGGCCTGTAGGAGCGCGCTTGCCCGCGAAAGCGTAGGCACGTACGACCCTTATGCGTCGGATGTACCGGCCTCTTCGCGGGCAAGCGCGCTCCTACACCGATCGGCGGCGAACAGTGAGATCTGGTGGCAGACGCTGGTCTTTTCCTGGCTGAAGCCTGTCTACAGAAACACCGCGTACTTTAGTGGGACCGGCTTTAGCCGGGAAGAGGCCGGTGTGAGCACCCTAAATCTTGCAGCATGGCGACTGACGCCTTCCCGGCTGAAGCCGGTCCCACAGAATGAAGCCGGTCCTACAATGATCACCTCACCTGGCAAGACAGCGCTTTAGCTCACGGGCCGCTTGTTCGCCACAAATCGCATCATCCATTCCGCCACCGCCGTGCCGTGGTGGTCTTCTTCCAGGCTGGCGATGCCTTTGCCGTAGACCTGCTCGCCCAGAGCATCCTGGCGAATATCGAGCAAGGTGCGCGAATAGTCATGGATGAATTCCGGATGCCCCTGGAAGCACAGCACTTGGTCGTTGATGTGATAAGCAGCGAACGGGCAAAACTCGCTGGTGGCAATGACCGTCGCGCCTTCGGGCAGCGCGGTGACCTGATCCTGATGGCTGATCAGCAACGTGAGCTTGTCCAGCGCAGGCGTCATCCACGGTTGTGTGGGTGAGAGGTTGTAATGATGAATGCCGACGCCCCACCCCTGTGGCGCGCGCTCGGTCTTGCCGCCCAGCAGCAGCGCCAGCAACTGATGACCGAAACACACACCCAGCAACTTGTCGCCGCGCTTGTAGCGGTCAAGCAGGTAGGTTTTCAGGGTTTCGATCCACGGATCGGTACCGAAGGAATCAGCCTTGGACCCGGTGACCAGATACGCGTCGAACTGCTCGTCATCCGGCGGGTAATCGCCCTGCATGACGTTGTAGACGACGAATTCCGCAGGCACCGGCTGGCGCGCGAAGAGCTTCTCGAACATCCGCCCGTAACCCTGGTATTGATCGACCAGTTCCGGGCGAAGTACGTCGGTTTCCAGAATGCAGATGCGTAACGACATAAAAATTCCTGATGCGACAAAAGCGAAAATGCGTGGGCCCAAGCCTGCCTTGAAGGCCGGGGCAAGGCAAGGCCCAGTTAAAGCAGTGCGCTGTCGTCAGCTGAACCCACGCTGTACTTTTCTTTGATGAATCAGCACTTCATACGGCACAACGAGGAGGCGTTGCTAGAACAGCGAGCCCTGCTCGGCTTTCTCCAGCAGCAATGCAGGCGGTTGAAAGCGCTCGCCGTAGCGCTCGGCCAAGGCGCGGGCGCGGTTAATGAACAGCTTGAGCCCGTATTGATTGATGAACTGCAACGCCCCGCCAGTCCAGGCCGGAAAGCCGATCCCGAGCATCGACCCGACGTTGGCGTCCGCGGTTGATCGCAGCACACCCTCCTCCATGCAACGCACGGTATCGAGGGCTTGAATGAACAGCAAGCGGTCGCGAA
This sequence comes from Pseudomonas sp. KU26590, assembly GCF_026153515.1. Classification (NCBI taxonomy): domain Bacteria; kingdom Pseudomonadati; phylum Pseudomonadota; class Gammaproteobacteria; order Pseudomonadales; family Pseudomonadaceae; genus Pseudomonas; species Pseudomonas sp. KU26590. The sequence continues at coordinate 4,577,724 of NZ_CP110644.1, forward strand.
TATCTTGGCCGCTGATCTGTGCGTCGGGCTTCTCGAAGCGGATTTTCAGCTCTGGCCACAAGTGCTTGGGCGCGCCGTCGGGGTAGTCGTAAAACCCGCCGCCGGAGGTTTTTCCTGCGCGATCGAATTCATGCAACAGCTGCTCGATCACCGCGTCGGCCGGATGCCCGGCGAGCTCAACGCCCTGCTCGGCCAGGTCCTTGCGCGTCTGCTGGCGGATCTGGCTCATCAGCCTCAACGACACTTCATCGGACACCGCCAGCGGCCCCACGGGCATACCGGCCTTGCGCGCCTCGGTCTCGATCATCGGCGCGCTGATGCCCTCACCCAGCATGGCAATGCCTTCGTCGGCGTAGGTGGCGAACACCCGCGAGGTGAAGAAGCCGCGCGTGTCATTGACCAGAATCGCGGTCTTGCCGATCTGCCGAACGAAGTCGAAGGCCCGCGCCAGGGTCATGTCGTTGGTGCGTGCGCCCTTGATGATTTCCACCAGACGCATCTTCTCCACCGGGCTGAAAAAATGCAGGCCGATGAAGCGCTCCTGTCGGCTGATGGCGCTGGCGAGGCCCGTGATCGGCAGCGTCGAGGTGTTGGACGCAATCACCGCATTGGGCACTACCACTTGCTCGGCGGCGGCGCTGACCTGCGCTTTCAGCTCGCGATTCTCGAACACTGCTTCAATGATCAGATCGCAACCTTCGAGATCGCTGTCGCGGCCCGTCGGCTTGATCCGGCCCAGCACGGCGTCGCGCTGAGCTTCGGTGATGCGGCCACTGGCAACCTGCTTGTTCAGCAGTCGGGCGGAGTAATCCTTGCCCTTCTGGGCCGCCCCCAGGTTGACGTCTTTGAGGATCACGCTGACGCCTGCCACCGCCGTCACATAGGCAATCCCGCCACCCATCAAGCCGGCACCGAGGATGCCGACCTTGCGCATGTTGAACACCGGCGGCGCCTTGGGCCGTGCCTCCGCGGCCTTGACCCGGTTGAGCTGAAACCAGCTGCCGATCATGTTCTTGGCGATGGGGCCGGTGGCGAGTTCGGTGAAGTAACGCGCCTCGATTTTCTCCGCCGTATGGAAATCCACCTGGGCGCCTTCCACGGCCGCGGCCAGGATCTTCTCCGGCGCGGGGTAGCAACCCTGGGTTTTGCTGCGCAGGATTGAGGGCGCGATGGCCAGCATCTGCGTCACTTTCGGATGCGCAGGCGTGCCGCCGGGCAACTCAAACCCCGGTTGGTCCCACGCTTTAGCCGGCGCCGGATTAGCCAGAATCCATTCACGCGCCTTGGTCATCAGGTCTTCAAAGTCGCTGGCCAACTGATCGATCACGCCCATCTCCAATGCCTGATCGACGCCCATCGTCCGGCCCTCCATTAGCAACGGCAGCGCTTTCTCCAGCCCCAACATGCGCACCAGCCGCACGGTGCCCCCGCCGCCCGGGAGCAAACCGAGGGTGACTTCCGGCAAGCCCAGTTTCAGGTGAGCGCCGTTCAGTGCGATCCGGTGGTGGCAGGCCAGGCACAGCTCCAGGCCACCGCCCAATGCCGAACCTTCAATGGCCGCCACCACCGGTTTGCCGAATGTTTCCAGGGCCCGAAGCTGAGCCTTGAGGTCCATGGTCATCTGGTAGAACGCGGCGGCGCGAGCGGCATCGACCTGACTCAGCTCGTAGAGGTCGCCGCCGGCAAAGAACGTCTTCTTCGCCGAGCGGATGATCACGCCAGCAATGGACTCTTTGTCCGCCAGCAGGCGTTCAAGGGTTTCGGCCATCGCCTGACGATACGCCGCGTTCATGGTATTGGCCTGCTGGCCGGGCATGTCGAGGGTCAGGGTGACAATCTGATCCGGGCCGGTTTCGTAGCGGATGGCATCGCTCATGCGGTCTTTCTTCCTGAAGCGGTTATCGGATAAAGGCGGTGGGGGAAGCGGTTGTCGTGCTGCACGTTCATACCCGCTCGATGATCGTCGCGATGCCCATCCCGCCGCCGACGCACAGGGTCGCCAGGCCGTAACGCAACTGCCGGGCTTCTAGCTCATCGAGCAGCGTGCCGAGAATGATGCAGCCCGTGGCACCCAGTGGATGGCCGAGGGCAATCGAGCCGCCGTTGACGTTGACCTTGGCGGGGTCGACGCCCATGTCCTTGATGAACTTGAGCACCACCGAGGCGAAGGCCTCGTTGACCTCGAACAGGTCGATGTCATCGATGGTCAGCCCCGCTCGCGCCAAGGCTTTGCGCGTGGCCGGCGCAGGGCCCGTGAGCATGATGGTCGGATCGGTGCTGGTCACCGCCGTCACCACAATGCGTGCCCGTGGCCGCAGCCCCAGCGCCTGGCCTTTTTGCGCGGTGCCGAGCAGCATCAAGGCGGCGCCATCGACGATGCCGGAGCTGTTGCCCGGCGTGTGCACGTGTTCGATGCGTTCGACGTGGCTGTAGACGCGCAGCGCCGTGGCGTCATAGCCCATTTTGCCGATCGCCTCGAAACTCGGGCGCAGTTTGCCCAGCGCCTCCGGCGTCGTGTCGGGGCGGATGAACTCGTCATGGTCGAGCAAGAGCATGCCGTTCTGGTCCTTGACCGGCACCAGCGAACGGCGAAACGCACCCCGCTCCCTAGCACCCGCGGCCTTGTGCTGGGATTGCACGGCGAACAGGTCCACGTCGTCGCGGCTGAAGCCTTCAAGGGTGGCGATCAGATCGGCGCCGATCCCCTGGGGCGTGAAGTGGGTGTGCAGATTGGTTTGCGGGTCCAGCACCCAGGCGCCGCCGTCACTGCCCATCGGCACCCGCGACATCGACTCCACGCCGCCGACCACCACCAGGTCCTCGAACCCGGAACGGATTTTCATCGCCCCCAGATTCACCGCTTCCAGCCCCGATGCGCAGAACCGGTTGACCTGAACCCCGGCCACGTTCACGGCCCAATTGGCGACCAGCGCTGCGGTTTTGGCAATATCAGCGCCTTGATCGCCGATGGGCGTGACGCACCCCAGCACAATGTCATCGACGTGGTGGGTGTCGAGGTGATTGCGCACTTCCAGTTCTTTCAACAGCCCTGCCACCAGATCCACCGGTTTGACGCTGTACAACGCGCCGTCCGGCTTGCCCCTGCCCCGCGGCGTGCGCACGGCATCGTAAATAAACGCTTCGGTCATGCTGTCCTCGCTAAACCGATGAAATGTCTTTTTATAGGTCTGGCCGACAGTCGAACTGTCATGGGAGCACTGTCCAGCACAGTGCGCATTGTCTCGCCGGATCGAGTGACAGGGTAGCTGGTTGTAGGAAGTTTCGGACTCGGACGAACGGTAGCGAGCTAATGAGCGTGGACAGTTTTGGACGCAGGTGTCTAGCAGGCGAGTATCTGAGCCATGGCTATTTGCTGATCCTAATGAAGTTATAAAGCGGCGATTTCATAATCCTCAATGATCTAAACCGCACAGCACGCGGGCTCTAAGGTTTAGTCAGTAGCAGTGGCGCCATAACTAAATCGATTCACCAGCGCCCACCGCCCACGATCTGCTGATCGGGGCACCTGCTCTTTTGCCTCACCTTTGCCAACCCTCGCCTTGGTCACGCCCAAAGCCCATGGGTTTCTGTCGCTCAGGAATAACAAGAAAAGGCATCTATCATGTTCAAGTTCAAGTTCAAGCGCTCGAAGATACGTCAGGCCGGACTCATCGTTTTCGCCACTACGCTGCTGCTGATCTTGCCGAACATGACGCGGCTGTTTGGCTGAGCATCCTGCGCTCTGCGCGCAGTCTCCCACGACGGACTCGCCAGGTTGCCTGCGTCATACAGGCGACCGTCGGCCGTGCGTATATCGCGTCGTTGCATCTCGATTGCGTGGGGGCGGATTGTGTGGGATCAGCGATTTGGATGGGATGAGAGCAAGGCTATCTGTCGCACTGAGCAGCCTACAGACCGTGGGAAGGCGGCCGAGCTGAACGCTCGACCGCGAGGGGCTGATCAACCCTGGCGTTGCACCTGAATCATCGGCGCCGGGACAGGTTTTTTCGCCGCCGCCGGAACCGCAATCGGCGCTGAGGGCGACACGACTACCTTGGCGTGCATCTGCTCGCAACCACCGCCACGGCGCATGCCGCGCACCGGGCAGGCGTCCAGATAATCCAGACCGACCGCCAGCTTCAGATGCCGCTCCGGGATCGCCAGCTGATTGGTCACATCGAAGCTGTACCAGGCGTCGTCAATCCAGGCCTCTGCCCATGCATGGCTGGACAGATGTTCGCTGCTGTCGCTGTAGAGATAACCCGACACATAGCGCGCCGGCACCCCTAGACTGCGGGCACAGGCCAGAAACGCGTGGGTGTGGTCCTGACAGACGCCCACGCGGCTGGCGAACGCTTGCGCGGCGCTGGTATCGACTGCGGTCGAGCCCGGCGTGTAGGTAATGTGCTCGTTGAGCGCGTGCATCATATCGATCAGCGCGGTGCGGTCGGTGCGCTTGTGGGTCTGCGCAACGGCAAAGGCGCGGATGGCTTCGTCAGCCTCGGTCAGGCGGGTGAAACGCAGGAACGGCAGCGCTGACTGGGTCTCATGTTCGGCCTCGCGCTTCTCGTCGATCTCGACCTGGCCACGTGCACCAATGACGATGGCTTCGTGGGGTTCGTCCAGCGTCAGCACGTGGAGAATATTGCCGAACGGATCAATCTGCGCACGCACCGGGCGCGGCAATGCCAACTGCCAGCTCAACACCTTCTGGCGCTCGCTGTCGTGGGGGGTCAGACGCAAATACTGGATGCTGGCGCGGACCTGATCGTCGTAGTGATAAGTGGTCTCGTGGCTAATTGAGAGTCTCATGCAGCCTCCAGGTAAGAAGTGTGAATGACGCTACCCAGTTGGGCCAAAAGTGGGATGAATTCGTTCAACCACTCATGTAGGCCTTCATCGAGAATTTCGTCGATGCCGGTGTAGCGCAGGCGAGCGTCCAGCTCGGCGGCCAGACGCTGGGCGGGACGGCCATTGGCCCCGGGCAGACTGGCGAGAATGATGTCCAGCTCCTCCAGGCACGCACGCAATGAGCGCGGAATGTCCGCACGCAACAGCAGCAATTCGGCGACCTGACGGGCACCCGGTGCATCGCGATAGACTTCCGTGTACGCCTCGAATGAGGACAATGCGCGCAACAGCGCACTCCATTGGTAATAGCCGGCGGCGGAACTGTCTGCCGCCGCGTTGGCGGACGGGCCGCGCAATTCGAGCATTTCATAGCGCGCATCGAGCATGCGCAGGGTGTTGTCGGCGCGCTCGATGAACGTGCCCAGGCGAATGAAACGGAAGGCATCGTTGCGCATGATGGTGCCGTAGGTCGCGCCGCGGAACAGGTGCGAACGCTCCTTGACCCACTCACAGAAACGGCTCATGCCGTAGCGGCTCAAACCCTGTTCGGCGATGCCGCGAATTTCCAGGTAAGTGGCGTTGATGTTTTCCCACATGTCCGCAGTAATACGCCCACGCACGGCATGGGCACTGGCCCGCGCCGCGCCCAGGCAGCTGAAGATGCTCGCAGGGTTTTCGGCGTCCAGTGCGAAAAAGTGCAGCAAGCGCTCGGCGTGCAGGTCGCCGTGGCGCTCCAGGTAATCGTCCAGGGTTCCGGTGATCAGCAGTGGCATGGCGATTTCATTGAGGCCATCCCCGCGTCCATCCTGTGGCATCAACGACAGCGAGTAACTGACGTCGAGCATCCGCGCGAGGTTCTCGGCGCGCTCCAGGTACCGCGACATCCAATATAAATCCGAGGCAGTTCTACTTAGCATTGGCAGGCATCCTTAATCCTCGACCACCCAGGTGTCCTTGGTTCCGCCACCCTGCGACGAGTTCACCACCAGCGAGCCTTCGCGCAGGGCAACACGCGTAAGACCACCGGGCACTACACGGGTTTCGCGGCCAGCCAGGACGAACGGGCGCAGGTCGATGTGGCGCGGCGCGATGCCGTTCTCGACGAAGGTCGGACAGGTCGACAGGCACAAGGTCGGTTGCGCGATGTACGCATGGGGTTTGGCTTTGAGCCGGGCCCGGAACGACTCGATTTCGGCGGCGGTGGCGGCAGGGCCCACGAGCATGCCGTAACCGCCGGAGCCCTGGGTTTCCTTGACCACCAGATCGCCCAGATTGGCGAGCACGTGGGACAGCTCTTCGGGCTTGCGGCACTGCCAGGTCGGCACGTTCTTGAGGATCGGCTCTTCGTCGAGGTAGAAGCGGATCATGTCGGTCACGAAGGGGTAGACCGACTTGTCGTCCGCCACGCCAGTGCCGATGGCATTGGCCAGCACCACATTGCCCGAGCGGTACGCAGCCAGCAGGCCCGGCACGCCGAGCATCGAATCCGGATTGAACGCCAGCGGATCAAGGAACGCGTCATCGAGCCTGCGGTAAATCACGTCGACCGCTTTCGGGCCGTCGGTGGTGCGCATGAACACGCGGTCATCGCGCACGAAGAGGTCAGCGCCTTCCACCAGCTCGACGCCCATTTCCCGGGCCAGAAACGCATGCTCGAAAAACGCGCTGTTGAAGCGCCCGGGGGTCAGCACGACCACGCTCGGGTTATCCAGCGGGCTCGAACTTTTCAGGGTGTCCAGCAACAGATTCGGGTAGTGATCGATCGGCGCGATGCGTTGCGCGGCGAACAGCTCGGGGAACAGCCGCATCATCATCTTGCGGTCTTCGAGCATGTAGCTCACGCCGCTTGGCGTACGCAGGTTGTCTTCGAGCACGTAATACGTGCCATCGCCGTCACGCACCAGATCGACGCCGGAGATATGCGAATACAGGTCGCGATGCAGATTCAGGCCCTGCATTGCCAACTGGTATTGCTCGTTGGCGAGAACCTGTTCAGCAGGAATGATCCCGGCCTTGATGATGCGCTGATCGTGATAGAGGTCAGCCAGAAACATGTTCAACGCCTTGACGCGCTGAATGCAGCCGCGCTCCACCACGCGCCATTCGCTGGCCGGGATGCTGCGCGGAATGGTGTCGAACGGGATCAGCCGCTCGGTGCCCTGCTCGTCGCCGTACAGCGTGAACGTGATCCCGGCGCGATGAAACAATAAATCGGCCTCACGCCGACGCTGAGCGAGCAACTCAGGCGGCGCTTCACCCAACCAGCGGGCAAATTCCCGATAATGCGGACGGACTACGCCGCCCGCATCGTACATCTCGTCATAAAAGGTGCGGATCATGCCGTACTCCTTGTCACCATGGACACCAGAGCCTTCGCAAGGCCCGTGCCATCGGCATAAACGCTTTGATATCAATGGGTTGAATTAAATAGCCACAGCGCCCGCACCATTCCTGTGCACGATGCGCCCTAACCCGCTGCCCGACGCTTCATGGCGAAGCGTCGCTCGATTTGAAAATCTATCGAAGGCATAGCCAGAGTTCATTTCCGCGCGTTACAGGAGCTGAGCATAATCGCCCCATACCGCAGACCAACCCGCCGGATCACCCAAGGCGATTGGCTCAAAACCTTATTGGCAACGCCACCCGATATTCCCTTTGCGCCGCTCCCAAGAGAGCGGCTTTTTTTTGCCTGTGATTCAGCTCGGTGCATCTCCCTCCCCCACGCTGGGTCGCAGAGGCGAGAGATTGCGTTCGACTACCAGTCGTTTGCTAGCGACGCCTACAGGTCAATGCAGGCGCTTGAGCACCTGTTTGACGCCCCAGCCTTCAACCTCCCCGTCCAGACCGAAAATCGCGGTCTGGAAATCCTGCTCGAAATCGCCTATCCCGTCGTAGGTCGCGTACATCAACTTGCTCAGTTCCAGGTGCCAGGCACCGTCTTCCAGCGCATTGAGCTGGACATTGACTGACTCGCCACGAAATTTTTCCGCAGCCTGACGCGCCCGGTCCTCATCCGGAAAGGTGGCATAGAACTCGATGGGGTGAATGCGTGCGAAGTCGAAACCGCCTTCTTTCATGCAGCGCAGTACATGGCTGCTGACGTCTTCTTGATAGGCTGTGCTCATGAAACGTCCTCCTATGCAACGATAGATAGAGTTTCAACTATCCCGAAACACCCCTCGATGGCGAGGCGTGTAGCGGCAGGTCATCTGCCGCCCGGGACTCAAGCATGTCGCTGACAAGGCCGGTGCGTTTTACAAAACGGGCATACGTACGCGAGCGGACTCGGGTAGATGCATCACCGACCTCGCTGGCAGAGTACCCCCATTGATAGTGCGTTGCCAATTGGCAGGAGGGCGGGAAATGCAGGCTTCCTACGAAGCCTCGACGATGGAGATGATCTGTACCGCGTTCTGCTCTTTGAGTGTCTTTACAGTGGGCTCGGCAGTGCGACCGTCGAGGTCGTTCAGATCAAGATCACTGGCGACCGGAAACAGGATCGGACGGAGTTGCTGCGCAGCCTCTTCTTCACTGGGACGGTGATCGGATTCAAGATCGAGGGTTTGCTGCACACCGTCTTTGTCCAGAAACGAAATAGTCCACACTTTCATCAATCTCTCCTCAGTAAGGGCCTGACAACGGCCTAGTGATCTTGACCCTTGCAGCGCAACGACGTTCAACCCGAATCGTCAGCGCACAGCTGACGTCAGCAGCTTGCAGCCATGGATTCGCAGGCAAAAAAAAACGCCCCGGTCTCGGGGCGTTTTTCATCAGGCTGCGGTCATTGTGGCTTGGCGTCTTTGACCCCTGCCGTGTTGTCCAGCAGGCTCTTGGTCGCGGTCTGCAGGAAGCTGTCGAGCTTCCTGCGCAACTCGGCGACGTCCGGCGCGTTCGGCATCAGCTCGGCGTGGGGCTTGGTGCCCAACGCGTAGCTGTACACCTTCGGCTCCATGTCCTTGGGTTCGATCAGGATCCGGTTGCCGGTGACCAGCGCCACGGTCTGCTCGCTGCCCGATGGCTTGATCACACCAAAGCCCTCGTCTCCCGCTGGCAGATTGAGCAAGTCGCGACCCCAGCACTGATGCACGGTGTCACCACCCAGGCGGCCCATGATGGTCGGCACGATGTCGATCTGCGTGCCGACGATGCTGCTGCGCTTGCCGAACTTGTCTTGCAGGCCCGGGGCGATCATCAGCATCGGCACGTTGAAGCGGCCCAGGTCCATCTCGGTGATCTGCTCGTTATTGGGGAAGCCATGGTCACCGACGACCACAAACAGCGTGTCCTTGTAGTAAGGCTCTTTCTTGGCCTTCTCGAAGAACTGACCCAGCGCCCAATCCGCATAACGCATGGCGGTGAGGTGTTCATCCAGCGTGCCATGCCCGGTCACGCGCTCGACCGGCAGATTCGCCGGCAGTGCGTACGGCGTGTGGTTGGACAGGGTTTGCAGCAAGGCATAGAACGGCTTGCCTTTGGCTTCGCGGGCTTTCAGCTCTTCGGCGCCACGGTCGAACATGTCCTGGTCGGACACGCCCCAGGTCGGGTCCGAGAACACCGGGTTGACGAAGTCATTACGGCCAATGAAGTTGGTCATGCCCTGGTTGCTGAAGAAGCCTGACTGGTTGTCCCAGGCGAAGTCACCGTTGTAGACGTAGACGTCGTCGTACTTGCGCGCACTGAGCAACTGCGGCAAACCGGACAGCTTGTGGCTGCCTTCCGGTGTCTGCATCAGGTACTCGAAGCCCGGCAGGTTCGGGAAGCAGGCCATGGTCGCAAACATGCCCTGATGGGTGTGCGTGCCGTTGGAGAAGAAACGATCAAACAGCAGACCTTCCTGGGACAGTTTGTCGAAGTAAGGCGTGATGTTCGATTCGTCACCCAGCGCACCCACCGAATGGCCGGCGAAGCTTTCCATCAGGATCACGACGACGTTCTTGATCGGCAGCGTGTTGGCCGCTGGCGGCGTGAAATCCCGGCGCACAGCGGCTTTGTCTGGATCGACCAGCTTCTCGTTGGCCGTCAGCAGCATGTCGCGGACGATCTGCTGGGCTTCGGCCTGAGGCAGAGTCGCCTTCCAGATGTTGTCGCGGTCCTCGGACATCCGGCTCTTCGCCGCGGCGATCAGCGTCAGCGTGCCGTTCAGGCCCAGGGTGTTGGCGAAGTTGGAGTCAGTGGTGTACGCATCGCCCCAACGCAGCGGCGGGCCCTGGCGCAAGGTGCCGCGAGCAGCGATGACGGCTACCACCAGGCACAGCAGGAAGACCACGGCGCGCTTGTACAACGGCGCGACCACACGGTTGTCGGCGCTGGCGACGTTGAACCCGCCACGCGGCCGGGTCAGGCGATCAACGCCTTTGAAAACCAGACTCAGCAACCAGGTCAGCAGCGCCCACGCCAACAGATAGCGAACCACCGGATAGCCGTACCAGATCATGCTCAGGACGGTTTTCGGGTCTTCTTTGACGTACTGGAAAACCAGGCCATTGAGGCGCTGGTGGAATTCACGGTAGAAATCCATCTCCATCAGGCCGAAGAACGTGGTCAGGCTCGCGACCACCGTCAGCCAGAAGCGAAACACCCCACGGGCGGCCATCATGCGCGCGCTGAACAGGGACAGCAGCAGGGGAATCAGGATGTACACGACCAGACGCAAATCGAACCGCAGGCCATTGCCGAACGCCTCGATGAAGGTGGAAGCCGGCGTCGCGCCGATGCCTTCGCGGTTATAGACCAGCAGCGCAACGCGCAACAGGGTGTACAGGACCATCAGCACCAGGCCGCTCAGGAGCGTATAGGCCAGGTGCGATTTGACGGTAGGTTGCGGCGCGCGCGCCGGGGCGTCCGTTTTGGCCATGTGTTGTGGGATCCGTTGGATTCAGGTTTAGGTTCAAAAAGCGGTGCGCCCGACCACATCGAAATGCCGGTCCGGGCTGCGGGGGCCAAATATTACGTGAACCCTCGCGGTTTACCACCGATCCCGCGCATTCTTCATGACGGATCGGCACAAACATTTATCTCAATCAGTGGGCATGCCTGGAACGGCGCGAATCTTCCCGAAGAAACGGTGAAAATTCCGTTGATTAACGCCGCCGCTCATATTTTCTTACAAAGCCTTGAATCGCGTTTACACCTTGAACGTCTGCGCATACCGCTCGACGGCGTGCTCGATGGCTTCGAAGACATGGGGTGCGTGGGGGTTGAGCGAGGCGTTTTCCTGCAGAGACGCCTGCACTGCCGCGATCAGCCGCGCGATGCGCACGTTCGGTTTGCGGATGTCACAGGTCGACGCCAACGTCAGAATGCCGAGCCTCGATCCGAACAGGCTTTTCGAGCCATCCAGGCGCAGGGCCAACGCATCGTCACTTATATACGCGGTGGTGTTGACGATGTCGTAGGCCGGCGCCAGTCGTGCGTCCGCCCCCAGCGGGTCGCGATACAGCAGTCCGAAATTCTTAAGATGAGCATCGCCGTTGCCCACCATGCAGCTGAGCGCGACGATGTCGAAGAACTGATCCAGCGAATCACGAACATGCTCAGGCGCGCAAAACAGGCGAATGGCCTTGGCGATGTTTTCGTAGCTGGAGTCGTATTTCTGTTCCGTGCCAAGGCCCATCAGCACGGCCATGTCCTCGAAACCGATGGCACGTTGCTCAGCGTCCCGATCGAAGCGGCGCATGACGAACAGCTGGCGGTTATCCGACAGATAAAATTCCGGTACCGGCATGCCGGCTCTGCGCGCAGCGTCCATGCACACGTACTCGTTGATGGCCAACCCGGGGAAGTCCGCCCTCCCCGACTTGACGATCAATTCGGGCATCAGCAGCGTGGCTTTCGGGTCCGTAACAAAATCCGAATCGGGCACGATGACTTTGGGCTGAACGCCCGAAATCCCGGTGCGCAAAATGTATTGATCTACCAGTTCGGCAAACAAATCATGCGTTCCGTCCCAGCTGAGTATCTGCCCAAGACTTTTGCCTGAGACGGGAGCCGTGCCGCCCAGCAGGTCGTCGATCATGGGAGACACCACGGCCACGCGACCGACCGGCGAACCGCTGCCGGTCAACGCCATGAGCAGCATGGGGTTGATGGGCGTCGTTTTGGCGAGGCGATTGCGCAACTGTTCCAGCACGAAGCCTTCGGGCAGGTTCATCTGGAACACCGGATGCAGGCTGCGCGATACGTAAGCCGCATCGCGAACGCCCATGGTCAGGCTGATCTGCGACGCTGGACTGGCGTCCAGGCCATAGCGAAACAGGTAGTCGCCGGACTCCGACGCGGACAACTCACCGCTCTCACCTTCCGGGGTAAAAATGCGCACACGATCCAGCGGTTTCACTGGAACACCTCGCGCAGCTCTTCAAACGTCGGGCGTCGGGCGGAAACAACCTTTATCTCGGCATTCAACGCAGCCAGCACCTTGGCGTAGAAATTCACCGCCACGGTCGGGCTGCCTTTTTCGACTTCTGCGAGCTTTTGCCGTGTCATGCCCGATTGGTAGGCCAGCTGAACCTGAGTGAGACCGCGGGATTTGCGCATCTCTTCAATCTGACTGCCCAACCGCTCAAGCAATAACTTCGCGTCCATTTGTCACGCCTGCATAACATTCAACGATGCATGGAATGTATACGTGACATGAAGGGCGATCAAGAAGAAGTTACGTTTACCTGACATCAATCGATGGATGTCAGGTTTACATAACATACCAGCGGTCAGGCGTTGCTTGGCTTGCTGATCGCCTGAAGGACGTATTGCGGCAATGCGAAGGCGCCGATATGGATTTCAGGATTGTAGTAACGGGTCACGATGCCACTGCCGGCGAATCGCTGATGCAGGGTATCCAGGGAAATCTTGCGGTGCTGGGAATCCGTGGAACCCCAGGCAAAGGTCATCGCGCCACCAATATAGGTGGGCACCGCTGCCTGGTAAAAGTGCCAGTCGGCGAACAGGCCATTCATGCGCCCTGCCGTGGTCTGCACTTCGCTCAGCTGCATGAACGGCGTGCCGTTTTGCGTGACCAGAATGCCGCCTTCATTGAGGCAGCGATGGCAGGCCTGATAGAAGTTTTCCGAAAACAGCACTTCGCCCGGCCCGATCGGGTCAGTGGAGTCGGAAATGATGACGTCAAATTTTTCCTCGGTATTGGCAACGAACCGCATGCCGTCGTCGATGACCAGGTTCAGACGCGCATCATCGAAAGCGCCTTTGGAGTGGTTCGGCAGGTACTCCTTGCACATTTCGACCACGGTGCCGTCGATCTCGACCATGGTGATGTGTTCAACCGTCGCGTGCTTGGCGACTTCGCGCAGCATGCCGCCATCGCCACCGCCGATGATCAGGACGCGTTTGGCGCGGCCGTGGGCCAGGATCGGCACGTGGGTGAGCATCTCGTGATAGATGAACTCGTCGGCTTCAGTGGTTTGAATCACGCCGTCCAGCGCCATGACGCGACCCATGCGCGGGTTCTGGAAGATCACCAGATGCTGATGCTCGGTGCGCACTTCATGCAGCATTTTTTCAATGCGAAAGCGCTGACCGTAGCCTTCGTACAACGTTTCTTGATAATCGCTCATGGAGGGAGTCCCCGATAACTACTGATGACAGGACGGCAGGCCGCCCACAAGAAGGCGCGCATTCTACGTCGCGGAGCATGACAGGTCGAATGTCGTGGTGGCCCAGGTGCCCGCCCGAAACAAAAACGCCCGACGGGCCAGGCCAGTCGAGCGTTATGTGTTCTGAAGCCTTGGCGCGATACTAGATACGCACGTTGCCACGCGGGCCAGCGATTGCCCAGATGATCAGGCCCAGCACCGGCAGGATCACGATCAGCAAAATCCAGAGAATTTTCTTCCCGGTTTCCGCGCCGCTTTTCAGCACGTTGATGATGGCCCAGATATCCAGCGCCAAGATGATCAGGCCAATCAGACCGTTGAAAGTAGAACCCATGGTGTTGCTCCTTATTGAAGGCTTGCCCACTTGAGAGTGGTGGCCTGAGACGAGGGTTCCGTTGGTCGGCAGGGATATTTCTCTGCTGAGGAAACCGTCTCGACGGCGATCAAACCTGCGCCTTGAGCGCCTCAAGCGCAGGTTCGATCAATATGCCGAGTTCAACGCCGAGGGCCATGACCCGCTCGACGTCGGCGCCGTAGACCAGCACCGTTTGCAACACGTGGTCCAGCGGCTCGCTGACGTCCATCAGCACATACCCGCCCATGTCCTTGTTCATGCTGGAAAGCTGAACCTGAATGCGGTTAAGCGCCACCAGCGGCTCGGCTTTGACCAGTTGCTTGGGCTTGATGTTAAACGGCACGCTCGGACCGAACGACGCCATGACCTCGGTGAGCAGGTCAGGGTAGGTATCGGCCTGGAGCAGCACGGTGTCGGGAAGGCTGCCGATGACTACCCACTCCCCCAACGGGATTGGAAAGGTGTCGTCGAAATTGATGTCGGGATTGGCGGTCAGGAACGCTTCGGGGTCGGCGTAAGCCTGGGCGGCCTCGTCGGCAATTTTTCCGATTTCTTCATCGCTCATGCAGCCGGAGCTGATCTTGCTGATGAATTCGATGAGTGAAGCTTTCATGGCAGATCGTCCGAGGGCTGGAAAACAGGCGCGCAGGATAGCTGGAAATGCTGCGCGCCTCTATCGCTTACGCCCCCAGACGGGTGAGCTGCTCGGCGGTCTCGGTCGCGCCCATGGTCTGCGCGGCCATCAGCGGCGTGACGCCCTTGGCATCCTGAATGTGGGGGTTGGCACCCTTGGAGATCAGGTAGTCGACGATCGCCGTACGGTTGAACATCGCCGCCATCATCAATGCCGTACGGCCATCAGCCGATGCGCCCTCGACCTCTGCGCCGCCTTCCACAAGGAGCTTCACGGTTTCCAGGTCGCCCTTGAAGGCAGCCCCAGCGATCGGACTCTGGCCATTGTCGTTGCGCAGTTCAGGGTCAGCCTTATGCTTGAGCAGCACCCGCACGGCGTCCTGATGACCGTGATAACTGGCCAGCATCAACAGCGTGTCGCCCTTGTGGTTGCGAAGGTTGGGGGTCAAGCCGTTTTCCAGCAGCCGGTCGAGCATCGGGGCATCGCCAGCACGGGCTCGGTCGAATACCTGCTCGGCAAATTCCAAGGCTTCATCGTCTGTCATGCGCGTGGCAGAACCGGGCGTGGCGGGGGCTTCAGACATTATGTAACTCCAGTAGCGCAGTGCAGTGCGCGGGATAAATCAAGGGATGCGGCGATCCAGGGGCCAGGCAATCTATGAGCCATGGATAAACCGTCTAGTTCCACTCACGGCCACAACTCCGTTAGCGCACCGCAGAGGGCGCCGCCATATATGATGCCAGCGACCGCAACTGGCGCCTGACTACCGGCTTTAATGAGCCCGATAGGGTCGACCGACCGCCCGACGAGAAAATTTCGCAACAAAGGGAAATAAATCAGGGATGCCGCTGTCTCAGTTATGTCACGCAATGCGTGTCTCTCTCCTCTCAGCCCCCATCGCTTACTCCCCACTCCGGTAAATTGCAGGACGCACGAGCGGCATTCATGCAAATTGCACGAGGCAGGATTTTTTAAAAATCCATAACCCCCTGATTTAATTGAAATTTATTTATCGCCAAAAGCTGGCACAGTCACTGCACTAGTTATTCCAAGCTTGTTATCCCATGAGCAATGGAGCCTCTAGACATGACTTTCATCCAAGAAAAATTCGCATCAGTATTTTCCGATTTCGAAGTCACCACCCAACCGCGTCCGGACGGTGGCGTTCTGTTGACTCTGCGCAATGAAGAAGGCACCAACATCCGCCGCTGCGTGTCTTACGCCCAACTGCACACGCCAGTGCAACTGGAATGGGTAATCAGCGCGATTCGTCGCGACCTGGCCGCACAAGCCAGCGAGCTGCCCGCTATCTCGATGTTGCAGAGCCAGCACCGTTTTGATTTGCCTACTTATCACACCCGATAAGTACCAGGCCGGAACATAGCGTTCCGGCAGCAGCACGTTTCACTCTCATCGAAGCATCCCTTGTAGATTCCCGCGATAGTTGATGCTATCGCGGTTTTTTTTGGGCTTTTTTCCGAGGGGTTCACGGCGGGCGCTGGCCACCCCGGAGCCTCTGTCTACTGGATGATCCCCCGACACAACGCCTCGCCCACTGCCTGCGCGCGATTGGTCACCCCGAGCTTGGCGTAGATGCTCTTGAAGTGATGCTTGACGGTCGCCTCAGAGACTTCTTTTATCAGCCCGATTTCCCAGGCCGTCTTGCCTTCCCGTGCCCATTTGAGAATTTCGAGCTCCTTGGGCGACAGCGCACGCGTCTGCAGTTGACGCCCCTTCCCCGCCACGTGAAGCATCGGCACCAGACTCGTCAGCAGGTAACGATCATTGTGGGTCAGCGGGCGCTCCATGCCATTGAGGGTGCAAACGGTGATGACACCCTGATTGGCCCGCGTCTGGCTGCTGTACCCGTAGGAAAAGGCCGGTAGCAGGTCGCAATCCTCCACCGCAGCCATATAGGCGGGAGATGGCGGGTAGGTCTTGAAGGCCTCTTCCCAATTCAGAAAGCCCATGGTGTGGCGGTAGCAGCGGATGACCGGGTCCTCGATCATCAGGCGTCCCTGGCAATAAAGGTCCTTCCAGTAGCTGTCGACGTTCGACGTGATGCAACTGAGCAGCACGCCATTTCGGTACTGATAAAGCATGGCCCTTTCGCTGCGGCATTCAGCCCTTAGCCAGTCAAGTGCGTTGGCGATGGCCGCATCGCCATCCTGTTCAGTGATGCTGCTGACCATCTGTTGTATCAACGGACTCAGCGTCCCTGTCTGCGCGTTTTTCATGTTCCCTCCCGTTTAAAACCATCAAATGCGCGGCCCTGATACCCATTGGTTTTTTTATGCATGGCAGCTGAAAACGGCGTCAGGTGCTGTCGTCAACACGACCGCACGAGGCGCATTCAAAAGCTGTCAGGGTCCGACAGGCGAAGGGTTACACAGTCGAGGAGGGTTAAACACAGCGTCGAAAACAAACAGGCATGCCTGACCGAGAAACAAGCAACTTCCCACAAACGAACAAAAACCAACTTACATTTTTCCGCATTTGGATACAAAAACGGCCAATGTCAGAGACATCGGCCGTCGGTTTTCAGCACGCCTGGATCGTCAGAAAGCGCTGGGGTCGATCGCCGTAAAGCTGCTGACGTTGACGTGCCCCTCCAGTGCTCCGCCATCGCGCGCCAGTGCGCAGGTGGCCATGCCGGCCCGTTGCGCCGCATCGAGTTCTTCGACGATATCGGACAGGAACAGAATCGCCTCCGCCGGCTGCCCGATGCTCGACGCAATTGATCGATAGGACGCCTCCTCGCGCTTCGGCCCGGAGGTGGTGTCGAAGTAGCCGCTGAACAGCCCGGACAGATCGCCCGCCTCGGAGCAACCAAAGATCAACTTCTGCGCCTGGATCGAGCCCGAGGAATAGACATAAAGCGCGTAACCCGCCTGATGCCAGTTTTTGAGCGCTTCAACGGCATCCGGGTAGACATGCCCCTTGAGCTGACCGGCCTGATAACCCTGCTGCCAGACCATGCCTTGCAAAGCTTTCAGCGGCGTGGCTTTGCGGTCTTCGGCGATCCATTGCAAGAGGATCTCGATCACGCGATCGACACCCGCGTCAGGTTCGGCGCTGTCGTTGCGCACGGTCTGCAACTGCGCGGCCACGTCGGGTTCGCCGGCATGCCCGCGAACGAACTCGGGCAGATGCTGTTTGGCGTAAGGAAAGAGCACGTCGAAGACGAAGCTCACCGCGCTGGTGGTGCCTTCGATGTCGGTCAGGATCGCTTTGATGGTCATGATTAATCAGTCCTCCAGACGCGGGAACTGGCTGGCGATGCTCTCGCCGGTGAACTTGGCGACCCAGCCATCCGGGTTATTGAACAGGCGAATGGCGACGAAATGCGGATGTTCGCCCATGTCGAACCAGTGTCGGGTGCCGGCCGGAACGGAGATCAGGTCGTTTTTCTCGCAAAGCACGGCGTAGACGAAGTCGTCGATGTGCAGGGTAAACAGGCCACGGCCGGCGACAAAGAAACGCACTTCATCCTCGCCATGCTGATGCTCCTCAAGGAACTTGGCGCGCAGCTCGGCCTTCTGCGGGTGATCGCTATTCAGGCTGATCACATCGACGGTGACGTAACCACGCTCGGTCATCAGCTTGTCGATCTGGGTGCGGTAGGCCGCGATGACCTCCTCCTGACTGGCGCCGGGGGTGATTGGCGTTGCCGCCTGCCAGCGGTCGAACGCCACGCCGTGCTCGGCCAGGGTCGAGGCAATGTCTTCCAGGTGCGTCAGGACCTTGTTGGGCAGCTCGGGGGATGACACGTGATAAACGGACAGACTGCTCATTTCGGGGCTTCCTCGGTTCGGTCCGCGTCTCTCGGCTCTGGGGCCGATCCGACGCGTTGATTCAGGCAGTGGGAACGCTGGAGTGCATGATCGTTGCGTAGATCAGGGATCAGCGGTTGAGCACGGACAGCGTCTTGAGCTCGCATTCGAACAAGAATTCGAAGGCTTCGATCTGGCGCAAGGCGTCGCTCATCTTCGCGCCCCAGGTGTACAAACCATGACCGCGAATCAGATAGCCGGCGCAGTCAGGGTGTTGATCCAGCCAGGGCTGAACCTTGCCTGCGAGCCGGGCGATGTCCTGATCGTTGTCGAAAATCGGCACCACCACGGTTGATTCATGGGTGGAAACGCCACTAAAGGCCTTTTGCAGCTCGTAGTCCTCGAACACCAGATGATCACCGGCCGTGAGCCGGGACAGCACGGTGGCGTTGACCGAGTGGGTGTGCAGCACGGCACCCACCGCCGGCTTGAAGCTATATAGCTGGGTGTGCAGCAGGGTTTCAGCCGACGGCTTTTTGCCCGGTTCCAGGCTGTTGCCGGCAAGGTCGGTGGCCAGCACGTCGTCCATGCCCAACTGACCCTTGTGCTTTCCGGAGACGGTCAGCAACGCTTCGGTCGGCGACAGGCGCACGGAATAATTGCTGCTGGTGGCGGGCGACCAGCCCCGGGCGTACAGAAACTGCCCCGCTTCGATGATTTCCCGAGCCAGTGCTTCGCGACTCATACGCGCTCCTCTTTCATACATGTGGCGGTCAGAACAGCAGCGGCCACGGCCGCCAGACTCGCAATGGCAAAGGTCCAGCTGGCGCCCAGCGCGTTCCAGCTGTACCCGGAATACAAAGCGCCCATCGCCCCGCCGGTGCCGGAAAGGGCGGCGTACAACGCCTGACCCTGACCTTGCTGGCGCGGCCCGAAGCTGCGTTGCACGAAATGCACGGCCGAGGCATGAAAACTGCCGAACGTGGCCGCGTGCATCAGTTGGGCGACGATCAGAATGGCCAGATGATCGGCCAGATTACCCAGCAAAAGCCAGCGCAATGCGGCGATCACGAAGCTGGTGATCAGCACCTGACGGACACTGAACCGCTGAAGCACACGGCTCATCACCATGAACATCAACACTTCAGCAATCACCCCCAGCGCCCACAGCAGGCCAATGATGCCGCGGGTGTAACCCAGGTGTTCCAGGTGCAGCGTGAGAAAGGTGTTATACGGCCCGTGGCTCAGCTGTATCAGAGCGACGCTGATGTAAAACGCCATTACGCCCGGCCTGATCAGTTGCCTGAGAAACCCTTCGCCCGCAACCCGCACGCTCGAGACCACCGGCTGGGCATTCGGTACCCACCAACTGCTCGCGACAATGCCGATCAGAATGACCAGCAGCAGTTGCGGGTAGTAATGCAGGCTGAACCACTCCAGCATCCGGCCGAGCACGACCACCGAAAGGATGAAGCCGATCGATCCCCACAGCCGGATCTGGCTGTAGCGTGAAGTCTGGCCTTGCAAATGCGTCAGCGTGATGACTTCGAATTGCGGCAGCACGGCGTGCCAGAAAAACGCATAGAGGGCCATGACCATCGCCAGCCAGGCGTAGGACGTGTCAACAAGAATCAGGCTGAAACAGGCCAGTCCGCAGAGGGCGCCGAAGCGCACGATGGTCAGACGTCGGCCGCTGTAATCGCCGAGCCAGCCCCACACGTTGGGCGCGACGCAACGCATCAGCATCGGGATCGCCACCAGCTCGCCGATGCGCGCGGCGGAAAACCCCAGATGGCTGAAGTACAGCGCCATATACGGCGCCGTGGCCCCAAGCAGGGCGAAATAGAAGAGGTAGAAGCTGGCGAGCCGCCAGTAAGGAAGCGCCGCCACGCTCAGATGACCGCGGCGGCGACGCGCGGCTCAGGCATTACAGCTGACCCAGAATCGGCGTCGTGACGCGCACGTCAGCGTTTTGCCCGCGATGGCGCAGCAAGTGGTCGACCAGCACGATAGCCATCATCGCTTCGGCGATGGGCGTGGCGCGGATGCCCACGCACGGGTCGTGGCGGCCCTTGGTGATGACCTCAACGGAGTTGCCATCGACGTCGATCGAATGCCCCGGCGTGGTGATGCTGGAAGTCGCCTTGAGCGCCAGGTGCGCAACGATTGGCTGGCCGGACGAAATGCCGCCGAGGATGCCGCCGGCGTTGTTCGACAGAAAACCTTCGGGGCTCATCTCATCGCGGTGCTCGGTGCCGCGTTGGGCAACGCAGGCAAAGCCGGCGCCGATCTCGACGCCTTTGACCGCGTTGATGCTCATCAGCGCGTGGGCGAGTTCAGCATCGAGACGGTCGAAAATCGGCTCGCCCAGGCCCGGCATCACGCCTTCGGCCACGACCGTGATCTTCGCGCCCACAGAATCCTGATCGCGACGCAGCTGATCCATGTACGCTTCCAGCTCCGGCACCTTGCTCGGGTCGGGGCTGAAGAACGCGTTGTCTTCCACGGAATCCCAGGTCTTGAACGGGATTTCGATCGGGCCGAGCTGGCTCATGTAGCCGCGAACGGTAATGCCCTGGGTGGCGAGAAACTTCTTGGCGATGGCCCCGGCGGCGACGCGCATGGCGGTCTCTCGCGCAGAGCTGCGACCGCCGCCACGGTAATCGCGGATGCCGTATTTGTGGTGGTAGGTGTAATCGGCGTGGGCGGGGCGGAACAGGTCTTTGATCGCCGAATAGTCCTTGGACTTCTGATCGGTGTTGCGGATCAGCAGGCCGATCGAGGCGCCGGTGGTCTTGCCTTCGAAGACGCCGGACAGGATCTCGACCTCGTCGGGCTCCTGACGCTGGGTGGTGTGGCGGCTGGTCCCGGGCTTGCGGCGGTCGAGGTCACGCTGCAGGTCTTCCAGCGACAGCTCGATGCCGGGCGGGCAGCCGTCAACGATGGCAACCAGTGCCGGACCGTGGCTTTCGCCGGCAGTGGTGACAGTGAACAGCTTGCCGTAGGTATTGCCGGACATGCGGGAGGCTCCGAAGACGTTCAAAAACTCAAGCGCGCCAGTATACGCAGGCTTATGGCGCAGTTCATCCTCGAACCTTATTCATTTGCCCGCGTCCAATTGACACTTTATTGATGATGGTCCTGCAATGCTAAGCGCCTTACCCCTGATTCGCGGCTTCTGGCCGCTGCGAGCGATCATCTTGAGCCTGACCCTGCTGTCATCCATCGCCCACGCCGGAACGCCCGTCGTGCTGCAGCGCCCCATCAGCCTGGACACCGGCACCGGCGAGCTGTTCGGCACGCTGCTGCTGCCCAAATCGGCGAAACCCGTGCCGGTGGTGTTGATCATCGCGGGCTCGGGGCCGACCGACCGTGACGGCAATAACTCCGACGGCGGACGCAACGACAGCATGAAGCGTCTGGCGCTGATCCTCGCCAAGCACCATATCGCCAGCGTGCGTTACGACAAGCGCGGCGTTGCCGCCAGTCGCCCTGCCACCCCGGACGAGCGCGATCTGAGCATCGAGAAGTACGTCGACGACGCGGTCGCCTGGGCGGCCAAGCTCAAAACCGACTCGCGCCTGGGGCCTCTGATTCTGATGGGCCACAGTGAAGGCGCGCTGGTCGCCACCCTGGCGGCAGAACGTGCGGGCGCCGTGGCGTTGATCTCCGTAGCCGGTACCGGTCGGCCGGTGGATCAAGTGGTCCGCGAGCAACTGCAGGATCGCCTCCCTCCTCCGCTGCTGGCGCGCAGTGAGCAACTGATCGAGGAGATCAAGGCCGGCAAGACTGACAACGACGTGCCAGAGCCCCTTCAGGTGGTGTTTCGCCCAAGCGTGCAGCCTTACCTGATTTCCCTGTTCCGGCAGAACCCGACGGCGGCGTTCGGGCAGCTGAAAATCCCGACGCTGATCATTCAGGGGCGCAACGACATGCAAGTGGGCGTGGGCGACGCCGAGCTGCTGCACAAGGCCAAACCCGACTCGCAACTGGCGATCATCGACGGCATGAACCACGTGCTGCGCATCGTTCCGATGGACATCAAGCGGCAGTTGGCGTCCTACAAAGATCCCCAGTTGCCGTTGGCCAGCGAAGTGACCGATCGCATTCTGAAATTTCTCGACTCGGTACCGGCCGCCTGAGGCGGGTGCTTTTCGACGCGCGAGTCGACGCACGATCCTTTAGCTTCGTCAGAAACGGCCGATAGCTGTCTGCTGGCATCGTGTGCCGGTGCCATGTGCCGGGCAATGTCGATAACAGGATCGCCGTGATGACAGAAGCAACCATGCAAACCGACGCGGTCGAGCCGACCGATGCCAAAGAAGGCGAAGTCGCCGCGCCTGTCTTGTGGGAAGAAGTGCACGCCGAGCATTTCTCCATGCTGCGTCTGGCGCCCCTGCCCACCGACCGCGCGACCGGCGCCCGCCCGCTGCGCTTCGTCGAGTTCGGCAAGGCCGAGCGCCACAACAAAGAATTCAGCCTGCTGCGCATGAGCTATCAGCTGCCGGGGCAGAAGACCCGCAAAGAACAGAATTGTCTGGATATCTGGGTGGATCACGCCAATCGCAGCGTTCGCGTGGGCCCGGCGTCAGGCCTGCAGATCGAGCCATGGAACCGCGGCCTGGGGCGTTTCATGCTAGCTCAGGGCATCACCTGGGCGCAGAAACGTTGCGCCGAGTACAAGATCGAAGGCGTTGCCCTGGCCAACAAGGATGCGCTCAACGAGGACACACGTCTGCGTCGTGATCACTTCCTCAAGACCCAGGGTTTCGAAGTCGTCTACGCCGATGCGCAGCACCTCAAAGGCACCATCAAGGACGCCAAGGTCGGCAACCTCAATAACACCTGGAACGCCGACAAAATCCAGATCGTGCAGATCCTCGACGCCGCGCAGATGCTGCAACAGGCCGAACAGAAGATTCAGGAACAGGACGTCACGATCAAGAAGTCCGAAGACAAGGTCAGCAAATACCGCAGGGACGACGCCGGCTTGCGCTTCACCATCGCCTGCCTGGTCACCTTCGCCGTGTTTCAGGCCGGCCTGCTGATCTGGATTGCGACGCATCGGTGACCCGGCGTTAAGCAGGGAGAAGCCGACCCAAGCGGTCAGATCTGTGGTGTCAATGCCGACGCCTTCCCGGCTGAAGCCGGTCCTACAGATTGCATGCGGTCAGTAGGACCGGCTTTAGCCGGGAACAGGCCTATCTGCTCGCCATTAAATTTTCGGCGTAAATGCCGACGCCTTCCCGGCTGAAGCCAGTCCTACAGTTGCACGCGGTCAGTAGGACCGGCTTTAGCCGGGAAGAGGCCCGCGTGCTCGCCATCAGATTTGCGGCGTGATGACCGACGCCTTCCCGGCTAAAGCCAGTCCTCCAGTTGCATGCGGTCAGTAGGACCGGCTTTAGCCGGGAACAGGCCTATCTGCTCGCCATTAAATTTTCGGCGTAAATGCCGACGCCTTCCCGGCTGAAGCCAGTCCTACAGTTGCACGCGGTCAGTAGGACCGGCTTTAGCCGGGAACAGGCCCGCCGATTGCTTGACTAGACCCGCGCCGCAAACAGATCTTGATGATTGCGGCACTGCTCGGCCGTCAGCATGAACACACCGTGGCCGCCACGCTCGAATTCCAGCCAGGCGAAATCCACTTCCGGGTACAGCGCTTCGACGTGAACCTGGCTATTGCCGACTTCCACGATCAACAAACCCTTGTCGTTCAGATGGTCCGCAGCCTGGGCCAGCATGCGCCGCACCAGATTCAAGCCATCGTCACCGCAGGCCAGCGCCAGCTCGGGTTCGTGCTGATATTCGTCGGGCATGTCGGCGAAATCTTCGGCATCGACATACGGCGGGTTGGACACGATCAGGTCAAAACGCTGACCCGGCAGACCGTCGAAACCGTCGCCCTGCACGGTGTACACGCGCTGATCCACGCCATGGCGCTCGATGTTCTGATTCGCCACTTCCAGCGCCTCGAACGACAGATCGGCCAACACCACTTCAGCGTTCTGGAACACGTCGGCGCAGGCGATGCCAATGCAGCCGGAGCCGGTGCAGAGGTCGAGGATGCGTGCCGGCTCGCTGCCCAGCCAGGGTGCGAAACGCTGCTCGATCAGTTCACCGATGGGCGAGCGCGGAATCAGCACGCGTTCGTCGACGATGAATGACATCCCGCAAAACCACGCTTCACCCAGCAGATACGCCGTGGGCACGCGCTCCTCGATGCGTCGCTTGATCAGGCGTTGAACCGCCACCAGCTCTTCTTCTTCAAGGTTGCAGTCCAGGTAACTGTCGGCAATTTCCCACGGCAGATGCAGGGCGCCGAGCACCAACTGACGAGCTTCGTCCCACGCGTTGTCGGTGCCATGACCGAAAAACAGGTCTTCCCCGTGGAAACGGCTGACAGCCCAACGGATATGATCGCGCAGGGTGCGCAGGCGGGAAGTGATCACGGCAGACTCCTTGAAAAAACGACGGGCGATTCTATCAGCCATCCACGCAACAAACGATCCCGCACCCGGCGCGGTGGCCAGGCGCAAAACTTTCCGCAGTCTTTACCTCGTTTTGCAGGCACTATGACAGCAACCGCGACCTGCTCGACGGCATGATGCCCGGCGGAAAAAAGCGAGGTCTGTGAGCATGGCGATTCACAGAATCGCTCTGCCAGTGGACAATGTGGCAAAAGCCCCACTCCAAGGAGCCCTCCCCGATGTCTGTTTCAAACACTGGTCCGAAGACCATGTTTCAACTCAGTGGCCGCGAATACGCGGCGGCCACCTTGAGTAATGCCACCCTGATCATCATCGATGCGCAGAAGGAATACCTCAGCGGCCCCCTCGCCCTGACCGGCGTTCAGGACGCCATCAATAACATCGTCAAACTGGTCGCCGCCGCGCGTGCCGCGAAGTCGCCGATCATTCACGTGCGCCATCTGGGCACCGTAGGCGGCATGTTCGATCCTCAAGGCGAACGTGGGCAATTCGTGCCTGAACTGCAGCCGCAGGATGACGAGATCATCATCGAAAAACGCCTGCCGAACGCGCTGAACGGAACCGTCTCCACCGACGACCGCACTACCCTGCACAGCCTGCTGGAAAGCCGTGGCCGGCTGGATCTGGTGGTGTGCGGTTTCATGAGCCATTCCAGCGTCAGCACCACCGTGCGCGCGGCCAAGGATTACGGGTTTCGCTGCACGCTGGTTGAAGACGCCTGTGCCACCCGCGACCTGCCGACCCCGAGCGGCGTCATCAAGGCCGAGCTGGTACAGCAGGCGGAGATGGCAATCATGAACGACAACTTCGCCAAGCTGGCGCTGACCAAAGACCTGATCTGATTCCTCCCTCGACAGGAGCTGTTGTGACCGAGCTGACTGCGCATGCCCCTTGCGCGGATCATTTTCCGGCAGTTCCTGTAGAAAAGGCGTACAAATGCAGTCGTCAGGCAGGGTCACCTGTTCACCTGACCGCCTATCCGTTATCGACCCATGATGCCCCTGAAACCTGGCCAGGCGGGAACCACCCCACCCTGTGCAGGTCAGAGCGCCGATACCCATAGAGGAAATCGGAATGAAAATATCCGATGGTTTTGATGCCCGTCGCCTGCGCCCAAAAGGCCAGGGCAGCTGGCGGATGCGCATTATTGCTGCGATTTCGGCCGTTCTGGCCACCGCTGGCGTGCTGCTGGCCATGGCCGGCGTCGCCAGTTTGATCGGCAACCCCGTCGCGCTGGGCGAACTCAACGCCAGTCCGGCGGGCGCCGTGGTGACGGTAATTGTCGGTTTCCTGATGCTGTATGTCGGCATCTGGTTCTGGCGCCGCAGTCGTCGCCGTCGTCGTCGTGCCGGCGAACTCAATATGTCTCCCCATCTGATGAAGAAACACGACTGACCTTCGCGTCATCCGCTGCCGTTTAATCATCGAGAGCGCTAATCATCGATAGTCGCGCCGATTCTGGCGTGACGTGGTTAAACTGGCCCCCTTCGCGGAGACCACCATGCAAGACGACGATTTTTCCCTGTTCAGAAGTGAGATTCGCGGCGTAAAGCCGATCAAGACTGAACATGCGGATGTAGGAAAACCCAAAACCGACCGTAAGAACCTGGCCAAATTGCGTCAGGCGGCCACCGTGCGCTCCGATGCGACGATTACCGTTGACGGTTTGTCTGACCAGTTCGTGATCGATGTTGGTCCTGAAGACACGCTGTACTGGGCACGTGACGGGGTGCAGGAAGGCCAGATGCGCAAGCTCAAGCTTGGGCAGATCAGCTTTGAAGGCAGCCTGGACCTGCACGGCATGAGCGTCGAAATGGCGCGCGAAACGATGTGGGAGTTCCTGGCCGAGGCGGCAAAACTGGAGGTGCGTTGCGTGCGCATCACCCACGGCAAGGCCGTGCGGCTGGACGGCAAGCGGCCGATGATCAAGAGCCACGTCAACACGTGGTTGCGTCAGCATCAGCAGGTTCTGGGGTTTGCTTCGTGCATCGCCAAGCATGGCGGGGCAGGTGCGGTGTACGTGATCCTCAAGCGGACCATGATGGAAGGGCGTGACGAGTAAGGCAGGATGCGGGGTGGTCATCCCGCGCGCAGTACCGACAGGAACGCAGATTAACGGACGGCGCAAACCACCTGTAGGAGCGCGCTTGCCCGCGAATAGGAGCGCGCTTGCCCGCGAAGACGTTAGGTCAGTCACCCTGTTTACCCACTGACCCGACCCGTTCGCCAGCAAGCCGGCTCCTACGGATTACGCAGCGTTCATTCGATCAGCTGTCCCGCCAATCGAAGAGCGCCATCACATCAACGCGGACCTGGACCACCGCCACCACCGCCACCACCACCACCACCCTGGCCGCCGCCTTCGTAGTGACCGCCGCCACCGCCGCCACCACCACCGCCGTGGCCGCCACCGCCCGGGCCCCAGAACGGCCAGCATCCGGACATGGCTGACATCACCGCGATGACCATCGCGACTTTCGCTATACGACTCAACATTTCGATTTCTCTCTCAAAGCGGGCTTGTTCACAGGTATTCATCACCTGCTGCTTCTGACAGCACGCGCTTGCGAAACTGCGTCGTGGTTTGGTAATGATCAGGTATCGAAACTGATACGAAGCCACCCACAAAAAGGCCGCGAGGGAGGGTCTTCCCGTCGCGGCCTGTGCTTCATGCGCTCAAACGATCAGTGAAAATCAGCGGCGGTAGTAACCCGGTCCAGGTCCAGGGCCGTAACCGCCCCGCCCGCCATCGTATGGGCCGCCGTCGTAATAACGGTGTTCATGCCAGCCACCGCCGTGGCGGCCCCAACCCGGCCCGAAAAAACACCCCGAAACCGACGACGCCAGGGCAATCACCAGTGCGATTTTCGCGATTCGGCTAACCATCATAAGCACTCTCTTCATCCGGGCATCTGTCACCCGTTACTTCAGACATCAAGCCGACACATTCCGACATATCCCCTCGGTAAAGGTTGGGTAAAGGTCAGTTGACACTGTCACGGCGGCGCCATGCCGCAGCCCTCTCGGCCGCCTGCCGTACCCCTGCGCGTCCAGCTACGCTACTATGTGCGCCTTTGCAGGCCCGCAACCCTGCGTTTTTTGAACCCACACGGAACACACCCCTGTGACTCTGGAACAGAACTACACCGCCATCCTCGGTCAACTCGGCGAAGACGTCTCCCGCGAAGGCCTGCGCGACACCCCGAAACGCGCCGCCAAAGCCATGGAGTACCTTTGCCATGGCTATGAGCAAACCCTCGAAGAAGTCACCAACGGTGCGCTGTTCAGCTCCGACAACAGCGAAATGGTGGTGGTCAAGGACATCGAGCTGTATTCGCTCTGTGAACACCATCTTTTGCCCTTCATCGGCAAGGCCCACGTCGCGTATATCCCGAGCGGCAAAGTGCTGGGCCTGTCCAAGGTCGCGCGCATCGTCGACATGTACGCGCGTCGCCTGCAGATCCAGGAAAACCTCAGCCGCCAGATCGCCGACGCCATTCAGCAGGTCACCGGCGCCCTGGGTGTGGCAGTGGTCATCGAAGCCAAGCACATGTGCATGATGATGCGCGGCGTCGAGAAGCAGAATTCGTCGATGATCACCTCGGTGATGCTGGGTGAATTCCGCGAAAACGCCGCGACCCGCAGCGAATTTCTCAGCCTGATCAAGTGATCACGGCGTCCTGAAGGTCGCAGCATCAGGCTGCGGCTGTCTGGCGGTTCGTGCCGCCGAGTGAGGTTTTAGCGTGTTGATGAAAGCAGTGAGAGTCGGTCTCGGCCAGCTCGTGATCGCGGGCGATTTCCTGACCCGGCCGAGCAAGAAGAAGCGTTCTCCCGAGGCTCAGGCTGCCGTCGATGCGTCGGCGAAAGCGCTGACGCTGTATCAGTTTCACGCCTGCCCGTTCTGCGTGAAAACCCGCCGGGCGCTGCGCCGATTGAATGTGCCCGTGGCCCTTCGTGACGCGAAGAACAACGAGCCGGATCGTCAGGCACTGCTCAGTGGCGGCGGCCGTATCAAAGTGCCGTGCCTGCGGATTGAGGAAGAAGGCCAGACGGTGTGGATGTATGAATCGAAGGTGATCGTTGATTACCTGGAGAGCCGCTTCTCCTCAATGTGAATCACATCACCTGTAGGAGCGCGCTTGCCCGCGAAACATATCAGCTGCGACATCCACGCGCCTGACCCACCGCATTCGCCAGCAAGCCGGCTCCCACAGAATACGTGTACGCCGAAGATTCCGGATGGTGTCGAGAACGATTGTGCACACGCCACAGGCCTCAGGTATTGCCGGGATTTACCTGAGCCGGCTTGCTGGCGAACCTGTTCTACCGGTCAACATTGGCATCGCTGACCCACCGCATTCGCGAGCAAGCGCGCTCCTACAGAGGGCTTGCCTTTACTTCGGGCAGCCTTCGTCGCGACAGGCCGCGTACGCCTTCAACTGCTCAACCCGCACTTTGGTCTGCGCTGACAGGCATTGCGCCTGAGCCAGCGGCCACATGCTCCCGCCCTCCTCCCGCTTACCGGCCTGATACTGGCAATCGGCGTCACGAAACGCGATCCACTTCTTCTGCGCATCCTGCAGCGCTTTCTTGCGCGCCGGCGTCTTCAGGTAGCCCATCTGCGCGTTGTATTGGGTGTTCAATTCGGCGTCCAGCGCCTTGTATTCCTGGCTAGCGCACTGGTTCATCGACGCCTGATTGGCGTCGCAGTCCTGCGCTTGGGCCGAGCAGCCGATGCCCAGCGCCATCAGCATTCCCACCACGATCATCCTGTACTGCATGTCTCATCTCCTTTTGTATTAGGAACGCCGAACTTCAATCCAGCATGCCGACGTAGCCTGGTTGCTCCTTGACCCGCGCGAGCCAGGCTTGAATCGCCGGGAACTGCGCCAGGTCGAAGCCGCCCTGATCGGCCACGTGGGTGTAGGCGTACAGCGCGATGTCGGCGATGGAGAAACTGTCGCCCACCAGAAACGGCGTGCGCAGCAACTGTTGCTCCATGACTTTCAGCGCTTTGTTACCGCGCCGGTGCAGCGAGTGGTATTCCTCCATCCGCTCCTCTGGCATCCCCAGATAAAACTGAATGAAGCGCGCCACCGCCAGGGTCGGCTCATGGCTGTACTGCTCGAAGAACTGCCACTGCAGCATCTGCGTGCGCAGGCGCGGCTCGGTCAGCAGGTAAGGCGTGCCTTCGGCGAGGAAGTTGAGAATCGCGTTGGACTCCCACAGGCAGGTGCCGTCTTCGAGCTCAAGCACCGGAACCTTGCCGTTGGGGTTCTTCGCCAGAAACGCCTCGGTTTCGGTCTCGCCCTTGAGGATGTCTACCGGCACCCACTCATATTCCGCGCCGACCAGGTTGAGCATCAGCTTGATCTTGTAGCAGTTGCCCGAGTTGTAATCGCCGTAAACCTTGTACATCAGCCCTCTCCCCTCAATCGTGTGCAGTCAGTCGTGCCGGTCGTGCGTGTGCGTAATGTATCAGGCCGCCTGTGAAAGCTGTGTTTGCCGAATAACGGCGGCCAGTCGTTTCAAACCTTCGTCCAGGCGCTCGGGGTCGATGTGACTGAAGTTCAGCCGCAGATAACCCGGGTTGGCGTCCGGATCGGCAAAGAACGGCTCGCCCGGCATGAACGCCACGTTCTGCGCCAGCGCGCTGTCGAGCAACGTGCGGGTGTCGAGCTTGTCCTTGAGGGTCAGCCAGAAAAACAGGCCGCCCTGGGGGCTGTTCCATTCCGCCAGGTCCACGAAGTGCCGCTGCAACGCGGCTTCAAACGCATCCCGACGGGTGCGATAGAAGCTGCGCAACTCCAGCAGATGCTGCTCGTAATGCTCGCTGCCGATCCACTGCAACGCCTGCCATTGACCCACGCGGTTGGTGTGCAGATCCGCCGATTGCTTGAGCTTGAGCAGATGCGGAAACAGGTCCGGCGTGGCGATCAGGTAACCCACGCGTAAGCCCGGCATCAGGGTTTTCGACACGGTGCCGGTGTAGATCCAGCTGGCTTTTTTCAGGCGGCTGACGATGGGCCGGGCGCTGCCGCCGTCGAACGTCAGCTCGCGGTACGGCTCGTCTTCGATCAGGGTGACGCCGAATTCATCGAGCAACGCCGCCACCGCATCCCGCGCAGTTTCGCTGTAGCGCACCGCCGACGGATTCTGGAACGTGGGAATCAGGTACGCGAACGACGGCGAGTGCCGCTCCAGTCGCTGACGCAGCGCTACCAAGTCCGGGCCTTCGGCGAGCAGCGGCACGGTCAGGCAATCGGCGCCGAACAGCTGGAAGATCTGCAGCGCGGCGAGATAGGTCGGCGCCTCGAGGAGGATCTCGGTGCCCTTGTCGATGTACAACTTGGCGGCCAGGTCCAGTGTCTGCTGGGAACCGCTGACGATCATCACCTGACTCGCGTTGCAGTCGATGCCCAACGCCCGCGCCTGAGCGGCCAGCGCCTCACGCAATTGCGGCTCGCCTTCGCTCATGCCGTACTGGCCGATGCTGCGCGGCATGTCAGACCATTCACTCTTCGGCAACATGGCTTCGGCCGGCAATCCGCCCGCGAACGACATCATCTCCGGGCGCTGGGCGGCGGCGAGGATTTCGCGAATCAGTGAACTCTTCAAACGGGTAACGCGTTCGGAAAATGGCATCGGATCACCGCTGGCGGAATGAAAGGGGAATACGTCAAACTGGTTGACCGAAATTACGATGCCGCGCACGGATACGTCAATATGCTTGACCTTAAAAATTCATCCACCCAGCAAATTGCCATGGAAGCGTTTTTCTTCGGCTACCAGGCGTTCACCGCCAAGGCCGATGAAATGCTCGATCGTCGTGGCCTGAGTCGGGTGCATCAGCGCATTGTGTTTTTCATCGCCCGCTATCCGGGCCTGAGCGTGAAGGAACTGCTCGGCAAGCTGGGGGTGAGCAAGCAGGCGCTGAACACGCCGCTGCGCCAGTTAGTCGAGATGGAGCTGGTGCTCAGCGTTGCGCCTGAGGACGACAAACGTAAGCGCCTGCTCGAGCTGACCGCCGAGGGACGCAAATTTGAAGAGTCCCTGCGCCGCGAGCAGGTCAAGCTGCTGCAACGGGTGTTCGCCGAAGCTGGACGCGAAGCGGTGGATGGCTGGATGGCGGTGAATCAGGCGCTGGGCAACACGATGACCCGCGGCTAACCCGCCGGGTTGCAAGCTGCGGCCGAAACTGTGCCGACCATTGCGCCGATGGCTGTATTGCAACGGGTCATGACCACTGCGTATAGGCTGGCAATTCTGTTCAACCGTTGCGCCAAGGATAGACCCGCATGACTGACGTGCCCCTCGCGCCATTGCGACCGCTGACCGACTCTTCGCCCTCCGCCATCGTCGCCGGCTTCATCGCCATGATGACCGGCGTCACCAGTTCGCTGGTGTTGATGTTCCAGGCCGGTCAGGCCGCCGGGCTGACATCGGCGCAGATTTCCTCGTGGATCTGGGCGCTGTTCATGGGCATGGCGGTGTGCAGCATCGGCCTGTCGCTGCGTTATCGCTCGCCCATCACCGTGGCATGGTCGACACCGGGCGCGGCGTTGCTGATCACCAGCCTCGGCGGCGTTGCCTATCCGGAAGCCATCGGCGCATTCATCACCAGCGCGGTGCTGGTGATCATTTGCGGCGTCACCGGCAGCTTCGAACGGCTGGTCAAGCGGCTGCCGACGTCACTGGCAGCGGCACTGCTGGCCGGCATTCTGTTCAAGATCGGCAGCGAAATCTTCGTCGCCGCACAACACCGCACCGGCCTGGTGCTGGGCATGTTTTTCACCTACCTGATCGTCAAACGTTATTCGCCGCGCTATGCCGTGCTGGTGACGTTGCTGGTCGGTGTCGCGCTGTCGGGCATGCTCGGGCTGCTGAACTTCAGCGGCTTCGCCCTGGAAGTGGCGATGCCGGTGTGGACCACGCCTTCGTTTTCCATCGCTGCGACCATCAGCATCGGCATTCCGCTGTTCGTCGTCGCCATGACTTCACAGAACATGCCGGGGGTTGCGGTGTTGCGCGCAGACGGTTATCAAGTGCCCGCCTCGCCCCTGATCACGGCCACCGGCATCATCTCGCTGATCACTGCGCCCTTTGGCGCCCACGGCATCAACCTCGCGGCCATCAGCGCCGCCATCTGCACCGGCCCCCACGCCCACGAAGACCGCGACAAGCGCTACACGGCGGCGATCTGGTGCGGGATTTTCTACGCCATTGCGGGGGTGTTCGGCGCCACGCTGGCGGCACTGTTCGCGGCGTTTCCCCGGGAACTGGTGCTGTCGATTGCCGCCCTGGCGCTGTTCGGCTCCATCATCAACGGCCTGACCGTGGCCATGAACGAACCGAAGGAACGCGAAGCCGCGCTGATCACCTTCATGGTCACCGCGTCGGGGCTGACGTTGTTCTCCATCGGTTCGGCGTTCTGGGGGATTGTCGCGGGGGTGTTGACGCTGCTGATTCTCAACTATCGCAAATGAGCGCTCGCGGCATGCCACCTCTGTAGGAGCGCGCTTGCCCGCGAATTCAATCTACCTGCTGCATCAATGTCAGCTGACTCACCGCAAATCGCGGGCATGCCACTCTTCTGTAGGAGCGCGCTTGCCCGCGAAAGCGATCTGCCTGCTGCATCGTTGTCGGCTGACTCACCGCAATCGCGGGCAAGCCACTCTTCTGTAGGAGCGCGCTTGCCCGCGAACGCGATCTGCCTGCTGCATCGATGTCGGCTGACTCTCCGCAATAGCGGGCATGCCACTCTTCTGTAGGAGCGCGCTTGCCCGCGAACGCGATCTGCCTGCTGCATCAATGTCAGCTGACTCACCGCAATCGCGGGCAAGCCACTCTTCTGTAGGAGCGCGCTTGCCCGCGAACGCGATCTGCCTGCTGCATCGATGTCGGCTGACTCTCCGCAATAGCGGGCATGCCACTCTTCTGTAGGAGCGCGCTTGCCCGCGATTGCAATCTACCTGCTGCATCAATGTCAGCTGACTCACCGCAAATCGCGGGCATGCCACTCTTCTGTAGGAGCGCGCTTGCCCGCGATTGCAATCTACCCGCTGCATCGATGTCAGCTGACTCACCGCAAATCGCGGGCAAGCGCGCTCCTACAAGTTTGCGTCGGATCAGGTGTCTACCACGCCTGAAGTTACAACCTGAAATGCCCCACCATGCCTTTCAATTCCAACCCCAGCGACGCCAGCTCGATGCTTGAAGCCGCATTGCCCTGCATCGCCAGCGCGGATTGATCGGCGCTAGCGCGAATGCTGGTGACGCTGCGGTTGATCTCTTCCGCCACCGAACTCTGCTCTTCGGCCGCTGCGGCAATCTGCTGGTTCATCTGCTGAATCATCGACACGGCCGCGGCAATGCTGCCCAGCGCGCTCTCGGTTTGCAGCGCATCGCTCACGGCCAGTTTGACCAGCTCGCCACTGCTCTGAATCTGCGCCACTGAAGCCTGGGCACCGCTTTGCAGACGGGTGACCAGCCGCTCGATTTCTTCGGTGGACTGTTGCGTGCGTTTGGCCAGCGCGCGGACTTCATCGGCCACCACCGCAAAGCCTCTGCCCTGCTCCCCCGCCCGCGCCGCTTCGATGGCGGCGTTCAGTGCCAGCAGGTTGGTCTGCTCGGCAACGCTTTTGATCACACCGAGCACTGTGCCGATGTTGTGGATTTCCGCGCTGAGGGCGTCGATCGAATCGCTGGCAGAACGGGACGACGAGGCCAGCTGTTCGATCCGCTGCATGCTCTGGCGCACCACGGCCTGGCCCGAGTCGACCTTGTTGTCGGCGGTCTGTGCGGCGAGTGCCGCCTCTTCGGCGTTGCGTGCAACGTCGTGAACGGTGGCGGTCATCTGGTTCATCGCCGTCGCCACCTGCTCGGTTTCTTCCTTCTGGCTGCTGACTTCCAGATTGGTCTGCTCGGTCACGGCCGACAGGGAATGGGCGGACGTCGCCAACTGCTCGATGCCCGCCTGCAGCCCGCTGACGATGGTGCTCAAGCCCGCGCCCATCTGCTGCATCGCCTGCATTAACTGGCCGATTTCGTCCTTGCGCGTGACACTGACGTGCCGGCTCAGGTCGCCGGCCGCAATGCGCTGGGCCGTGGCAATCACGCTGCGCAGCGGCGCGACGATCAGGCGTGTCATCACCAGCGCCGCGATCAGCCCGACCACCAGCGCCAGCACGGAAGAGCCGATGATCATCATCGAGTTGGCCTGCAACTCGCTCTGCATCGACTGGCCCTCCGCGTCATAGGCCTGATTGACCTGCTGCACCACGGCTTTGGCGTTGCCCGCCAGTTGTTGCGAGACCTTCGCTTCCGACTCCAGCAGCCCGGTGTATTCGTTGAGCTTGTCGCTGAAATTACTGATGTGCCCGCCGACCTCGGTCAGCACCGTGAGGTAACCGGCGTCCTTGATCACGCCCTTGAGCGTCTCGGCCAGCTCCTGCGCCTGCACCGCCTGCTCGATCTTGCCGGTCTTGACCTCCTCGCCCGAGCCCGTCTTGCGGCTCTTGTCGAGGCGCACCCGGGCCTCGTCCATGGCTTGCATCATCAGTTTGGCAACCTGGCTGACCTGAGCGGCCTGCTCGATGAACTCCGCACCCTGCTGGCCCTGGGAATCTTTCAGCGTGTAGGCACCATCATCGGCCAGCCCCGCCTGCAACACGTCAAGGTTATTGGCGACGCTCGACACCGACCAACTGGCCATTTCCAGCGCCAAGTCCTTGCTCTGACTGATGCTGACGAATTCGTCGAAGGACGCACGATAGGCCGCCAGCGCCTGCTGCACCTGGCCCATCACCTGCTCGTTGATCGGCGCGTCGGCTTTGAGCTGCTGCGCCTGGGCATTCAGGCCGTCGAGCCCGGCGTGAACCTGATCGACCACCTTCGGATCGCCGTGCAAGGCGTAATCCTGCTCCAGCAGCCGCACGCGGGCCACTTCACTGTTGAGCGCGGTCATCGCCTTCAGGCTGTCGAAATGCGCGCTGATGGAACGCAACGACCAGACCCCGATGGCCGCGACCAGCGCCGTCAACAGCAGCACCAGCACGAACCCGATGCCCAGCTTCTTGGCCATCCCCAGATTGGCGAAACGCGTCTTCACGGCCGACATCATCAGTTTCCGCTCCACAGCTTGAGGGCGCACATGGCAAGGCCATCCGCGCGCGGCCATTCAATATCCGTGAAGATTCGCAATGCCCACGTGGCAAAACAAGGTGTTGACGTCGGAATGATGGCAAATAGCTAGATCGAAGTCGCTTCCAGAACGGTCATCGTCGTACTAGCGCGTGGCCGCAGCCACCGTCAGCGTGCCCGCCTCGGTATCCAGCACCGCGCGACTGCCCAAGGCCACCGCCAGATTGCGGTCACCGTGGCCAATGGACAGACCGCCCAAGACCGGAATGCCCAGCTCGCCCAAGCGCTCGATCAAGACATCGGGCGGCCGGATCGGATTATTGCCGTGACCGGGCTCGCTGAACTGACCCAACGCGATGCCACCGAGCCGCTGGAGAATCCCGCAATTGAGCAGGTGAGTGAGATTGCGGTCAACCCGATACGCCAGCTCGCCGACGTCTTCGAGCAACAGAATCGCGCCTTCCAGATCCGGCATGAACGGCGTGCCGATGCAGGTGCTCAGCATGCTTAAGTTACCGCCGAGCAACACGCCCTCGACAGCCCCCGACGTGCGCACGCTGAAGGTGGGCTCTGATGGATCGGCATGGATGATGGAAGGCTCGTTGCTCATCAATGCATGCTTGAGCGTGCTGGCAAAGATGCCGCCCTTCTCAAGCTGCGCGGCGACTGGGCCGTGAACCGTGGCGAGGCCTGTGTGGGTCCAGAGTGCGGCGTGCAAGGCGGTGATGTCCGAGAAACCGACCACCAGCTTCGGGTCGCGAAGCACGGCGTCGTAATCGAGTTGCCCGAGGATGCGTTGAACGCCGTAGCCGCCACGGTTGCACAGCACGGCGCGGATCTCGGGGTCGGCCAGGGCGTCGTTCAGGTCGGAAATGCGATTGGCGTCGCTGCCTGCAAGGAACCCAATGTTGTCCAGTGCGTGGGGGTAGACGCGGGGGCGTAATCCCCAGGCGGTGAGTTCACGCACGGCTGCCTCGACCCGGGCTTCGGCGACCGGGCCGGCTGGGGACACCAGCGCCACGGCGTCGCCGGCGCGAAGGACTTGTGGGTGGAGGGTTGGGCGGGAGGCAGGCATTTTTGACGGCTCGGCGGGTGTTTGGTGATGGTGCAATGTAGAGCAGTGGGGGGAGTGAATCTAGTGGGGGGTGGTGATGTGCGGGACAGGATTGACTGGGGACGTGGTTGCGAATTTGAGCGCGCGCTGTAGTGAATTTTGAGAAATTGAAGCTGCGCGCCATGTATTAAAAATTGCGACAAACAGCTTTATTGCGGAGGTTATCGATGGAGTGGCTGACGCTCTCTACACTCGCCTGCTCGACTGACAGTTGGTAGAGACTAACGCCTCATAGCTGCTTGGCCGACGTATGGGGCGGAGTTCCTTGCAACGCCATTTGAGTGGAAGCTATCGACCCATAGCGGTAACTCGCCTGAATCTCACAGTCTCCCGCCAATGGACCAGTTGGTACGCAGTGCTCAAGATATTGTGATCGCCTCGAACTGGGCGACGGCTGCACAGCCTGCAGTGGGCGTGGTTTTATGGAAGGTTATAAGCACCCGGGCAAGCTGCGTTGGCGCCCCTGAGATCCATCGGATACAGGTATCGGCGGTGGAGGCTTTGTAAACTATCCATGGCTAGCCCGGTTTCCAATCGGCTTACGTGATGGTAGTTTGACACCTACGCCGTAACGGCAACCCACCCACGGAAGGACGCGCCAGATGTCAAACCCCTCAGATCAAATCCCCATGGCTCCAGCAGCGGCCGTACCCGTTGCGGCTGGGTATAAACAAGATCTTCAAGCATTCGAAACTGGTTTGATGAAATTCATAGGAAATCACGGCCTTCCGACTCAAAATGTACTTATCCCGGTTAACGAAAGAGTTGTAGTGTTCAACAACGTCGAAGTGGTATTGGAATTACTACCTTCAGAACACAAAGAAAACTCATTGTACATCTCTAAATTCATCGCCGCTGCAGCTTCAGGATTATTTGACGCCGCGCTAAACTATTTATGGGATGAAACCATCCACGAACTTCGCAAAAGAATTGTTAAATATGATCTCGAGTACTTTTTTGATCTTGCTGTAACAAATATAGATAAACGCAAAAAATTAAACACCGAGGCCGACTTATCTCTTTTAGATGATAACGAGCTCGTACGTGGGGCCTCAGAAATGGGCCTAATTTCAGGCTTAGGCTATAAACACCTAGACTTCATCCGCTACATGCGCAACTGGGCAAGCGCCGCACATCCAAATCAAAACCAAATCACCGGACTTCAACTCATAGCGTGGTTCGAAACGTGCATAAGAGAAGTAATTACTCTTCCGGAAACAAATGCTACTACAACCATTAAATCGCTGCTCAAGAACATCAAAGCCCATGCTCTAGATGCCACAAGTGCTCAACAGGTTAGTGGTTTCTTTACAAACCTTAATAATGATCTAGCGAACAACCTTATGGCTGGTCTGTTCGGGATTTACACCAATGATTCTTCAGTCCCTCTGGCGCGTGCCAACGTAGTTCTTCTTGCGCCGAAGCTTTGGCCTTTCGTCGACGAACAAACGCGTAAAAATTTCGGTGTAAAATACGGCCAGTTCGTTGCGAACAATGACGCCACCAAAGCAACATGGGCCAGACAATTCCTCGACGGGGTAGGAGCTGCCAGTTACATTCCGAGCGAGATCAGATCGGTGGAGATCAGCACGGCGTTGGAGGAGTTACTAAGTGCGCATCGGGGCTATAATAATTTCCATATTGAACCCTCGTTTGCTCGGCGTCTTGAATCGCTAGTTGGCGAAAGGGGTGAAATCCCGGCATCTATCGTCGAAGACTATGTCGAGGGCTTGGTAGAGGTGTTCCTCACAAACGGGCACGGAACCACT
Organism: Pseudomonas sp. KU26590; assembly: GCF_026153515.1. Taxonomy (NCBI): domain Bacteria; kingdom Pseudomonadati; phylum Pseudomonadota; class Gammaproteobacteria; order Pseudomonadales; family Pseudomonadaceae; genus Pseudomonas; species Pseudomonas sp. KU26590. Next base: position 4,616,459 of record NZ_CP110644.1, read on the forward strand.
GCTGCGGCTGAACCGATCTACAAGCGGTTGCTTAACCTGCTCAGTCCAGATCAAGCTCTGCTGGCAATACTTTCTTTCAGGAAAACGGGTATCTCAAGCAAACTACAGTTTGGACTACCGCAGAAAAAATTTGCCGAACTGGTCGAAATTGCGAAGACAAAAATAACGAGCCCCCAAGGATTGGACATTGTCCAAATCATTGAAACCTATAAAGCTCCGCTTGACAAAATGAAGTCGGAAACAAAGCTGATGGAAAAAGTGAAAGCGATCGCGAACTCATTGGGTGTGTTGCCAACCGTATAATAATTGGAATATTGGAACTTAGGTGGAGCTACACCCACCTAAGCACGCCGCAGTCGAAACCACAGCGACTTAATGATACTGTGATAGATTCTTTCGCCAAGACACGTGTCGCGAGGAAATTGATGTTTCTTACGTCCCAAAATTATCTTCAGGAATTTCAGTCGCTGCTTCAAACAGGTAGTCGCGTTTCCCTAGCTGTTGCTTTCTGGGGGCAAGGCGCTCAGGACTTGTTGGAGAAAGCTTGGGGAGGTGAGAGCTTAAGGATCTTATGCAATCTGGGCACCGGAGGTACTAATCCCCGTGTCATTCGCGATTTACTCGCCCTTAGCTGCGACCGGCCAGGTTTGGAAGTGCTAACGTTGGATAACCTGCATGCAAAGGTAGCAATTGGTGAGCAAACTGCAATAGTCGGATCAGCGAATATCTCATCCAATGGTTTGGGTTTTGAAGACACCGAATGTGTGGGGTGGCAAGAGGCAGGGCTACTGATAAGTGATAATTCGCTCCGCCTCCAGATGCAGGCGTGGTTTGACGATTTGTGGATGCACGGTGAAGAAATAACGGAAGAAAAGCTCAAAATAGCAGAAAATCTATGGATGAAAAATCGTGGAAGTCGCCCGTTATCAGCGAAAAAACTCGTTGAGGCTTCAGCCGCCAGTCTCAAGAACCGTGATATCCATTTGGCGATTTTTCGGTTGGACGCTAGCGATCAGGCGCGAGTCGAGGCTAGCTTGGCGAACAAAGAGGCTCGACGCTCGGATTCCCCAGAGCTCTTAAATGTGAAGTTGGATTTTTTTGAGGACTGGCCTGACGACAGTGAAGAGCCTCTTCCTAGAGACGTTCCCATCCTTGCAATGCGTTACGGGCCGACGAAGCGAGTTACCCGTCTTGGGGCGTGGACTCGTGTGCCGCAACTCGACAGAATATTTCTCAGCAGCGTCACCAGCGAGCAGGTCTCACTAGTCATGCTCGGTAAGTTGGATTCGGTTGTCGGTATGTCTCTTTCGGCCGAAGACTCGAAGGTTTTCGCCAGACGGCTCAAGCCGTGGATCGATGAAATATACAACGGCCAAGACCCCGAAACAGCAAGGTGTCTTTCCCTTGATGAGTTCTTAGATTGGGAAGAGCGGATAGCTAGCGGCGATAGAGATTTGAAATCAAGCGCTCAAGCCAGTTTAGCAATGCTTACGCCGGACTATTAACGAGGCCACTTGAGGCAAGCAGATGCCAACACCTGATGATTTCATTCCTCTGGAGTTCTCAATTGGCGCCCTGAGGCGTACTGCGCCGATGGTTCTCACTGCTATCGCCACGGCAATGAAGGCATACCGGCCCTCCGACTACATTTCTGCCGATTTGATTGTTTCCCGTGCCTACGGGAAGCCAATCCCTAGCTTCGCCATTACCTTTGCTCAGTTGAGCGCCTATCTTGATCTCGCTGTTATCAAGCATGCCTCGGTCCTAATACAGACAGATGCAGGTGTCGTCCGGTCCGAACACGTCTGCATCAACCGAGGTTGGTTGCTTGCCCAAGATGAGCAGATAGCACTCATACCAAGCATTGCCCAAACCATTTCTTTGCGCTCCTCTGGGACACTGAAAGCAAGTATTACGCCACTTTATCCCCAACTTGAAGATCAAACGCCAGAAGCTGCGATCGCTGAACTGCGTCGACTCAGGATTCAGATCGACCGAAGTCGTGTACTGCCGGCCATCGATGCACGCGATCGCGAGATCGAGAAACTCCAAGCCCAGGTTGTATCTCTTGTGGAGGCTAGGTCACAGGCCGAAGAGCTAAGTGCCGCCATCGCAAGGACCTTAAGGATGCTGACTCTGGAAAATGATCAGCTTCGCAAGGCCAGGGCACAGACGGTGCTCTCTAAGCAGTTGCCGCCATCCGTCGTGTCTGCACGCCCATTGTCAAATGTCGAACGCCGCAATGCGGCTATCCGTCAAGCAAGAGCGGAAGCGGCAAATCTTGCGAGGGCCTTGTGGGGTAGCCCAGATCTCGCCGATTGCCGGACTGGAAAAATGGCTCAACTTGTTCGTAATAGTTTGGAAAGGAAATATTCTGAGCATCTTCCAGCGACGAACATAGCGTTGGGCAGATGGTTATCTGCGGACGCAGCGCCAGCCTCAGCGAAGCGCGCAGGCAGACCTTCGAAGTCCGATCCTAATAAATAATCCGCACAACCGGCCGGATATGTAGTTTTCCGGTCCCGTCAGGCAGTTTTAGCCGTTGGATAACCGTGCCAGCATTCTCATCGTCAATGACATCCTGACGGCGCGGAGCACCTGACAATGACCCATCTCCTACTATTTTTTTCTTATGGCTGTGTGCTAAGCGGTCTTCAGCGCATCGTGCCCCCCGATGACCAGTGCATCCTTCCGACTAAAACCATTCTCGGGACAACCATTGAAGCCAAGTTGTCCGAGATTGAATTGACGCGGATGAGCTCGTATCAGGAGGTGCAGCATGAAGGCGCGCAAAATCCTCACGCATGAATATGCAGATCGGCTGATCAGCTTCGATTTCGAGGGATGGATGAATGCCTCTAATGCCGGTGAGTGTTTCTGCAAAGATCCCCGCGAGTGGCTGGGGCTTGATCTAACCCAACAGTACATTAACGGACTGGCCAGGAAGAAAGATGTGAGTTTAGGAGATTTGGCAATGACTCGACGCGGTACTGAGAAGGTGAGCGGACTTTGGCTGCATCCTAAACTCGCCGGTAAGTTCGCGCGCTGGCTTTCGATCGATTTTGAGATCTGGTTCGAGGACCAAATGGAGGTGATGTTATCGAAGGACGTTGCGGGTATGGAGGCGGCGCGCCGCCATGCCTCGATGAGCTACCGCAGCCTTTGTGAAGCCTTGGTGATCAATCATCAGGTCATCGGGAAGGAAACAAAACCGCACCACTATATGAATGAGGCGAGGCTAATCAATGAAATTCTGACAGGGCTATTCCGAGGGCGTAACCGTAGCCAACTGACGGTTGCAGAGCTAGAACTGATCACCTTGCTTGAGAATCGCGATGTCTTACTGCTCGGTCAGGGGAAAGACTATCTAGATCGCAAAATCGGCCTAACCCAGTATTACGCGCAACTCTGCGACGCCGGTACGCAGCTTCATGCCCAGCGTTTGTAATGGCCGATAGGCAGAACGCTCAGCGAGGCAACCTTCACCAGAGCCCAGCGGTACCGAAATACAGGGCGCAACTCACTCTCCCATGTAGTCAAGGAGATGATGCAACGGACCGTTATAAACCCAGCCTCATTCTGTCGAGGTCGACCTCGTTTTTTACAGGCTGGAAAAAAGAGTAGAACGCGGCAGCGCCAAATTGGAAGATTGAGCCGAGAGAGAAGGAAAACAATTTTAGGATGTGAATGCAGAGTTAGGTTCGCCCGAATTGTAATTAATTTGAGTTAAGAGACAAGCCTAGGGAGATCGGATATGCAATGTCGGCTGTGTCAATCAGAAGCCAACCTCATCAATAGTCATCTAATTCCGAAAGCAGCCTACAAATTCGTGAGGAACCCACTTGGAGAGGGAGGAGATCCACCCGTGAAAATTGACACGCGAATGGGCTCTGCGAATTACAACGAGAAACAGATTTCGAGCTTTCTTCTCTGTGTAAATTGTGAGGATCTCTTCTCGAAAAACGGGGAGAAGGCGATGGGGAACCTGTGGGCTACGCACACCGAATTTCCTCTTCTGGATATGCTTGAACAACAAGCGCATATCGTTACTGGAAAAAAAATCAGCATTTACGATTCTTCAAAAATAGATAAAAAAATTCGAGATGCGCTGTTTTACTTTGCAGTGAGCATATTTTGGCGAGCTCAAGTTTGGGATTGGGGAAGACAAACTGATACGTATAAAAAAGCTCTAGGGGTTAAATACGAATTGGCATTTAGGCGCTTCCTATTAGGGGTTGCCGGACTAGCTGACGTACGATTAATGGTGATTTTAAATAATTCGGCCACCTTGAACGGAATTATTTCGATCCCGTATGCAGGCAAAACTAAAGGCTGCTATGTTCACAACTTCGATCTGCTGGGAATAAAATTTTCACTGATTGTTGGAGGACATCCGCCGGCAGTTTTAAAAACTGCATTTAACCAATTCAATTCGGAGGTAATTTTTCTATCCTCGGATTTTGAGTATTCACCGGATTTTTTGCAGATAGCCAAGACAGTTCAGACGACAGTGGCACCGAGAGGGCGTCTAGCGTTGACGGAGCCTGATTTCGGTATAGGTGTAACACCACGGAACGGACCGTGATGCAGGATAGGCAAAATTGGAACGATGATGGGGCAGATTTTTTACCTGGAAAATAAATCCGTTTCTTTATCTGCGTCCCTCACGTGCAAGACGACACTGAACGACCCGCTTGTAAACTTCCGCTGCTGCCATGGCCTGCTTCCCATATTCGCCCACGTGGCAGTGTCGCTGGACCGCGCTCCATTCGTGTGCATCCCTGTCGACAGAAAAAGGTCATTACCCTGAAACACAACCGTCAAATACCTTCGTTTCAACAGGAACCGGAACACCGCATTCAGCCACACACCCTCTGGAAAACCATCCTTGATTAGCAGCGATGTCATGCTGCATCCCCAGAACCAGAGAGGACCTCACCATGCGCGTGTCTGGCCAGCAACCCCCCGTTTCCTCACTCTCCATCGAACTTCAGCAACGGTCAAATTCGACGGCTGCCACCGGCCACGCTTCCGTGGGGCAGGGTCATCCTCAATCCGGTGAGGTCAGCGCAGCGGCGCTGACCCAAGCCCGTGAAATGAAGCATTTGCTCACTACCTACGTGAGCAGTCAGTTCCAGCCCTACAAAGATCGTCTGGATCCGGAATCGGGGCACCGGGAAGAAATCGATCAAATCATCGAGAGCCGAGTCAACAAGCTGATGGAGGAGAACATCTCGTTCCAAGAGCTTGGAACGTTGATGGAAAAAGCCGAGAAAATGGACCGCAACGCTTCAATGGTGTCGGGTACAGCTGGCGGCGTGCCTTTTGCGGTGGCGTCGTCGATACAGGCGGCCATTCCCGTGATCACGGGAATCGGGGCAAACATACAAAACCCGGTGGCAAAAGCGGCAGCCCTGGGAACGATTTCACTCGCCGCGGCATCAGCGATGGATCAGGTCGGCGGCGCTTCCATTAAAAAACTTCGAGAAGATGCGTACTACCTGCATGCGCCCGCGGACAAACTGCATGAGTCGTTGAACGTCGCCCTGAAGACCATCGATACCACAGCGAACCTGGCTATCCAAAACGCCAAGGAGGCGCAGACGTTCACGATCCGGAATGGCATCAGGACGGTGGTTGGCCCGGTAGTGGCGGCGATCAATCCGAAGGCCGAGCCCATTGTGGACACAGCCCTTGCTATCGCGGGTGGTCTTGCTGCCGGTACCGGTACCGGGTACCTCGCCAACAGTCGGCGCACCGAGCAAGGCACCAGTGGTCCCGCGCTGCTGTTGGGACGCAGAGATGCCGAGCCCAAGCAGGACCTGAGTCAGGAAACCGAATGGATCGACGCGTTGAAGGCGTTGCGGGACGCGAAAACCGTCCGTACGCCTCTCGCCAATGGAGTGGGACGTCTGGCCAACGCCGGCCGCACCCTGGTAACCGATCCGCTTGGCGCGATATCGAGAACCGCCAAAGCTACCTTCACCCCTTCCGGTGCCGCCAATGTCGCCACACTGACCGGTGGTTTCGCCGGCTTGGAAGCCGGTAAAGGCGCTGTGGTCAACGCCTTGAGCAAGCAGCACCCTGCCCTCGGTTCATTGGCGAAACACGCCGTCAATACAGTGGGCGGCGCGGCTGTGTTCGGCGGCAACGCCGCCAGTGTCGCAGTTGCAGACAAAGTGGTTGGAGACTTGAGCTCGCAAGGCAAGAAAACGGCGGAGCCCACGACAGACGCGACCGAGACTGCTCAATCCGTGCATGAAGATCCGGCCGAGGCTACCGGGGAGACTCCCGGCGAAGAGCCAGCCCGTGTCAGCAGGCCTCCCAGTCAACGGTCCCAACGAGCGGGGTCTGACTCGAACTCGCTTCCGCGAACCAGCCTCACCAGCAACCGGATCACGAATGCCGAGAACTCGGCACCCTCCTCCATCAAGTCTAGGGTGGGCAGTGCTCGGACAAGTCTCGAGGGTGAGCACGCTCAACCGACCAACAGCGGCGGACCCTCCAGCGAGGCAGCGCGGCCTGGGTCGGCATCTTCGGCGGCACCTGCCTCGCTCCAGGCTCAAACCTCGGTGCGCGCAGATGATTCCTCGGATGACGACGCCAGCTATCACACTGCGACGTCGGGTTCGTCGGATGACGAATCCGTCTACCACACGCCGCCGCAAACGCCGGCTTAAGTGAATCTCCGGAAGAGGTTGTAGCGCTGCCCGGGCTTCCGCGCTTGGCTGTCAGTCGGGCTGGAATTCGACAGTTGCGCCCAAGGCCTCCAGCCGGCCGCGCAACTGACGCAGTTGGAGTCTTGTGCCGCTTCCGGCCTTGAATCCAGGTACTTCGGCAAGTGCCAGCGCTTCTTTCAATGCCAATCCGCGTGCTTTGCTGACTAGCTGAACGACCTTGAGCTTGTGCAGGCCTGGGGCAATAACGATCAAGTTGCCGCTTTCAAAATCAGCCGGATCATTGGCATCGATTTCGGGCGGCGACTGCTCCAACCCCCCTGCTTCCTGACGCGCCTCGATTACCTCACGCCAGTACTGATTCCCGAGGCCGCTCTCGACCATGATCAGGCGATTGAATTCGACGGTGTCATAACTTACCGCTGCCAACACTTCCAACAAACGGCTAAAAGCCATAAGGCTCGGTGCGATCTGTATTGCATCCCAACGACCTGCGCCGTGAGCTGCGGTATAGACGGGATAACCGTTCGGGGCTTCGGTCGCTGCAATAAAAACCGGATCATCCAGCCCGGTCATCGCGAGGACATACCAGTCGGGATTCCATCCGCCGTCAGCTTCGGATAACAGGTTTTCTCCGGTATTCCCGTGGGTCCGGAAGCCGGCCTGAAATTCATCAAGACGATCGAATGTAGCGTAGTGCATGGGTAATAGAAGATCACCCACCACGATGCCATGAGCTAGAAACTCTTGAATGCCTTCATGGGCCAACTTCATACGTCAACACGTCTTCAAATGGGGTGTACGTTCACCCTAAGGGCATAGGCATCCGTCCTGCAAACAGTGCAGCCTTTTTGCTCCGGGGCGTTGAGAGTAAATAGCCTGATCTGGGTAAGGTGACTTGGGCGGGTCGCCCCCTCAAACATCACTCTCGGGATTGAGTGTTTTCAAAAGTGTGTGGCGACTCCACGGCCCGCAGTATCGCGGAAGATGTGCAACGATTCGGTAACCGCAGCGTTTATACCAGTCAGCCGTACCGTCATCGAGGGTCTCAATAAGTGCTTCCCGGCAGCCACGCGTCAGAGCCAGCGCCTCAAGTCGGCGCAAAAGCTCAGTGCCGAGTTTCCGCCCCCGCCAAGCTGCATCTACCCACAGGTAACTGATAAAAAGACGGCCGAACTCGGTGCGGCCGGTGACGCCGCCTATCAAGATTTCATCTTCCTGCACCGTGCAAGCGATAGGGTGCGCGACGCCGCCCTGCTCGCGGGACAAGTTCTGACCGTGTTTTATGACGCCATCAGAGACGGCTTTCAGATGCTGTTCGTGAATGCCGCATGTTTGCCATTGCCGCATGTCATTTCCTTATGTCCGGTGTACCAACATCTCGTGCAAGTGCCGTTCCTATGGGCGTTAGACTGGCTGCTTATGGCCGACATTTGCCTCTCGCAGCCACAATCCCGTACCGCTCACCAGCTCGCAGGTACTTCTCGCCTTCATCCCGGCTGAACGACAGTCCATCCTTTGCCTTTACTCGACGATGCTTTATCACCTGTCATGCACACGCCAACCTGAAGACGCTTCATTTTCTCAAGCACTTGAGGACTCAGCGCTTGACCGTATAGTTGCGACAGTTTGGCACTACGAGCAATGGACTCCTGATAATTTCGGCTGGCTTCGGCCTCGCAGCTATTGATATCGGCTTTGAACATGGCTTGCTGGGAGGAGGAATCCCCTCCCGGTTTCTCGAATCTGGTGCCTTCGTAACTTTGACGGCTGTAGTCGATTTGGGCCGTTGGCGTAGAGGGGGTGGAGGTACATCCGCCAAGAGTTACGGAAATGAGAGCGGCGATGAGGTAGGTTTTGCGCATTTGTCTTCCTTGGGTTTACGGCTCGGGCCAGTAGCATTATTAATCTGACGATAGTATCGGCGCCGTACGTCAATTCCTTAAGCACTCCACTGGTTAATGCGCGGCTTTGGACAGTTCGTGGTGAACGTCTCCTTCGGGCCGAAATCTGCCCACCGCGTCGGGGCTTCGCGTCCGCTGCATCTACCGGTAATGGGTTTCGGCATTTTATATAACTGCTTCTTGTAGTCAGCTCAGCACAACCTTTTGCCGACAGCCCTCAACACCGCTTCGATGTGCCAGGCGTCCACACCAATGACGACTGCTTCGCCAGCATCAGGCACTAACTCGATTTGGGTGGTTATGGCTTGTTCGAGAAGCAGCCGCTGCGCGTCTTCAAGAAATCTGCGTTTACCTGTCAACCAATGTCGTTGTTTGCCCGTCAGCAACGAAAGGGTTTGCGGGTAGGTGCACTGCAGTTTTTGACGCAAATTGACCAGCGCCGGTTTGTCGCCTCGGTCAATTGCCGGGGTCAGTACATACTTGCTCCCCGCCGCGGCCTCCAGATCGTATTTGTCTTGCAGATACTCATCGACACTCATGCAACTGGCGACGGTATCACGCTCGCCCGTGCTGACGTTGATCAAGTGCGCGTTGACACCGACGTAACAGAACTCCGTCATGCCGTGCACGACGTAATCTTCACTGTTACTGCGAATAACCCAGTAATCACCGTTGGCGGAAAGCTCACATGACTGAATGACAAAACGCTCAGGTTTGCCATCTCTCATGACACCTTCAGACAGGCCAAGCACGATTTGACAGGCCTGCTCTGCGCTTAGCACGCGCTTGATATCTGTCACCCTTTCCTAAAACCAAGCACTGAACGCAGCCAGCCTGCCGACTTCCGTTCATAGAAAGGCGTTGTTTCCTTGAGGAAGTAATCGCTAAGGCCTGCGCCCCCCTCTTGAACGCGATAGAGGTCAACGGGTTCGCCATCCGGAGCGGTATCTCCGGCAACGGTACCGGCTTCGCGCATGACCCGTTCAAAATCTCCGTCCGCTTCAATACCTATGATGAGATGAGGCTTTTGATCAATCGATGGGTCATGCATCAACGCCAGAAATGCACGGTTTACGTTGCGATGTTTGGCGAGTAACTGCGTGAGCGAGTTGACCATCCTTGACGGGTATTGCGACGGCTGCCCGAGCAGCACGTTCGTGTCTTTTTCAACCGTGCGCTGCGCCGGCTTCTGGCCGACCCCGTCCGAGAGCAGATGGCGCACTTCCTCCGGCAAAAACTCTTTCCCGTAAGGAGACTTTGGATTGAGGAAAAGAGGGGCGCCCCGTGTGATTTCAAACAGCGATCTGGCCGGGATTTCTACGTAGGACTCTTCGTTATCTATGGATCCTTGCAGCGTTTTTAACGAAGAAAAAAACGGGATGACAGGTGAGCCGTCAGCCCTGTGCCAATTCGCGATACTGATGTTGCTGCCCGCTTCGAGTGTGACATGGCCTTTGCCAGTCCCGGCGGTGCCAAGGACGTAGACAGTGGAATCCAACAGAATCTTGAAAAACTCAGGTCGATGGGCCGGTTCATCCGCCGCCAGCCTGAGGGATGTTTCGAGGGTGTTTTCTTGCTGGGTGTCCATGATATCCATCCGTGGCCTCATCAAAACTGACGAAAATTGAGCGCAAACAGCGCGTAGTTTTTCACGGGACTGTGAAAACAGGAAGAACAGTAGGCTAATGAATCTGAATCATGCGAAGAGTTACCCTGAACGGACGTCCAGGGAGAGCTTCTGCGTGGCCATGGTGGACGAAGAACCAAAGACGGGAATTCTCTACAAGTAGCGCATGGGGTTCAAATCGTTTCACCCTGGCAAGGTGTATTCGGCCGCAGGGCTTGGCCCCATTCCTGCGACCCCCAACCCCACCCCGTCGCTACAGACTATGTGGACGACTCGTTTTAGGGCCGGAGGCGAATACGCGGGCGCCTGTGCCTACCTGATGAAGCACGCGCCAAGTAACAAATGCGCGTGGTACGGCAGCTTTGTGCCGACTGCTGCCGTTCGCGACCGGCGGAGGGTTTTGACCCAAAGCGCTCCTTTTGCGAATCACGGGGTCCTCGGCAAAAGGACGTGGACGCCTTTAGCGCCATCCGCAGGACTTTTGGCAGCGTACATATATGGGGTTTTGCTCCGTCCCGATTTTTTTACTGCGCCAAAATCATCGCGAAATATCCGAAGACCGTCAGCAGGATGCCAGACACGGCATAGGCCACCGGAAAGCCAATCCAGGGCACGGTGCTGTCGATTTCTTTCGCGGCTTCACGCGCAGGTCCGGAATGACTGCGCGCGCCAGCCACACCGCCCATGAGAATGGCCGGGTTGATTTTGAAGACATGAAAACCCACCGCCCAGACGATAAACGGCGGAATCGTGCAGGCGACGAAGCCCAACACAAAGATCTTCAACGCGATGATTGCGCTGATTTGCGACACCAGATTCGCACCCGCATTCACGCCGACAATCGCGACAAAGAAGATCAGTCCCATGTCTTCAAGAATATTGCGTGCAGCATTGGGGGTGTTGCCGAAGAATCGAACCCGCGACACCAGTGACGAAACAATAATCCCCGAGACCAATAACCCCCCGGCGTTACCCAGGCCCACTGCCGCGCCGAATGCCGGCACTTGAATAAGGCCGATCAACAGGCCAAGTATCATGCCTAACGACAGGGTCAGCAGATCCGTCGCGGTACTTGGCCGGGCTACTTTGCCCAACAGCGTCGTGGCTCTATCAATGGCGCTGCGCAGACCGATCAGGTGCATGACATCCAGTCGCTGCAAGCGCGTTTCCAGCCCGACGGGAATGGGGGCGCCGCCGCGCTCAATACCCACCAGCTGGACTTGTCCTGCAATCGGAGACTGGCTGAAATCCTTCAGTGCCTTGCCTATGGCGTCGTGATGGGTCACCAGGATGACCGCTTCATCCAGCGGTATATTCAGCGCCCGCGCGTCTGGTACTTCAGGGCCGATAAGCCCCATGTGGTCGGTCAATGCATCCAGGCTGCCGCCAAGGGCAATCACGTCGCCCAGTTGCAGCACCAACGCGGGATCGGCACCCAGTAACTGGTCAGCCCGCTCCACATTCTCGATCTGGTAGAGCGCGAACCGCTCGCGAAACTGCGCGATGCTTTGTCCCGCCAGATCTTTGTTCACCAGCCTGTACGCTCGCAGATCAAAGGGCCGATAACCGCTGAGCCCTGCGTCATCGACATTGGGCACACCGTGTTCGACTTCATAGTCTTTGGCGGCCTTGCGCGCATCGACGCGCCACCAGCGTGGCAGGTACTTACAGATCAGGATGATGCCGACCGTCCCCCAGATATAGGTGATGCCATAGGACAACGCGATCATCGCCGTCGCTGCTGCCGCCGTTGTGCCGGGGGGCAAGGCTACGACCCCTGAGGTGATCGCCTGCTCGGCCGAGCCAATAGCGGCAGACATGGTTTGCGAACCGGCGAGAATGCCACCCGCCGCGCCAACTGGAAGGGCCAGCAGGCGAACGCCTAGCACCACGATGCCAAGCCCCAGAAACGACGAAAGAACGGCCAGGAACGTGAACTTCAGGCCATCACCTTTCAAGCTGTTGATAAACGAAGGCCCTACGCGAAGCCCGACTCCGTACATGAACAGGTAGTAGAAAAGGCTTTTGGTGAAGTTATCCAGCTCGAAATGCACGCCGTAGTACGACGCCCAGGTTGCAATGGCGCAGCCGATGACAATTGCCCCCGCCACCGCGCCTAGCCCGTAGCCTTTGATCGTGCCCCGGCCTACCCAGACGGACAGCCCAACGACCAGGAACAAAAGTATGTATGGATTGTGTTGCAGGAAGGTAAAGAAAGCATTCACGTCGATTTGCACCCGTCTGGTCACGCTAAGACACCGAGCCTCAAAGGCCCGGTGAGTTTGATGTGCAATCAGGCGACGTTTGGGGTGTCAGCCGGGATCACCGGAGCCGCTATGGCGCCATGGCTGAAGCTGGGTCCCGCGTCCGAATGCTCCACTCGGTTCTTTTGCAGGTAGGTGAGGGCTTTGCGCAGGTCCTCCAGCAACAGTGCGACCAGGTCGCGACTCACGCCATGTCGCACCAGAACCCGCTGCACCACGGTGTTTTGGCGATTAGACGGCAAGGGATACGAGGCGATCTGCCAGCCGCGCATGCGTACACGCTCCGACAGGTCATAAAGCGTGAAGCCATGGTCGATCCCGTCCTTAAGCTTGTAGCAAACTGCCGGCAGACCGTCTTTGCCGTCGTAAACGAGCTCGAGTGAGGGAAACTTCAGGATTTCTGCCGCCAACCACTGCGCGGTGTCGGAGCAGGCCTGCTGAATGCGCGTGTAACCGTCGCGTCCAAGTCGCAGGAAGTTGTAGTACTGAGCAATGATTTCGCCACCTGGCCGGCTGAAATTCAGCGCGAAGGTCGCCATGTTGCCGCCCAGATAGTCCACGTAAAAAATCAACTCTTCCGGCAAGTCATCGGTGGAGCGCCAGATTACCCAGCCCACGCCCAGCGGCGCCAAGCCATATTTGTGGCCTGAAGCGTTGATGGATTTGACGCGCTCGATCACAAAGTCCCATACAAGATCTTGCTGGATAAACGGTGCGATGAAGCCGCCGCTGGCGGCGTCAACATGAATCGGGATATCCAGGCCGAGGTCGCGTTGCATGGCGTCCAACTCCGCAGCCAGGGCAGCCACCGGCTCATAGATGCCGGTGAACGTCACGCCTAGCGTGGCTACAACACCAATGGTGTTCTCGTCACAATATTCACGCAGGTCGGCCGGCAGCAGTCCCAGCGCGTTGCCACGCAGCGGCACCTCGCGGATTTCCACATCGAAATACCTGGCAAACTTCTTCCAGCAAATCTGTACCGGACCGCACACGAAATTGGGTTTGTCAGTCGGCAAGCCGGATGCTTCCCTGCGTTTTTTCCAGCTCCACTTCAAGGCCAGGCCGCCGAGCATCGCGGCCTCACTGGACCCCGTGGTTGAACAGCCTACGGTTTGCCATGATTTCGGGGCATGCCACAGGTCTGCAATGATGTGCACACAGCGATTTTCGATCTCCGCCGTCTGTGGGTACTCGTCCTTGTCGATCATGTTTTTGTCGAGGGCATCAGCCATCAACTGCTTGACCTCCGGCTCGACCCAGGTGGTGCAGAAGGTCGCCAGGTTCTGTCGGGAGTTGCCGTCGAGCAGCAACTCGTCGCGCACCAGATTGTAAGCAGCCGAGGGCGTGGTTGACTGATTGGGGAGCCGGTACTTGGGCAATTTATGCTGAGATGAGCCACTCGAGTAAACGTCTTCGATGGCTTGATCTTGAATCTCGACGGTTTTATGAAGTGCCATGGAATCCTGCTCTTGAATGAGGGGAATGGCGTAGACGTTGATCGACAAACATCGATCTGCCTGCGTCAGGAAGAGAGCGAACCGAGGGGTTGCAAAAGACCGCGGCTGTCAGGTGGAGCAGCAATGACTTAACCGCTATCGCCCTGCGTGGGGGAAAACAGCGGTGCATTCACAGTGCCCGATGGTGCTCGACTTTTATCCCCGTACATTGACAAAGATCATTAACACCCGAGATATCTGCACCTGGACTGGCCGCGAAAGCCTCCTGGATGCGCATTCGCAGACGCGGCTTCTCAACAACCAGCAGGCATTTCAGCCCTTCTTCTTTGCTCTTCCGTTATCGGCGCCCTGCCCCCGCGTCACCTCAAATCGCTTCACATTCTTGCGCAACCAACTAATGAAACCATTGGCATCAGCCACCACCGGCTTAGCCTCCAACATCGCCGCCCGCGCCTTCTCACGAAACTTCGCCAGCCCAGCCAAGGCCCCAATTAATTCCGGATGCTCCGCCAGCCAAGGCTCCAGATCAGCCTTGTCGATCCGGTAAATCATGCAGTCGGTGTACGCACAGAAACGCGCCACCGTCGGCGTCGCGTCAATAAAACCCGTCTCACCCAGCAGCTCGCCCGGCCCCATGCGGCCCACTTCCAGCCAGCCGTCCGGCCGTTGCAGCGAAGCCGATACCACCCCGGACTCGATAATGAACAGCGCATCAGGCACCGCCCCTTCAGCCAGCACGATGTCTTTCGCTGGATAAGCGCCCAGGCGCATGTGCTGTTCCAGTTGTGCGCGGTCGGCGTCGCTGAGCATGCGCAGCGCATTGACGGTATTGAGCACGGCGGACTGGCGGGTCGCGGGGCGGAGCTGGTCCTGGCGGGTGTCGGTGGACGCCAATTGGCGGTGGATCAGGTCGAACAGCTGATTGCGTACCGCTGAACACCGATCCCGGGATTTCACGTAGCCGGTGACTTCGTAATCGACGATGCGCAGGCCGGACTTGACCACCACCGCCGACGGCGCGGGCTGGGCCAGTAATTCACGGCAGCCCAGCAGCGCTTTCTCCAGGGAGTCCAGCACCAGGCTGGGTCGCAGACGGATGGACTGCTCAATGGACAGGGTGACCGAATGGAAATGGTCCGGCCGGCTGAAGTTGACGATGCGGGTCTTGGCGGCCATGGCGTTGGGGATCACCGCCATGCTGCCCTCGGCCGTCAGCAAGTGGGTGGAGCGCCAGTCGATTTCGATGACCTTGCCTTCGATGTCGTCGACGCGAATCCAGTCGTCCACCCGGAACGGCTTGGTCGCGTTGAGGACGATGCCGGAGAACACGTCGCCCAGCGTGCTTTGCACGGCGAGGCCGAGGATGATCGCCACGGCGCCGGAGGTGGCTAGCAGTCCTTTGACCGGCAGGTCGAGCACGTAGGCGGCCGCCGCCACTGATGCGACGAGGAAGATGATCGCGCCCATGACGTCCTGCAGCAGATGACCCTTGCCGCCGATCCGTGGCTCCATCACCACGATGGCGAGCACGGTCAGGGTCCGCGCGCCGAACAGCCACCAGGCGATGGTCAGAATGGTGCCGAGCACATGCCGGGGAACGGACCAGTCGGCGGGCACCGGATACAGCGGACTGAGCCCGCCATCCAGCAGCGCCATGCTGAACAGCACGAACAGCGCAAGCCGGCACACGAGCTTGCGCCGCAGCCAGCGCGGGTGCAGCCATTGCCAGAGTGTGAGGTCGATGACCAGCAGCACGGCAGCGCTGATCAACGGATAGGCGAACCACAAATGATCCATCAACGTTCCCTGAGGGTGGACAGCCCGTGGAGCTTAGCTGAATACCCTGCAGGGAAGTGTCGGTCACATCATTGGGGGAACAGTGGAGCGAATCGGGGCGAAGGATGATTGTGGGCAGATGTCCACTCTGCAGGGGCCGGCGTGCTGGCGAATGCGGGGGGGTCAGGCGGCTGGATGTCGCAGCTGATATTTTTCGCGGGCAAGCGCGCTCCTACAATTGATCTCGACACCATCCGGAATCTTCGATGTACATGAATTTGTAGGAGCCGACTTGCTGGTGAATGCGGGGGGTCAGGCGGCTGGATGTCGCAGCTGATATTTTTCGCGGGCAAGCGCGCTCCTACAGTTGATCTCGATAACATCCGAAATCTTCGGTGTACATGAATTTGTAGGAGCCGGCTTGCTGGCGAATGCGGTGGGTCAGTAAAGGATATTTTGCCCAATAGACTGGGTTCGCCAGCAAGCCGGCTCCTTGGAGTGAGGGTGTGTCAGTTAACCGCGTGGTGGACGATCGGACCCATCAGAACGCCGTCACGCCCCCGTCCACCGCCAGTGAGTGCCCGGTGGTGAACGCGGCGCCGTCGCTGCACAGGTAGAGCACGGCGGCGGCGATTTCTTCGACTTTGCCGATGCGCCCGACCGGGTGCATGGTGGCGGCGAATTCGGCCTTGCGCGGGTCGGCTTCGTGGGCGCGGCGGAACATGTCGGTGTCGATCACCGCCGGGCACACGGCGTTTACGCGAATGTGCTTTTTGGCGTACTCGATGGCCGCCGATTTGGTCAGGCCGATCACCGCGTGCTTGGAGGCGCTGTAGATGCTCATCTTCGGCGCCGCGCCCAGCCCGGCGACCGACGCGGTGTTGACGATCGCCCCGCCACCCTGGGCCAGCATCAGCGGCAACTGGTATTTCATGCACAGCCAGACGCCCTTGACGTTGACGCCCATGATCGCGTCGAACTCGGCTTCGCTGCCTTCGGCGAGGCGGCCCTTTTCGATTTCGATGCCGGCGTTGTTGAAGGCGTAATCGACGCGGCCGTAAGCGTCCACGGCCTGGGCCATCATCTGCTGCACCTGAGCGTCCTTGGTCACGTCACACGGCAGAAACAGCGCTTCACCGCCCGCCTGACGAATCAACTCGGCCGTGCCCTCGCCGCCCTCGCGGTCCAGATCCACCGCCAGCACTTTCAGGCCGTGTTCGGCGAACGCCAGCGCAGTCGCTCGGCCAATGCCCGCCGCGGCGCCGGTGACCAACGCGACCTGGCCGGAAAACGTCATGCTCATGGGATCGTCCTTTTTGTACTTATTAATGGAAGGCTCGGCTCAAGCCGGGCATGCGCCGCAGCTTAGCGGTCGCGACACACTCAACGTCAGCACTATCAGGAGGCCGGTTGCCGGGCCATTGGTGGCGATGATGATCCGCCACAAGCGCCATCATCCGCATGGATCGGCGGGCATTCGGTGCAGTGGCAATCCTTGCTGTCTGGACCCTTACGGTCTATCACTGCCGCTTCGTCGATAATCGAGAGCCTGCCATGACCGCCTTGAACAACCGCCAATTCCTCCTCGCCCGCCGCCCGGTGGGTGCTGCCAGCCGCGAAGATTTCACCTTCCAGACCGTGCCCGTTGCCGAGCTCGCTCCAGGACAAATAATGGTGAAAAGCGAATACCTGTCGCTGGACCCGGCCATGCGCGGCTGGATGAACGAAGGCAAGTCCTACATGGCACCCGTCGAGATTGGCGCGGTGATGCGCGCGTTGGGTGCGGGCAAGGTGATCGAGTCGCAACACCCGAAATTCGCCGTGGGCGATTACGTTCAGGGCGTGCTTGGGGTGCAGGATTATTTCGTCGGCGAGCCCAAGGGCTTCAACAAGGTCGACCCCAAACTCGTGCCGTTACCGGTGTACCTGGCCGCGCTGGGCATGACTGGCATGTCGGCCTACTTCGCCCTGCTCGAAGTCGGCCAGCCCAAAGCCGGTGAGACTGTGGTGATTTCCGGCGCGGCCGGCGCGGTGGGCAGCATTGCCGGGCAGATCGCCAAAATCAAAGGCTGCCGGGTCATCGGCATCGCCGGCGGCAAGGAAAAATGCCAGACCCTGATCGATGAATTCGGCTTCGACGGCGCCATCGACTACAAGAACGAGGACATTCACGCAGCGCTGAAACGCGAATGCCCCAAAGGCGTGGACGTGTTTTTCGACAACGTCGGCGGCGACATCCTCGATGCGGTCCTTACCCGCCTGGCGTTGAAGGCGCGGGTGGTGATCTGCGGCGCCATCAGCCAGTACAACAACAAGGAAGCGGTCAAAGGCCCGGCCAACTACCTGTCGCTGCTCGTCAACCGCGCGCGCATGGAAGGCTTCGTGGTGATGGACCATGCTGAACACTTCGCCAAGGCAGGGATGGAAATGGCCGGCTGGCTGGCTCAGGGCAAGCTGAAAAGCAAAGAGCACATCGTCGAGGGCCTGGAAACCTTCCCCGAAGCGTTGCAGATGCTGTTCAAGGGCGAAAACAGCGGTAAGTTGATCTTGAAGGTGTGAGCTGAATGTGTGGGCTCAACCTGTGAACCCTCGCTGATAATCCGCTGAACAACTCTCGGATAACACTGCCAAAACCACCAGAGGGCGCACTCTGGTGTAAGCTCGTGCGCTGTTGATCCGACCCATCGAGAGGCTTATGCGGGCTCCTTTCCGACGTTCTACCCTTGCAGCGCTGCGTGGTTTTGAATCCTCCGGCACGGCGATCACGATTCTGCCGAGTGCCGCCGATTACCGGCAGACGCTGCTGGCGAAGATTGCCGCCGCCACCCGGCGGATTTACATCGTCGCCCTGTACCTGCAGCAGGATGAAGCCGGCCAGGAAGTGCTCGATGCGTTGTATGCCGCCAAGGCTGCGCGGCCGGAGCTGGACGTTGTGGTGCTGGTCGACTGGTTCCGCGCCCAACGGGGCCTGATCGGCGCCGGCAAACAGGCCGGGAACTCGGCGTGGTATCAGG
This sequence comes from Pseudomonas sp. KU26590, assembly GCF_026153515.1. Classification (NCBI taxonomy): domain Bacteria; kingdom Pseudomonadati; phylum Pseudomonadota; class Gammaproteobacteria; order Pseudomonadales; family Pseudomonadaceae; genus Pseudomonas; species Pseudomonas sp. KU26590. The sequence goes on from NZ_CP110644.1 coordinate 4,635,181, forward strand.
CGCAGAACCTGGAACACGACCAGGAAGTGCCGGTGTACGGCGTGCCGGTGCAAACCCGCGAGCTGTTCGGGGTGTTGCACCTCAAGGGCTGCGTCATCGACGATTGCGTGATTTACAGCGGCGCCAGCATCAATAACGTCTACCTGCACAAGCTCGGCAAATACCGGCTTGATCGCTATCACTTGATCGAGAGCAAAGGCCTGGCGGACTCATTCCAGCGCTTGGTGCAGCAGGACATTCTGCCTTCCGACGCCGTGCATCGCCTCGACCTGCCCTCGCCGCCCAGCTCACGCAGCTTGCGCGGGGAGATTCGTCAGTTCCGCCAGCACCTCAAGCGCACCAGTTATGACGTCAACGATGGCGTGCGTGACAACGGCGAGATGCGCGTCATCCCGCTGCTGGGCATCGGCAACAAGAACCCGCTGAGCAAAACCCTCTGCGATCTGATTGCCGCGACCGATGAGCAACTGACGCTGTGCACGCCGTACTTCAACATGCCGCTGGTGGTGAAGCGCGAGATCAATCGCGCGCTGAAGCGGGGCGTGAAGGTCGACATCATCATCGGCGACAAGACTGCCAATGACTTTTTCATTTCGCCGGAGGAGCCGTTCAAGGTGATCTCCGCGCTGCCGTATCTGTACGAGATCAGCCTGCGTCGCTTCATGCAGAAGCATCAGACGGCGATCGCCAAGCATCAGCTGAACATCCATCTGTGGAAAGACGGCGACAACACCTATCACCTCAAGGGCCTGTGGTCGGACGACCGCTACACCTTGCTGACCGGCAACAACCTCAACCCGCGGGCCTTTCAGCTGGACCTGGAAAACGCCGTGCTGATCGATGACCCCAAGGGCGAATGGCTAAAGCCGCGCGCCGAGGAAATCGCGCTGCTCATGCGCGATACCCATCGGGTCGGCAAGTTCGACGAGTTGGATACCCTGAGCGAATACCCGGTCGGTGTGCGCACCTTTCTGCGCCGGGTCAGCCGGGTCCGCGTCGAGCGCCTGCTCTACCGGATTCTCTGACGATCATGGGCAAAAGCACTGGCGTTCGTGCGCAACAGGCGGATCAGACGCGGGCGCGCATTCTTCAGGCGGCGATCACGGTGTTCACCCGCGATGGCTATTCCGGCGGGCGCATCGAGAAGATCTCCGCCGAGGCCGAATCCAACGACCGGATGATTTATTACTATTTCGGCAGCAAGGAAAAGCTGTTCGTCAAAGTGCTTGAGCACACTTACGAGCAGTTCAACCGCGCCGAAAGCCTGCTGCCCCTGGACCCGTCGACGCCGGTGCAGACGCTGCGCCAACTGGTGGCGTTCGTCTGGGACTACTACGTCAGCCACCCGGAATTCGTCGCCATCCTCAGCATCGAAAACCTGCACAAGGGCAAGCACGCCCGCCAGTCCGGCGAGCTTCGACGTCTGTCAGGTGAAGCCGTCGGCGTGCTCAGACCGATCATCAATGCCGGTCAGGCACAGGGCTTGTTTCGGCAGGACCTCGACATCAAGCACGTGTATTTGATGATCGCCTCGCTGTGCTACTTCTATAACTCCAACCTGCACACCCTCACCTCCTTCCTGGGTCATGACATGGCCGCTGAGGGGGAGCGGACGGACTGGCTGGCGTTTATTCAGGACCTGGTGATGCGTGGGGTCATGGTGTTGCCGGAGTAGCCTGATCGATGAAGCATTTGTAGGAGCGCGCTTGCCCGCGAATGCGGTGTTCGGCGTACGCATAACCTGTGGGAGCCGGCTTGCTGGCGAATGCGGTGGGTCAGGCGAATAGATGTCATGGGCTGATATTTTTCGCGGGCAAGCGCGCTCCTACAGTTGATCTCGGCAAGGTTCGAGATTTTGGGCATACACGTACTCTGTAGGAGCGCGCTTGCCCGCGAATGCGGTGGGTCAGCGATGATGATGTTGACCGGTACGACGGGTTCGCCAGCAAGCCGGCTCCTACAGTCGATCTCGGCAATGCCTGAGGCCTGCGGCGGGTGCGCAATGGATCTCGGCAACATCTGCAATTTTCGGCGTACGCATAATCTGTGGGAGCCGGCTTGCTGGCGAATGCGGTGGGTCAGGCGAATAGATGTCATGGGCTGATATTTTTCGCGGGCAAGCGCGCTCCTACAGTTGATCTAGGCAAGCTTCGAGATTTTGGGCATACACGAACTCTGTAGGAGCGCGCTTGCCCGCGAATGCGGTGGGTCAGTGATGATGATGTTTACCGGTAAGACGGGTTCGCCAGCAAGCCGGCTCCTACAGTCGATCTCGGCAATGCCTGAGGCCTGCGGCGGGTGCGCAATGGATCTCGGCAACATCTGCAATTTTCGGCGTACGCGTAATTTGTGGGAGCCGGCTTGCTGGCGAATGCGGTGGGTCAGGCGCGTGGCTGTCGCTGGCTGATATTTTTCGCGGGCAAGCGCGCTCCTACAGTTGGTCTCGGCAATGTTCGAGATTTTGGGCGTACACGTACTTTGTAGGAGCGCGCTTGCCCGCGAATGCGGTGGGTCAGCGATGATGATGTTGACCGGTACGACGGGTTCGCCAGCAAGCCGGCGCCTACAGGTCGATGCCGGCGCCCCCTTACATTCTTGGTGCACAGATTGTTTGTGTGGGGTGACGCTAATGGGTTCCGGGATTGGCTTTTAGATGCGCCACTTTCTCTGACAACCCCGTCCACTGCGGTTCATTCGGTGCAAATCGACTGCGCAGGTACGCGGCAAGGTCGCTGATCTGGGTGTCGGACAAGCTGTCCTTGAAGCCCGGCATGTAACCCAGATCCGCCGTCGCCGGTTTGTCGATGCCCTGTTGAATCACCTTGATCAGGTTGTCCGGCAGCGCGCTGTGGACGTTGGTATTGGTCGCCAGCGACGGGCTCACGCCAAACAGCTTCGGCCCCACACCGTCGGCATGACAACCCTGGCACGAGCCTTCGAACACCCGCTGGCCATTGCTCAATGACTGGGGCGAAACGCTGGGCTGAGCCACCGAAACCGTAGCCGGCGCAGGACGAATCTCAGCACTGGCGGACGCAGGCTCATTCAACGCCGCCAGATACACCGCAATCGCCCGCACGTCGCTCTTCGGCAGTTTCGCCAGTTCCGATACCACCGGCCCCATCGGCCCAGCGGCCACACCGTGGGCATCGGAATACCCGCTGCTCAGGTAGTTGAACAACTGATCCTCGGTCCACGGCGTCGGCGCTTTCGACAGGCTGTTGAGCGCCGGCGCTTCCCAGCCGTCCACCGTGCCGCCCGCCAGAAACGACGTGCCGCCCTTCTCCGCCCCCAAGAGATCCCGGGGTGAATGGCAGGCGGCGCAATGCCCCAATCCATTGACCAGATACTGGCCGCGATTCCATTGCGCGCTTTGCTGCGGCTGGGTCTGCACCTCGCCTTTGCGCAGGTACAGCGCGTTCCAGCCGGCCATCAGCGGCCGCACATTGAAGGGGAAGCGCATGTCATTGGCGGGCTGAAGTTGTTTGACCGGCGTCTGCGACATCAGATACGCGTAGAGCGCCTGCATGTCGGCGTCCTCGACATTTCTGAAGGCCGTGTAGGGAAACGCCGGATAAAGGTGTTTGCCATCTCGACTGATGCCGTCACGCATCGCCCGCTCGAACGCCGGATAGGACCAGTTGCCAATGCCCGTCTCCGGGTCCGGGGTGATGTTGCTGCTGTATAAAGTGCCGAACGGCGTCTGCATCGCCAGCCCGCCGGCATTGCTGGCGCCATTCGGGGCGGTATGACAGACCGCGCAGTCGCCGACCGCTGCCAGCAAACGCCCGCGCTCCAGGGTCGCCGATGACCAGGTGCCCGCTGAAGGCGGTGTGATCGGCGCGATCTCCGCGCGCCAGGGCAACGCGGTCGCGGCCATGCCCAGCAACGCGCCGAACGCTGCAAACAGCGAACCGAACAGCCACTTCGAGCGCTTGGCTTTCGGCCATTGCGGCGGGTGGTGGTTGGCTTCATTCCCTGCGCCGTTCAGCGCGGCAAGAATGCGTTCGGCAGTGATCGGCAGCTCGCGAAAGCGAATCCCGGTCGCGTCATACACGGCGTTGGCAATGGCCGCCGCACTCGGCACCGACGCTGACTCCCCGGCGCCCATGGGCGGCTCTGCCTGGCGCGGCATCATCAGAACGTCGACTTTCGGCACTTCGGGGAACGTCAGAATCGGGTACCCACCCCACTCCTTGCTCGCCACCGTGGACTCCTCGAACGTCACCCGCTCTTTGAGCACGCGGCTGGTGGACTGGATGACGTTGCCGTGAATCTGATGCTGCACGCCCGCCGGATTAACCATCATGCCGGCGTCATGGCCGATCACAACCCGAGTCACCGACACATCGCCGGTGCGCTTGTCGATCGCCACGTCCGCGACCCACGCCGCCCACGCCGCGCCGAAGCCGGGAAACTTGCTGTGGATGTAGCGCGCGTAGGCAAAGCCGCGCCCGCGCAGTACCCCTTCTTCTTCCGGAATCTGCATCGGCTGGGTGCGCGGCATCCAGTCTGCCCGCGCAGCCGTGGCGCGAACCAGTTCGGCGGCGCGCTCGTCGTGCAAATAACGAAGCCGGTACTCGATAGGGTCGACGCCGGCGGCGAACGCCAACTCGTCGATGTAGGACTCATGAGCGAAAGTATTGGGAAGTGCCGACACACCGCGCATCCACGAGGCCCGCACAATCGGCGCCATGTCGTGAACGGTGACGCGCATGTGTTCGATGTCGTACGGCGGGATCGAGGTGCGGTCGCCCATTTCGAACATCGTCGCCACCGGTTCCACGCGCCCGGTCAGCAGCAGGGCCAGCGTCGGCGAGTTGTTCGACGGGTAGCGAGTACTGAAGTCATAGCCTGCGATACCGCCATCGGCGTTGAGTCCGCCGTCGACTTCCATTAACTGGGCGGTGCCTTTCGGCTCCCAGGCATGCTCCTGCTCGCGAGTCAGTTGCACGCGCACCGGCCGGCCCACGGCGCGGGACAGCAACACTGCATCGGCGCAGACATCGTCAGCGCAATTGCGCCCGTAACAGCCGGCCGCTTCCATGCGGATGATCTCGATCCGCTCTTCGGGGTATTCCAGCAGCCAGGCCAGATCGGCGCGCAGCATGTGGGGGTTCTGCGTACCGGACCAGACCCGAATGCCTTCTTCGCCGTAGTCCGCCAGCCCACATGACGGTCCGATGGAGCCGTGAATCTGGTAGGGCCACAGATAGGTCCGCGTCATCCGCTCGCTGGCCTGGGCCAAAGCCTCATCGACATTGCCCTGATCGAGCACCACCCGTTGAATGCTCGGGTTGTCGCGAATCGCCTGCTCGATATTGCTCATGTCGGGCAGATTGTGCTGCCACGGTTTCCAGGTGACCTTGAGTTCGCGCGCCGCCTTGGCTGCCTGCTCTTCACGCATCGCGACGATGCCGACGAAATCGCGGATCACCACCACGCGGACGATGCCGGGAATGTGGGCGATGGAGGATTCGTCCACGTCCAAGAGGCTGGTGCCGACGAAGTCGCCCGTGTCATAACCGGCGTAGGGCGGACGTACGACGCGGCCGTGGAGCATGTCCGGCAAACGCATGTCGTGCACATAGGTCAATTCGCCGGTGGCCTTGCCCGGAATGTCCACGCGGGCGGCGCCCTGCCCTACCAGTTTGTAGTCCTCCAGCCGCTTGAGTGGGGCGTTGCCGGTGATGCGCAGTTCGACACGCTGATCAATCAGCAGTTGGCCAAAGGTCAGTTCGCGCCCGTCCTGAGCCTTGATCACCCCGCTTTCAATGACCAATGAATCCATACCGACCGCCCAGCGCTGCGCGGCCTGTTGCAGCAGATAGCGCCGCGCCTCGGCGGCAGCGTTGCGCAACGGAATGGCGGAAATCTGCAAGGTGGCGCTGGCGATGGTCGCGCCCTGATTCGGCGCGCGCTCGGTGTCACCGAGGATCATGGTCACCTGATCCATCTGCAGGTCCAGCTCTTCGGCGACGATCTGGGTCAGCGAGGTGCGGATGCCGGTGCCCAGATCGACATGGCCGTTGAAGGCGTAGACGCGGCTGTGCTGATCGATGGCGATGAACAGCCCCAATTCCATGGGCCTGACCGTGGGCGTGCCGCCTTTGGCCACCGGACCGGACGGCGGCAGGATGTCGTCGACGATCAACAGCACCCCATTTTGGGCGAGCAATTCATCGCGCGTGGGCAAAGTCTGGGTCATTGGACCGGATCCGGGCTGGGCTGATGACGCGCGGCACGCATGACCGCACTCAGGATTTCCAGGTGCGTGCCGCAGCGGCACAGGTTGGCCGACAGTTCGTTGCGGATCTGCGTTTCGGTGGGGTGCGGGTTGCGGTCGAGCAAAGCTTTGGCGGTCATGATCATGCCGTTCATGCAATAACCGCATTGCGCGGCCTGCTCGTCGATGAAGGCTTGCTGCACCGGATGCGGTCGATTCCGCGAGCCGATGCCTTCCAGCGTGGTGATCTCACGCCCTTGCGCCCCGGCCAGCGGAAACACGCAGGAACGTGCGGCGACGCCATCGATGATCACCGTGCAGGCGCCGCACTCGCCCAGGCCGCAACCGTATTTGGGGCCATTGAGGTGCAGGTCGTTGCGCAGGATCAGTAACAGTGGCGTGTCAGGCATTGCCGTGACGCTCGTGGCCTGACCGTTGACGTTCAGGGTGACGGTCTTCTCCGCCGCCCGCTGTCGCTCGCTGGTGTCCGCGTTCATGTGTTACCCGCTGTAGCTTGCGTTTGATGAAGTGATTACTTCATCAAACGAGAGCAGGAAGCATGCCAGCGGAGAAAAGGCTGTAGGACGTTGGAGCATTGGGGGTGGGTCAGGCGGCGTTAGTCATCGCCCTCGTCGATCAGTTTGCGCAGCAGAAACTCGGATCTGGCACGGTCCTTCGTAGGAGTGAGCTTGCTCGCGAATGCGGTGGATCAGAAACACCCGTGGCGACTGGCAGAGTGAGTTCGCCAGCAAGCCGGCTCCTACATTGAGATATCCGGTGTCAGGCGCTGCGGCCTCGGGCGCAAGGCAATGTAAATGTAGGGGCGCGCTTGCCCGCGATGGCGGTGGGTCAGTCAAAGCATCCAGCGGCTGACACGCCACGATCGCGGGCAAGCGCGCTCTTACAGGTGTGCGTCAGGCGGCGTTATTCGTCGCCCTCATCAATCAGTTTGCGCAGCAGAAACAACACGGCCACACGTTCGGCGGGGTTGAGTTTGCTCAGGGTCAGCTCACTGATCTGCGCGGCGCGGGGCACGGTTTCCTGCACCCGTTGCAGGCCGCTGTCGGTCAGGCTGCAGATGACTTTGCGGCGATCCTGCGGGTCCGGGTCAAGGCTGATCAGGTCCCGGGCTTTCAGGCGATCGACGATGCCGCGAATGGTGGCCTGATCCACGGCCGTCGCCTTGACCAGTTCGGTTTGAGAACTGGGGCCGTGATCGCGCAGCGCGCACAACGTCACGAACTGCACCGCCGTGAGCTGCGAATCGCCCACATTTTGCTGGAAGATCGCCAAGTGACGCTGATAGGCCTTGCGCAGCAGATGGCCGACCTGCTCGGAGAACGTGTAGGACGAATCGTTATTGGAAGGGTTGTCAGTGGACACGGATGGCTCGTTCGGCAGGATCTGGAAGTGGTGGCTACAGTAACGTTTGCGGGGGTTGAGGGGAATCTTCTGCTACTAAAGCCCCATCGGGAGACGCAACTGGCTGGATCATCCGATTCCAATGTAGGAGCGCGCTTGCCCGCGATCGCGGTGGGTCTGTGACGTAAATGTCGTCTGACACACCTCTCGCGGGCAAGCGCGCTCCTACAGGTCTGCGGTGGGATGAAATTTGCCTCAGGCCTTTGAAGCCTCTGGCGCCACCACTTCGCCGGCCAGCACCACGGCCTGGTCGTCCAGATAAATGTCACAACGGCGCAGCGGGATATCCAGGTGGCACGGGGTTTTGCGGGTGCCGCCGACTTCGGTATTCGGCCCTGTAGAAAACAGGAAATTGCCGTAGAACGCCCGGGCGTCCATGCACATGCCGTCGTTCTTGTCGTGCAGGCCCATGGCCGTCCACTGCGCGCGGGGTTGCAGGCCCCAGCCGATGTGGGAAATGCCGTAGACCTCCGGGTCGTTGAAGTACTTCAGGTATTCGCGCAGGTACTCGGCTTCGAATCCGCCATGAATCCCGGTGATAAAACCCTTGTCGATTTCCAGGGTGATCTGCTCGCGGGAATAGGTTTTGAACGGCAGCACGATGTCGCCGACATCAATGACCAGGGTGCCCTCGGCGGTCTCTTCGTTGGGCCAGGAGAACAGAAAACCGCTGGGCCAGTGGTCCCAACGCCCCGGCTCGTCGGCGAAACCGTATTCGGTGACGGAAGGGTATTGCCCCAGTTGCGCACGGAAATCGCTGCCGGCGCGGGACTTCACTTGAATCGACCGGGCCGCCTTCAGCACCTGTTCGGCGGCCAGCACCCGTTCCTTGTCCGCCACCGTCGGCAGCATCCGCGCCAGCACTTCCGGGGGCTCGACCGCCAGCAAAATCCGCGTGCCGGTCTTGAGGATCTGCTCCTGTTCCGGCGAGTGCAGCAGCATCATGGTGTCGACGATCAGATCAGCCGCCTCCAGGGCACGTTGCGCCGCGATGTTGCCGGTCAGCGCGGTGTCGCCGCAGTAGGCAGTCATGTCATTGCCCATGGCTTTGGGGTGATTGAACGACGGCAGCTCCACCGCATACACCTTGGCGCCCAGGCGTTGGGCGGCGTCCATCGCAGCGCGCACGGTGCGCGCATCGGAGTAGTGGCTCTTGAGCACCGCCACGCTTTGGGTCGAGTCCACTTTCGACAGCTTCAGCACGTGCTCGAACATCTGGGTCAATTCGCAATCGCTAACCGGCATCTCTTTTCTCCTCTGGGGCGGATGACGAGCCAGATGCACCATTGCAAGGCGTCGCGCATCAGACCAGTGCATTTTTTAAAGCGTACACACTTATTAAAAGCGATAAGACATCAATCCGGACGCCGCTGCAATAGGCACGCCACAGTGTTACCCGACCACACAGATCCCTGCATACAAGGGTTACAGAGAGTGACATGCCTGATTACGACGTCGGCTGACGTTTCTGGAAATATCGGTTCACTTTTAAAATTATCAGCGTATACACTTTAAAAACCCAGCGACGCGACAGATCACTCTCGCCTCGCCGTCATCCAGAACGCCTGTCATCCAGAGCTCATGAACACGAAGGAATGCGCGCCATGCCAACCACGCAAAAAATCGCCATCGTCGGATCCGGTCTGGGAGGCGCTGCGGCTGCGACGCTGTTGCAGAAAGCCGGTTTCCACGTCGACATCTACGAGCAGTCCCCCGCGTTTTCACGCATCGGTGCCGGGATCCACATGGGCCCGAACATCATGAAAATCTTCCGCCGCATGGGCATCGAGCAACAGCTGAGCGACATGGGTTCGCACCCGGATTTCTGGTTCAGCCGCGACGGTGCGACCGGCGACTACCTGTCGCGCATCGCCCTGGGCGAGTTCTCCCTCAAGGAATACGGCGCGGCCTACATCACCGTGCACCGCGGTGATCTGCACGCGCTGCAAATGTCGACACTGGCGCCGGGCAGCGTGCACTTCAGCAAATGCCTGACCACCCTTGAAGAGCGCGACAACGGCGTGCGCCTGAACTTTGCCGACGGCACCCACGCCGATGCGGACATCGTGATCGGCGCCGACGGCATCAACTCGAAGATTCGTGAAGAGCTGCTGGGCCAGGAAAAACCCCTGTACAGCGGCTGGGTCGCCCACCGCGCGCTGATCCCCAGCGAGGTGCTGAGCAAGTACAACCTGAATTTCGAGAACTGCGTGAAGTGGTGGAGCGAGGACCGTCACATGATGGTTTATCACACCACCGGCAAGCGCGATGAGTACTACTACGTCACCGGCGTGCCCCATGCGGCGTGGGATTTCGAGGGCAGTTGGGTCGACAGCAGCCGGGACGAAATGTACGAAGCTTTCGCCGGCTACCACCCCACCGTGCAGGCCCTGATCGAGTCCACCGAGAGCGTGACCAAGTGGCCGCTGCTCAACCGTAATCCGCTGCCGTTGTGGAGTCGCGGCCGCCTTGTTTTGCTCGGCGATGCCTGCCACCCGATGAAGCCGCACATGGCCCAGGGCGCCGGCATGGCCATTGAAGACGCCGCGATGCTCACCCGCTGCCTGCAGGAAACCGGCCTCACCGATTACCGCACCGCGTTCCAGCTGTACGAAGCCAATCGCAAGGAGCGCGCGTCTCGCGTGCAAGCGGTTTCCAACGCCAACACCTGGCTACGCACCCAGGAAGATCCGGCCTGGGTTTACGGTTATGACCTCTACGGCCAGGAGCTGAAATCGGGGGTGGCCGCGTGAGCACATTCATTCACGGCGGCAACGTCCAGGCCAACGGCATCCGTCAGCATTACCTGCGCTACGGCGGCGACAAACACTCCGGCAAACCGGCGCTGATCCTGATTCCGGGCATCACCAGCCCGGCGATCACCTGGGGTTTCGTCGCCGAACGTCTGGGCCAGCATTTCGATACCTACGTGCTGGATGCACGCGGTCGCGGGCTTTCTTCCTCCGGCCCGGATCTGGATTACAGCGTCGACACCTGCGCCGATGACATCGGTGCGTTCGCCGCCGTCATGGGCATCGACAGCTATCACCTGGCCGGTCACTCGATGGGCGCGCGCTTTGCCGTTCGGGTCTCGGTTCGCTGTCCCCAGGGGCTGAGAAGCCTGGTGCTCATCGATCCGCCGGTGTCCGGTCCGGGGCGTCGTGAATACCCGGCCAAGCTGCCGTGGTACGTCGATTCGATCCGCCAGGCACAGCAGGGCATGAGCGCCGAAGACATGCGCGCGTTTTGCGCAACCTGGACCGAGGAGCAACTGCAGTTGCGCGCCGAGTGGCTGCACACCTGCTACGAACCCGCCATCGTCCGCGCCTTCAACGACTTCCATGACGTGGATTTCCATCAGGACCTGCCGAACCTTCCGGTCCCTGCCCTGCTCATCGTCGCTGAGCGCGGGGGTGTGATTCAGGCGGAAGACGAAGCCGAAATCCGACAGTTGCAACCGAACATGCTGATCGCGCGGGTGGAAAACGCCGGGCACATGATCCCGTGGGACAACCTGCCGGGGTTCTTTGCCGCGTTCGGGGATTTTCTGGGCACGCCGCTGACCTGAGGCAGATCACCGAACAGGCCTGAACCGGATTTATGTCAGGTGCTGGACCTGTAGGAGCGCGCTTGCCCGCGAAGGGATGCTACAGACACATCACCGCCAACTGACCCGGCGCGTTTCGCGGGCAAGCGCGCGCCTACAGGTGTCCTGCGTTGACAAGCATCTCCGTGCTCAGGCCCGGAGGCTGTTCAAGATATTTATCCGGCGCGACGCAAAATCGACTTCAACCCTATTGACCGAGGTGAACGCAATGACCGACTCACAAAGCGCGGACGCCAACTATCAGGGCGTCTGGGGCAATCGCATCGGTTTTGGTGCGAAACCGGCCCTCCTCATGATCGATTTCATGCAGGGCTACACCCAACCCGGTGCACCGTTATATGCGCCCGGGGTGGTCAGCGCCGTGGCCGAAAGCGTCGAGCTGCTGGCCTGTGCACGGGAACACGGCATCTTCGTGGTGCACACCAACATCCGCTACCACCCCACGCATTTCGCGGACGGCGGCATGTGGGTGAAAAAAGCGCCGGTGATGAAAGACATGGTCGAAGGCAATCCCCTGGCTGCTTTCTGCGCGGAGGTGCAGCCATTGCCCGAAGAGGTCGTCATCAGCAAGCAGTACGCGAGTTCGTTCTTCGGCACGTCACTGGCATCAATGCTGCACGCTCAAGGGATCGACACCGTCGTGCTGGCCGGTTGCTCCACCAGCGGCTGCATCCGGGCGACAGCGGTGGATGCCGTGCAGCATGGTTTCCGGACCATCGTGGTGCGCGAATGCGTGGGCGACCGACATCCCGATCCCCATGAAGCGAACCTGTTCGACATCGACAGCAAGTACGGGGATGTGGTCGGCAAGCAGGAAGCCATAGCGCAATTGCTGGCCGTGAGCTCCACGCGGTAAGCCACAAGTTGCAAGTGAAGCGCGCGCGGTCCCCTCTTGCAGCTTGAGGCTTACCGCTTGCCGCTTCTCCCCCCATATGACAACACCGCAAACGCAGGCAAAATCAGCCGCCGCGCTCACCGGTCGAAGAACCGCCAGGAGACACCCATGCCCTCTGCGAATGTAGAAACCTCCGCGAACTTAGCCGCGGACCCGATCAAAGCGCTGTACAGCAAGATCACCTGGAAGCTCATCCCCTTCCTGTGTTTCTGCTACCTGGCCGCTTACCTGGACCGCATCAACATCGGCTTCGCCAAGCTGCAGATGCTCGACCAGTTGCACTTCAGCGAGACCGCGTTCGGGCTCGGCGCTGGCCTGTTCTTCGTCGGTTATATCCTGTTCGAAGTGCCGAGCAACCTGGTGCTGGAAAAGGTCGGCGCGAAGATCTGGATCGCGCGGATCATGATCACCTGGGGGTTGCTGTCGTCCTGCACGCTGTTCGTCAGCACGCCGACGCAGTTCTATGTGCTCCGGTTTCTCCTCGGCGCCGCTGAAGCGGGCTTTCTACCGGGCGTGCTGTTTTACCTGACCACTTGGTTCCCGACCTACCGCCGTGGCCGCATCATCGCGCTGTTCATGATCGGCCTGCCGCTTTCCAGCGTCATCGGCGGCCCGCTGTCGGGCTGGATCATGGGCCATTTCGACCAGACCGCCGGGCTGCGCGGCTGGCAGTGGCTGTTCTTGATCGAAGGCATTCCCAGCGTGCTGCTCGGCGTGATGACGTTCTGGGCGCTGCCGAATAATCCGAAAGAGGCCAAATGGCTGAACAGCGCCGAACAAGCCTTGCTGGAAGGCGAGCTGCGCCTGGACGATGCCGAGGGCAAAGACAGCAAGCACAGTTTTCGCGACGGGTTTTTCAATCTGAAGGTCTGGATGCTCGGCGGCATCGACTTCTCGATCCTGCTCAGCGCCTATGCGATGGGCTTCTGGATGCCGACGTTCATCAAGAACGCCGGGGTCACCGACACCTTCCACATCGGCGTGTTGACCGCGTTGCCCAGCGTGGCGGCGCTGATCGGCATGCTGATGATCGGCGCCAGCTCCGACCGCCGTCGCGAACGACGCTGGCACATCATCGTGCCCTTCTGGATTGGCGCCGTGGCGATGGCGGCCAGTCCGTTCTTCACCCATAACCTGGTCGCGACGGTCGCGCTGTTTGCCGTCGCTTCAGCCGCGATCATTGGCGCGGTGCCGGTGTTCTTCAGCCTGCCGGCGACGTTCCTCAAGGGCCGGGCAGCGGCGACAGGTTTCGCCCTCGCCTGCTCGCTGGCGAACATCGCCGGCCTGGTGAGCAACTCGATGATGGGCATCGCCATCGACGTGACCGGCAGCAGCGCCGGGGCGTTGTGGTTCTTTGCCGGGTGCCTGATTTTGAGCAGCCTGCTGGTGGTAGCGCTGCCGGCGAAGTTGGTGAACAGATAATTCGCCCTGATGGACGTAGATCCTGTAGGAGCTGGCTTGCTGGCAAACCCGGTGGTTCAGTGAATAAGATGTTGACTGAACCACCGGGTTCGCCAGCAAGCCGGCTCCTACATGGGAATTGTATTTCTCCAATAACAACGGTGGAAACCGCTCATGCAGGCGTTTGTGAAAAGCTGTGCCCTGGCCCTGACGCTGGGACTGTCCGCGACCTCTTTACACGCGGCGGAAAAGGTCATCTTCGACACCGATTTCAACGTGCTCAACGACGACGGCCAGGCCTTCATCATGCTGGCGCAACTGCACGCGCAAAAGCGCATCGACCTGTTGGGCATGACCCTCGTCAGTGGCAACGCGTGGGTGGATCAGGAGCAGGTCGATGCGCTGAAGGCTGTCGAGCGCATGGGCGTGGAAAAGGACATCGGCGTGTACTCCGGCGCGGCATACCCGCTGCTGCACGACTTCGCCACCTATGAACAGGAAAAAGCCCTGTTCGGCGCTGGCTGGCCGGGGGCGTTCAAGACCCCGCGCCCGACCTCGGCCTCACAGTTGGTTTCGCCGCCGGACGGGGTTGCTACGCACACTGCATTGCGCAGCAAATCCGCCGCGCAGTTCATCGTCGACAGCGTGAAGGAAAACCCTCACGAAGTGACCCTCCTGGCCGTTGGCCCATTGACCAACATCGCTCTGGCGATTCGCAGCGCGCCGGAAATCGTGCCGCTGATCAAGCGCATCGTGTACATGGGCGGCGCCATCGAGATTCCCGGCAACACGACGCCAGCGGCGGAATTCAACTGGTGGTTCGACCCCGAGGCCGCAAAAATCGTCCTGCGCTCGCCCATCGAGCACGTGATTTTCCCCAACGATGTCTGCGAAAAGGTCATCTTCGACGCCTCGGTCTACCAGCGCATCGTCGCCAGCAAAGGCGTGATTCCCGACCTGTACAAAACGGTGCTGGGGCCTGAGTTCGACAAGGACCCGAACCATCACAGCTTCACCTGGGACAGCCTGCCCGCGCTGTACCTGGTGCGTCCGGAACTGGTCACCGAGTCCAAAGACCTGTGGGTCGATGTCGACGCCCACTTCGGACCGGATTACGGCCGCTCCATGGGCTACAAGAAAGGCGCCCCCGTCGGCACGCAGAAGGCGAAAGTGGTGTATGCCGTGGACCAGAAGAAGTTCTGGGACGCGTACGTGAATCTGGTCACTTTGCCTGCGCCGGTCAAACGCTGATCGACTCAGCTGGCGCCGATGATATGAAATGGCCCAACCGGCGGTAGGCAGGATCAGCCGATCAGGGCAATCAGCTGCTGGCGCTGGGCATCGGTAAGCAAAGGCCCTCTGGCTGCCTCGGCGTTTTCCTTCATGTATTTCGGATTTCCCGTACCGGGGATCGCGCACGTCACCGCCGGGTGTGAAATCAGAAACTTCAACGCCAGTTGCGCCCAGCTCCTGGCCTGCACTTCCCCCGCCCAGCCCGGCAGCGGCGTGTCGCGCAAGCGCCCCAGCAGACCGCCGCCACCAAACGGCCGATTGCAGATCACTGCCACCCCTCGCTCACGGCACAGCGGCAGCAGCCGCGCTTCGACCGAGCGATCGTCCAGCGCGTAGTTGATCTGCAGAAAATCGAACGCCTCGGCCTTCAGCGCGGCCTCCACCTCGGCGTAGGCCGACGGGGTGTAGTGCGTCAGACCGATGTAGCGAATGCGCCCTTCCTCTTTCCACTGACGCAACGTCGGCAGGTGGGTTTTCCAGTCGAGCAGATTATGGATCTGCATGAGGTCAATGCGCTGGGTCCGCAACAGCCGAAACGAAGCTTCCATCTGGGCGATGCCTTCGTCACGTCCTCGGGTCCAGACCTTGGTCGCCAGGAACGCTGGCGAGGACGGCTGATGGATCGACAGCAACTCGCCGGTGGTTTCCTCGGCGCGGCCGTACATCGGCGAGCTGTCGATCACCGTGCCGCCGGCGTGGAAAAGCTGGTCCACCACCGCAGGCAGCAATTTGTACGCGTCGCTGCCGGGCTCGACGTCGAACCCGCGATACGTGCCAAGCCCGATCATCGGCAAGGCTTCGCCACTGGATGGAATGTCTCGGGTGAGCATGTTCCGTTCTCCTGCTTGACCGGGCAATGCGCCGGTGGATGGGGCTGCGGATGCCTGCGCACGGCGCACGGCGGCGTCCAATACCAGCGCCGCGGAAGCACCTGCCGCCAGGGTGATCAGTCTTCTGCGGGTAAGCAGATGTGGGTCGGTCACGGGCGTGTCTCCGGGTCGGTCGGACGTGAGCGCACAGTGATTGATCGACCCCTTGCGTGCGCCGTCGGTTCAAGTCGGTACGACCACCTGCGCAGATCGGGGGAACGCTGGTCAGCCTGATGCGTCACAACTGCATCTTGAACACTGGAGGACACGAAATGAAAACCGTCATCACCCTGAACGAACTCGCCGGCGCCGACCTGCGTCCCTACACCGAAATCTGGCTGACCTCCCCCGCCGCCGTCCGCGAAGCCGGTCACAGCGAGGACGAACTGTGCCTGTGGCGCGCCAATCAGGTCTTCTCCCACGACATGCTCAGCGAAGGCACCCATGGCCAGAACGTCATGCCGGTCTGGCTGGTGCTCGACAACATTGACGACCCGGATCAGGTGCTGGAAGTTGAAACCCACGTACGGGAACGGCTGCTGACCGCCGGGCTTGAGGGGGAGTTTTATCCGGCGGAAGTGGGCGAACGGACGGATGGGGTGAAGTAATCTGATGGAGCGTCGGTGCGACTGACGCCTACCTTCCGGGTTTAAACTCGGTCCGTAGGAGCCGGCTTGCTGGCGAACGCGGTGGGTGAGGCACTGTTGCAGTGCCTCACCCCATGGGTTCGCCAGCAAGCCGGCCCTATTGATTTTGCGTTTGCCACAAGCCGATTTTGCGTAGGACTGTGATTGCGCTCACGCCGCAAAACTCAGTGTAGGAGCGCGCTTGCCCGCGAAGGCGTCGGCACAGTTGCCGCTGAAAAATTGACCCTCCGCGACCCTTTAGAAGCCGGCGTGCTGGCCAATGCGTCCTCTCGGTGTATGGAGGCGACTGACCGACCGCATTCGCGGGCAAGCGCGCTCCTACAGTTGATTTGCGCCGTCCATCAATCTGGGTTTCTGTTGGTAATCCGCGTTGGATGTCCACTCGGCAGGTCTGAAGTCGCAGCATGAAACGGATTGGATCGCGCTCTGCCTCTGCCCAATCGGCCAAGGAGCGAGCCTTGTCCCGCAACGCGGCGCGCAGCGGGAGTAAACCCGGAAACCCGATGATTGCGAACAGCGTCACCAGCAATCCGGCGCCTACAAGTCCGCGTCTCATCCGAAACAGCCGGAATCTCTGCTTTTGGAAATTCCGGCATTTCTAACGCCTGAAGCTCACTGCTTCAGCGCGTCATAGGCTTCCAGCGCGTGCATCGAATAGATGTACGCGGCGCCGGCGTTCAACGAGATCGCGGTGGCGAGGGCGGCGGCGACTTCTTCGCGGGTGGCGCCTGCAGCGATGGCGGCCTGGGCGTGGCTGGCGAGGCATCCGTCACAGCGAGTGGTGACCGCGACGGCGAGGGAAATCAGCTCGCGGGTCTTGGCGTCGAGGACGTTGTTTTCCGCAGCGGCTTCGCCAAGGGCCATGTAGGCCTTGACCATTTTCGGGTTTGATTTGGACAGCGCACCAAACGATTGCTTGATGGTGGAAACCAGATCGGGCCAGTTGCTGAACATGTTGGTGTCTCCTGAGGGCGGCGACTAAACTGCGCCGGAACATCTTCAGTCTCCGCCAGGCACGGCGCGGCGACTTGCTCGTTTGGCTCATTCTTTTGTCCGAAAGTCGCCTATGAACGCCATCGATACGCTCATCGCCCTCGCCGACATCCGCGGCAGCCTCGACCTGCGCTGCCAGTTTCAGGGCGACTGGGCCCTGGACCATGCTCAGGAACCTGCAGGCACCTCGCCCTACCACATTGTGCTGGCCGGCCACTGCCACGTGGAGCTGGCCGACCGACAGCGATTGACCCTGACGGCCGGGGACATTCTGGTTCTGCCGCGAGGCAGCCAACACCTGTTATTAAGCCCCGGCCAGCACGTGACGCCTTCCCGGCCCCAGCGCGGGACTGACGCAGGTTTACTGCCGGTGCAGCGCTTCGGCGACGGGGTGGAGCTGGATTTACTCTGCGGCCGCTTCATCCATCAGCCCCACGCGATGCTGTTCTCGTCCCTCCCCGGTCATCTGAACGTCTCGACCCAGGCGCTGGGCCGCGGCGACCCGTTGCCAGCATTGGTCGCGCTGTTGCGCAATGAAGCGGACGCCAACCTGGCGGGGGGCCAGTTCATGGTCAACGCGCTGACCTCGGCGTTGTTCACCCTGGTGTTGCGGGAGCACCTTCGCCAGTCCCCGCAACATACGGGCAGCCTGGCGCTGCTGACGGACAAGCGCCTGGGTCGGGCGTGGCAAGCGATGCTGGAAAACCCGGCCCATGACTGGAACGTCGACGCCTTGGCAGAGCTGGCGAGCATGTCCCGGGCGACCTTCATGCGCGCCTTCGCAAAACTTAGCGGCAGCTCGCCGTGGACGCTGCTGACCCAAGTCCGCATGCAACGGGCTTATGGGTTGTTGAGTCGGTCGAAAGAAGGCCTGAGCGACATCGCCGCTCAGGTCGGTTACCAATCCCAGGCAGCCTTCAGCAAAGTCTTCAAGGACACCTACGGCATGGCGCCCGGTCAGTTGCGTCGCAGCCTGATCAGCGATATCGAAGACTGACCCAAGGCTTCAAGCCGGAGGCGTGGCACCCAGGCGTTTCCACATCGGTTTGGTCAAGCGTTGGCTGTGCTTGTAACCGGCCCACGGATCCGCCTTCAGCTTGCGCAACCGCTGCTGCAGGTTGGCGATGTTCCACTGCGCTGACGACTTCACCTCGGTCAGCTCGTCACGGCTGATCGGCACCGACACCGGCAACCCCGGCCGCGCCCTCGCTGAATAGGCCACGACCGTGCTGGCGCCCCGACTGTTACGCAGATAATCGATGAAGATCTTGCCGACCCGGTTCTTCGGCCCGGACGTGGCGGTGAATCGGTCCGGCAACTCCCGCGACATGAATTGCGCCAGCGCCTTGGCGAAGGCTTTGACCGACTCCCAATCAGCCCGGCGCGCCAGCGGCACAACGATGTGCATGCCTTTGCCGCCACTGGTCTTGACGTACGCATCCAGGCCCAACTCGTCGAGGGTCGACAACGTCAGTTGCGTGGCTTCGATCATGCTGCGCCAAGGCAACTGATCGTCCGGGTCGAGATCGAGGACGAAGTGGTCCGGCAGCTCGATCTGATCGTAGGTCGCGCCCCAGGTGTGCAGTTCGATGGTGCCCATCTGCGCCGCACCGACCAGCGCCTTGACGCTGTCGATCTCCATCAAACGCGCGTGGCCGGGGTCGAGTTTGGGGTCCAGCTGCTTGATGTTGGGGATCGCCATGCGCTCGGAATGCTTCTGGAAAAACTGCTCGCCTTCCACGCCCTCGGGGCAACGCAACAGCGCCACGGGCCGATGGTCGAGGTGCGGCAAAATCCAGTCAGCCACTGACTCGTAATACTGCGCCAGCTCAATCTTGTGCAGACCGCTTTCGGCGTCGATCACCCGTTCGGGATGGCTGACCATCACGCCGGCCACTTCGATGCGGTCTTTACCTGCACGTTTGCTGCCCGGCTTGGGTTTCTCGGCTGCGGCATTGTCGCTGGCCGCGGACTTCCTGGCGGGCGCTGCGGCCTTCGCGCCACGGGGCTTGAACGGCGCCTTGATGTCTTTCGGCGTCCTGGGGTATTCGTGGACTACCTCGCTGGCCGGCTTGTCGCTGCGCAACGAGACAAACGCCGAATGACGAACGATGCCGTCGCGGGTCCATTCGCCGAACTCGACTTCCGCCACCAATGTCGGTTTTATCCAGTGCACGCCGCGCGCCTGAGCGCTCGTCACTTTTTTCGCCAGCGGCGATGCGTCCTGTTCCAGCGGTTTCATCTGCTCGAGCAAGTCGCCGAGCATTTGCTGATTGAACCCGGTGCCGACCCGACCGGCATACACCAGACCCGCGCCCTCCTCGTTCACCGCCAGCAACAGCGCGCCAAACCCATTGCGCGCGCCCTGGGGTTTGGTGAAGCCGGCAATGACGAACTCCTGCCGCAGCTTGCACTTGAGCTTGATCCAGTCGGCATTACGGCTGGACTGATACACGCTGCCGGCACGCTTGCCGATCACCCCTTCAAGGGACATCAGACTCGCGCTTTCGATGATGTCGCGATGGCCGGCGGAGAAGGCTTCGGAGAACCGCAGCAGGCCCTTTTTCTGTCGCCCCAGCACTTTCTTCAGGGCGGCGCGGCGGTCTTCGACGGGCGTTTCGCGCAGGTCTTCCCCATTCAGGAAAGGCACGTCAAACAGGTAATAGATAATGTCCATGCTGCGGTCGATGTCGAACGCATTCTGCAACGCCTGAAAATCCGGCAACCCGGCGTCGTTGAGCACCACGACTTCGCCGTCCAGCCAGGTGTTGTCCAGTTTCAGGTCGCCAACGGCCTTGGCCTGCAGCGGCAATCGATCGGTCCAGTCATTGCCATTGCGGGTGAAAAACCTCACCTCGCCCTCGATGATGCGGGTCAGGATCCGATAGCCGTCGTACTTGATTTCATAGAGCCATTTGCCTTCGGGCGGAGCGTCCATCAGCGTCGCCAACTGCGGTGAGAGCTTGGCCGGCACGCCGCTCTTTTTGGGCGAAGGCGTCCTGGATTTCTTTTCCACTGGCTTTTTTGCGGGCTTCTTCCCGGCCGAGGTTTCAGCGACGGGTTCAGACGCCGCCGATTTACGTTTGGCGTTCCTGGCCGGCTTGCCTGCCTCGCCCACCGTCGCGCCACTGACCACGCTTGCCGGCTTGTCGACGACGATGTCGTATTCCTCGCCCGAGCGCACGGCATCGTCCTTTTCCTTGATCAACAGCCACTGTTCCTTGTTGCTGTTACCCGGCAAACGGGTCCGCACCAACGCCCAGTCGCCGGTAAGCTTTTCGCCGATCAGGGTGAATTTGAGCTTGCCTGCCTTGTAGGTCTCTTGCGGATCGCCGTGGGGCTGCCAGATGCCGCGATCCCAGACGATCACGTCGCCGGCGCCGTATTCGCCCTCGGGAATGCTGCCCTCAAAGGTGCCGTAGCCGAGGGGGTGGTCTTCGACGTGCACCGCCAGGCGCTTGTTTTTCGGGTCCAGGCTCGGCCCCTTCGGCACCGCCCAGCTTTTCAGCGTGCCATCCAGCTCAAGGCGAAAGTCGTAGTGCAGATTGCGCGCATCGTGCTTGTGAATGACGAAACTCAGCGCCTTGCCTTTCTTGCTTCGCGTCTTGCCCTCGCTTTCCGGCGGCTCGGACGTGACATCGAAGTTGCGCTTGCGGGTGTATTCACTCACAGGTTTTGTCATGACGATGAACCTCTGCGCATTGGAACGGTGCATCTTTTAACGCTAAAACAGGACACGCGTTCAAGAGGCCTTGGTGGTCTTCTTGCGGGGCGGTGCACGGCGCTTCGCCGGCGCATCGTCCTTGGACTCGGCTTTGCTTTTGCTGGCCGGTTTGGCTTTGGCTGGCGCCGCCTTCGCTGCAGCGCCGCGACCACCCAGGCTGCGTTTGAGCAGCTCGGTCAGGTCGATGACATCAGCCGACTTACGCTCGGTGTCGCCTGCGTCCGTCTCGACATTCTCGATCTTGCCTTCGCGGGCCTTGGTTTCCACCAGCGACATGATCTGGTCCTGAAAGGTGTCGCGGTACTCCTCGGCGTCCGGCGACCACTCGGTGCTCATGTCCTTGATCAGGCGCTTGGCCATGTCCAGCTCGCTCTTGCTGAGCTTGACGTCGGTGGCCTCCTTGGGCAGCTCCAGGCTGTCGAGCCCGCGCACTTCCGAGGGCCAGCGCAGCAGCACGAGCACGATCGCCGACTCCAGCGGCATCACCGCCGCCAGGTGTTGACTGGTGCGAATCACCACATGGGCCAGCGCCACCTTGCCGGTATCGACCAGCGCCTGGCGCAACAGCGCGTAAACCTTTTCGCCGCGCTTGTCGGGGGCCAGGAAGTACGGCGTGTCAATGTGCTGGAGCGGAATCTGATCGCTGTCGACGAAACCGAAGATGTCGATGGTCTGGGTCGATTTCGGGTGCGCCGAGCGAATTTCTTCCTCACTGATGACGACGTAACGGCCCTTCTGGTACTGCACGCCCTTGACGATGTTTTCTTTATTGATCTCCTTGCCGGAGACCTTGTTGATGCGCTTGTAACCGACCGGGTCCATGCTGCGCTTGTCCAGCCAGTCGAAGTCGACACCTTGCCGCGACGTCGCTGACACCAGCGCCACAGGAATATGCACCAGCCCAAAACTGATCGCGCCTTTCCAGATTGCCCGAGGCATAGTTGTAGTTCCGATGGGGTGTAAGGGGGTATGTGTAAGCAGTGACCGAAGCGCAGGCGGAAAAGTTTCGGGCCAGCGACCGGAGAGCCGCCTGCATCAATACAAATGGCCGCGGGCTGCACGCCTTTGGTGCGGAAGACGTGTCAAGTCCAGGCGCGCCTGGACAGATGGGGTGCGTATTTGCCGGAGCCCCTTCTTAACGCAACGAAAAAGCGTTAACCTCCCGCCACTCCTTTCTGCACGCCGTAACAGAGCCGTCTCTGCCAGGCCTGCGACCTCTCCGGTATTCCCATGACGTCCAATTCTCCCGCAAGCCACGGCGCCACAATGACCAAGGGCCTGGCGATGCTGTTCGCGTTCTGCTGCGGCGCGATCGTGGCCAACCTGTATTACGCCCAGCCCATCATTGGCTTGATTGCCCCGGACATCGGCCTGTCCGGTACGCTGGCCAGCTTCATCGTGTCGCTGACCCAGATCGGCTATGCCCTCGGCCTGTTCTTCCTCGTGCCGTTGGGCGACTTGCTGGAAAACCGTCGCCTGATGATCGTCACCACCGGCGTCGCCATCCTCAGTCTGCTCAGCGCCGCCTTCGCGCAAACGCCTAACCTGTTCCTGCTTGCCTCGCTGCTGGTGGGTTTCAGCTCGGTGGCAGTGCAGATTCTGGTGCCACTGGCCGCCAACCTGGCGCCGGAAGAAACACGCGGGCGCGTGGTCGGCAGCATCATGGGCGGCCTGCTACTGGGCATTCTGCTGGCCAGGCCCGCGGCCAGTCTGATCGCCGACCACTTCGGCTGGCGCGCGGTGTTCGGCACGGCTGCCGTGGTGATGCTGCTGATCAGCGTGGTGCTGGCGACCACCATTCCGAAACATCAGCCTGCCCACAGCGCCACCTATGGCCAATTGCTCAAATCGCTGTGGACCCTGCTGCGCAAACAGCCAGTTTTGCGCCAGCGCGCGTTTTATCAGGCGTGCATGTTCGCCACCTTCAGCCTGTTCTGGACCGCCGTGCCGCTTGAGCTCGCGCGAAATCACGGCCTGTCGCAAAGCCAGATCGCCCTCTTCGCCCTGGTCGGGGCCATCGGCGCCATTGCAGCACCCATCGCCGGCCGCCTGGCCGATGCCGGCCACACCCGCATCGCCAGTCTGTGCGCCATGCTGTTCGCCGCACTGAGCTTTCTGCCCAGCCTGATCGAGCCGGGCTACGCCGTGATCGGCATGGCCGTCACCGGGGTCATCCTCGATTTCTGCGTACAGATGAACATGGTCCTCGGTCAGCGCGCGGTCTACGCCCTGGATGCCAAAAGCCGCAGCCGGCTTAATGCGCTGTACATGACCAGCATCTTCATCGGCGGCGCGATCGGCTCAGTGGTAGCCAGCGCGCTGTATGACCATGGTGGCTGGACGTGGATTGTTATCGTGGGGAGCGTGTTTCCGGTGTTGGCGTTGTTGGGGTTTTTGAAGAACTCACGGCCATGAAGAATGGAGCACGGCACGCGCATGATGCTCAGGCCATAGGGGTGAGGCGCTGATTGCAGCGCAAGAAAAAACCGCCGATATCGGCGGTTTTCTTTTGAGGAGTCAGCCCCTGAAACCAGCCATGGGGCCAGTGGGTCCGAGGTCTCTGCCGATCTCCAGCGCTAAGCGCAGAAAGTGCAATTGAGCCTGAGCATATTCCGCAGCGCGCCTGTGCGCTTCGGCACTGAATTCTGTCATTTCCCGAATTTTAGCCTTACGTTTCTTAATGTTCATGAGCACCTCCCTGCTTTGGTCCTGGGGGACATCCTAGAAACGATCGGCTGAAATAACAAGGCATCCAGCTGTATCGAACTCGAACCCCAGCGTCTGATAGTAGTTCACGACGCCTGGCTCGGGGCGTTCGATCTGGATGACTTTGCATCTCAGCAGCTGCGCGTAAACCCCTACCGCCGTCAACATCAATGGAGCCACCAACCTTTTCAGGGGATGACTCTCGGTCGGTTGACCTTCCAGCAAGATAATCTTGATCCGCAAACGGCTTCGACGCGGTGTTGCGTAACATAAACCGCAAAGCTCCTGAGCATGCCACAGGGCGAGGTCAAGACCTTTCGGATCTTTTAGCTTCCATTCCGGCACCGCCCGCCAAGGATAGGGGCAGCGTTCCCATTCATCGCTGATTGCGAGCGCCGCGGGATCAATAGGCATGAATCTCACAGTTCCCCTGTCTATACCGAGTGATCGTACTTCGACGGACCTCTCAAGGGTTTGATTAACCAGTTGGCGCGCTTTCGACTTGAGGACCTGATTGCGCAGATCAGTCCCCTTTCCCTGTCTCCTCATTGCCACATTCACCGCATAACAAAGCAGCAAATGATGACGAAGGCATCAGGCCTTCTTGCGGTACATATTTATAGCAATCGAATAAATCTACGTGAGTCCCGGCGCACGCTGGGTCAATCAGCAGCCTTGCTGTTCAACTCGCTCTCCAGCCAATGCTTCAAGTCCGCCACCTCTGCCGTCGTAATCGTATGCCCAGCCCCGGCGTAGGCATGAAACTCCGGAACGATCAGCAGATTCTCCAGCACCGCCTTGGCATCGGTTGCGCCCGAGTAAGGCACGCGGGTGTCGGCCGAGCCGTGGCCGATGAACACTTTCAGCGATTTCAGGCGCTCGTCGGGCTTCAGCCGTGAATGGAGGGACCCGAGAATCTTGCCGCTGAGCGGTGCGATGCCATGCACCAGTTCCGGGTATTGCAGGCCGATCTGGTAGCTCATCATCGCGCCCTGGCTGAAGCCGACCAGGATCACTTTGTCGGGCTGGGTCTGGTATTTCTCGGTGGCCTGCTGGATGAAGGTGCGCAGCAGGTCAGTGCTTTTGTCGACGTCGCTGGTCACGCCTTCGTATTCGGCCTGATCGGTGTCCTGGCTGAACCACTTGTAGCCCCCGCCGTCGACTTCCTGCGGCGCACGCACGGAGAGGAAGGTGTCATTCGGTGAGAGATCGTTTTTGATATCCAGCAGGTCGCGCTCGTCGCTGCCATAGCCGTGCAAGAAAATAATCAGGGGTTTGTCTTTGGATTCAGCAGGCGCCGCCGCCAGATACGGCAGGGCAAGATCGGTGAGCAGCGCGGGTTCTGCGTGGGCCATGCCGGTGAACACACACAGCAGCGCGGCGAAAAACTTCATCATGAGCGTGAGCCTTTTTCCGGAAAACGTCGGGCTCATCATACGCAGCATGTCGCGAATGTCAGCCCGTCAGTGACCGGGCGGAGCTGTCGGGGGGCTGTACGGCGGCGGGTTTTCATGTTGGTCAGGCATGGGGAACACGCATAGGCTCGAAGTAAAACGGAACGGCTGAATACCCGCTGCGGTCTAGGGATAAGCACATCAGTCCGTCGCCGAACCAAGGAGCACCCGTGAATATTTTCGAAGCCCTGAGAGAAAGTCATGACCGGCAACGCGGCTATGCCGATGCCTTGATCCAAACCCATGGCGACAGTGAGGAGCGTGTCGAGGTCTACAAGCAGCTGAAAGCTGAACTGCAGGCCCACGAAACCGCCGAAGAGCGCTTCTTCTATATCCCGCTGATGCAGTTCGACAACGGCGTCGACCTCAGCCGCCATGCCATTTCCGAGCACCATGAAATGGACGAGATGATGGAAGAGCTCGACGAGACCGAGATGTCCAGCCCGTCATGGATGGCCACGGCCAAGAAGCTGTCTGAGAAGGTTCATCACCACCTGAAGGAAGAAGAGCAGAAGTTCTTCCAGTCAGCGGGCAAACTGCTGGACGACAAGCAGAAGCAGTCGCTGGCCCGTGAGTATCACAAGGAGTATGAGGAGCAATTGGCTAAAGCTTAAGCCGCTCTGAATGCTCAAAGCCCCGAACGTTCGGGGCTTTTTTTTGGCTATGTTTTTGCTGCCGTATTTTGCTGGGGATGCGCTCTTGGTGGTGAAGAGTGGTTGGTTATGGGTTGATCGGAGTGCGCAAGAAGTTGCGCACTCCGAAGCTCAAATTTGGCTGCTAGATGCTCTGCAGGCCACGTCGTGTATGGCCTGCAGACGAGTGCGCAAGAAGTTGCTCAGGGGTGCGCAACTTCTTGCGCACCTTTGCTGGGTTCTCCCGGTTAGCCACTCGTTAAACCTGCAGGTTTTTTTCTTAAGCTATTGATTTTGTTTGGCTATTTTATAGCTGGCACAACCCTTGATATCTCCGTGGCCCCCGGATTGGCATTCACGCCTTTTCGGATGGTTTTTGAGCACGGAGAGCATCCTTGGCGACCCCCCTAAATCTGCGCGTTGGTGGTGAGAAACGCGAACCCCAAGTGGCGATCGTTCCACTTGATCAGATTCAGCTAGAAGACGTTGGCGCCGGTGCGGCCAACGTTGACGCCTGGCTGCAGGAGATCAGTGGCGGGGTTGTCACGCTCGAGCGAATCAAGACTTTCGCCGGCGGGCTGCCGGTGGTCGGCAACATCATGGCGCTGGTTGATGCGCTGAATGACATTGCTCGACTGGCGACCAGTGACAAACGCGATCCTCTGGACTGGGTCAGTTTGGGCATCAATCTGATCGGCATGATTCCCATCCCGCCGGGCATGGCGGCAGCGCGAATGACGCTGCGTCCGATGCTGTTTCTGGTGCGTCAGGAGATGCGTCAGGCGGGAAAGATAGTGTTGGGGGATGCGCTGATCGAGATTTTGATCGGGCACCTGAATGCCACCATTGTCGGGACACTCGATGACTTTGTGAGCCAGGCGCAGGGGAAGCTCCCCGGGATTCTTGAGGATGCGGGGAAGCTGGGCGAAGGCGTGCTTTTTCAGATTGCCGACGGCCTGGAGAAATTGGTCAATCCGGGCCTGAACACCAAGGCTGATCTGCTTGAAGCAGAGCAGTTGGTCCATGACGCTGGGGATGTCTGGGCCTACGATCCAAAGGCTGCGATCGGCAATATCTTCGTTGCGGCTGCGGCGGTTTGTGTTGCTGCCGGCAAGGGTGCGGTGAATGGCGCTGCTGAATACCTTGTGCCTGAAGCGGTTAAAAAAGAGGTGGGCAGGCAGGCCAAGTTATTGCGTGACCTCGCTCCTCAGGTTTGCACGCAAATTAAGGGGCTGGCGGATCCCGGGGCTCAGCACTCCATCGCTGCGTTGCTGGTTATCTTGGAGGGAGCGGTCGTCAGTTGGCGTGCGCGCAACGGGCATGGCCAGTCCTTCAACATCAAGCCTGGGGTGACTAATCAGGCCAGGCGCCGCGGCGGCGAAGGCAAACTTGAAGTTGTTCAGCACGAGAAGCCTGCGAAGGGCCGGCCCAACGTACTGAAGAAATGCGCCTGTGCATGTCCCTGCGCTTGTAACTGCGCGTCGACGGCGAACAGCATCAGTTTTGCGATGGGCTCGGAGTCGGTCAGTCATACCGATTTCAGTTTGCCGGGGCCGTTTCCCATTGAATGGACGCGGACTTATTGCTCGAGTCTGGATGCGTTCGATGGGGATGTTATCGGCGCACGCTGGATCACGCCGTTTACGACACGCTTTGATCTCGTCGGTGATGGTTTGGTGTTTCATGACTCCGATGGGCGTAGCCATGAATTCCCTCTTCCCAAGGTCAAGCTTTTTCATTTCAACGCCATTGAAAATCTGACCGTCATTCGACTCAGCAAGGATCGGCTGTTGCTGATGCGTGGCCTGGATCACAGGGAGACCTATGTTCGGCGGGGCAAGCGCTTTGTTCTGATCAACAAAATGCTGCCCAACGGCGCTGGGGTGATGCTGCATTACGAGCATCGGCATGAGGGGCGTTTGGTGCTATCCGAGTTAGTGACTTACTCGGAGAAAGATTTAAACAAGGTCCATCTGCGACTTGGCACTTTGATTGATGATCAAGGACGGTTGACGGGGCTTTGGGAAGTTCGTGATGGCGAGGTTAAACGCCAACTCTGTGCGTATCAGTACGATGATTCCGGCGATCTTGTTCTGGCCCAAGACGAGAACGGCTCGGCCTGGCGTTATCAGTACGAACACCACCTGATTACCCGCTATACCGACCGCACCAATCGCGGTTTGAACCTGCAATGGCAAGGTTCCGGTCCTGATGCGAAAGCCATTCGCGAATGGGCGGACGACGGCAGCTTCGACACGCGGCTGGCGTGGGACGAAAACATCCGCCTGACCTATGTCACTGACGCTTTGGGCCACGAAACCCGGCACTACTACGACAGCCTTGGGTACACCTATCGCATTTGCCATGCCGATGGTCGCTCGGAGTGGTTCTTCCGCGATGCGGCGAAGAACATCATCCGGCATGTCCACACCGACGGCAGCACCGACCGGTATCGCTACGACAAGCTCAGCAATCTGACCGAACACACCCGCGCTGATCACAGCGTGATGAATTACGCCTACGACGACAAAAGCCATCTGATCAAGATCAGCGATGGCGAGGGTGGGCTGTGGAAACGGGACTACGACCTTCGCGGAAATCTGATCGAGGCGATCGACCCGTTAGAGAACATCACCGAATACGCCTACAACAAATTCGGCCTTCCTACAGCCATCAAGGACGCAAACGGCAACACGAAAGCGTTGGCCTACAACGAAGCTGGACAACTCGTTAAATACACCGACTGCTCGGGCAAGGTCAGTGTTTGGGAATACGACGATCGCGGCCAGATGGTTCGCTTTACTGACCCTGCCAGGCACAGCACCACGTATGAATACAAAGCCGGTCAGCTTGTCCTGATCAAGCACCCGGACAAAACCGAAGAACGCTTTAGCCGCGACGCCGAAGGTCGTTTGCTCGCTCATTCGGATGGTCTGGAACGCTGCACCACCTGGCGCTACACCGCCGCCGGCTTTATCGCCGAGCGTGTCGATGCCGCCGAACAAACCCTGCGCTACCGCTGGGACAAGCTCGGCCGTCTCGTTGCGCTGGAAAACGAAAACGAACGCCGTGCGCACTTTCACTACGACCCGGTCGGTCGGCTGCAGCAAGAAAGCGGCTTCGACGGGCGATCCACCCGCTATCAGTACGATCCCGAAACCGGACGCCTTGCCGAGACCATCAACGGCCAGCGCTCCATTGCTTTGACCTTCGACCCCATGGGCCGCCTGACCGAACGCCGCGCCACCCTCGGCGAGAAGTCCCAGAGCGAAACCTTCGCCTACGACGGCAACGGCCATCTGGTCATGGCAACCAACGCCGTGAGTCGCTTGCAATGGTTTCACGACCCGGCTGGCAACCTGCTGCGAGAGCACCAGCACTACTCGAATCTGGATAAACCGCTGGTTGCCGTTTGGCAGCACGAGTACGACGCGCTGAACAACCGCGTCGCGACTATCCGTCCTGACGGCCATCGCGTCAGTTGGCTGACCTTTGGCAGCGGTCATCTGCTGGGGCTGAAGCTGGACGAGCACGAACTCCTCAGTTATGAACGCGATGACCTGCATCGCGAAGTCGCTCGCCATCAGGGCAACCAACTGCTGCAAACCCAAAGTTGGGATGCAGCCGGGCGCCTGAATGAACAACTGCTAGGACGCACCGACGACAAAACCACGCTCATCAAACGCGCCTACACCTACGACGCCGCCGGCCAACTTACCAATAT
Organism: Pseudomonas sp. KU26590; assembly: GCF_026153515.1. Classification (NCBI taxonomy): domain Bacteria; kingdom Pseudomonadati; phylum Pseudomonadota; class Gammaproteobacteria; order Pseudomonadales; family Pseudomonadaceae; genus Pseudomonas; species Pseudomonas sp. KU26590. Next base: position 4,664,774 of record NZ_CP110644.1, read on the forward strand.
CAACGACAGCCGCCGCGGCCCGCTCGCCTATAAATACGACCCGGTCAGCCGTCTGCTTAGCGCTACCAGTCGCCTCGGCATGGAAACCTTCGCTTTCGACCCCGCAAGCAATCTGCTCAACGAAACCGACGCGCCCGTCCGCCGTCCGCTAGATCCCGAGCCGACTCAAAACAAACTCGTGGACAACCTGCTGCGCGACTACGCCGGCGGCCACTACGAATATGACGAACGCGGCAACCTGACCGAGCGCTGGACCAACGGGTTACGCAGCGAACTGCATTGGGACCTCTTCGATCGCCTGGTGCATTTCTACGATCCGCGTCTGACTGTCGACTTCGGCTACGACCCCCTCGGACGTCGCCTCTACAAGTTCTCCAAAGCCCACTACCGCCCGCGCCCGCGCCCGGAAGCCGGCACCGGCTGGAACGAAAACGAACACGCCCGCAAAGAGCGCGAACTCGGCTGCGGCTTCACCCTGTATGGCTGGGACGGCGACAACCTCGCGTGGGAAAGCAGCCCACCTCCGTACGCCGGCGCCCTAGGCCGAACCGTCCACTACATCCACGAGCCCGGCACTTTCGTTCCGGTGGCCCAGGCCATCCGACACGAAACCATCCGCCTCGTCAGCCAGCCGGCATACGAAGGTCGCTACAACTTCAAAGAAGACCCGCTCTGGAACTACAAACCGGTCGCATTGCCAATCGACGCACTCGCCTGGTACCAATGCGACCACCTCGGTACGCCGCAGGAAATCACCGACCAAATCGGCAACACCGCCTGGAGCGCCCAATACAAAGCATGGGGCGAAGCAACCGAACAGCGCTCTGAATTCGCACAGCAAGTCGGCCTGACCAACCCGATCAGGTTTCAGGGCCAGTACCACGACCACGAGACCGGCCTGCACTACAACCGGCATCGGTACTATGATCCAAAGGTCGGGCGGTTTATCAGCAAGGACCCGATTGGGTACTCAGGCGGGCTAAATCTTTACGCATATGCTGCAAACCCGGTGGAGTGGATCGACCCACTCGGTTTGCATAAAGTCATCGCAACAAACAGCCGTAGGAGCGCAATGAAGAAAGCACAGGAACATGCTCAGGTTCCGCGAGTGAGCAAAGGTGGAAGTGACATTGTTATGGACGACCTTCACCCTAGTAGTCGCGGGGTTAATTGTGCCTGTCTAAAGAGTCGGGGTATCACCACCCTCGGGCGTTGGAGTGGTACAGAAAACAAGAAGTTTTTTGTGTTTGACCATCCTGACGGACATCCTGACTTGGTCGGACCAGGCCAGCCGGAGCATCATGAACGTCCACATGTCCACGGAAAGAACAAAAAAGGTGAAATGATAATATTCACTTACCCAGCAGCACGGCCGGGACGATAAAAATGACCTGCTATAAAATCTTGTGCTACCACTCCGAGTTTAAAATTTTTAAAAACCATGCAAGCGAGCGCCTAGCAAAAATGTCTGCCAAAGCTCATGATCAATTTGCTTTGCTGATGGCGATAACATTAGAAGGCGCTATTGGTTTTGATGAAACACCCCAAGGCTCTTCTGCTATAAACGCTCTTGTTGAAAAATGTTACTGGGTTAATCTACATAAGCTCAACATTCAGCCACCTTCAGACAACTACTACGGCTGCATGCCCTCACTTTTGTTTAGAGATAACAATGGCGGCTTCGAAAAGCTATACCAGGAACATATTGAATACGAAAAAAATTTGCGTAAATACCAAGTAATGGCGAGACATCGACCTACTGAGAAACCTAAAACATCAATGCTGGCAAGCATATTACAAGACCAGCGTCTTTTAATATCCGGCGGCGAGTTATACGACGCCCTAATGAATGCATGCCATTACCTGCTAGTTCCTGTCTTATCGGGAGAGCACGGACCTGATGCATTCATTGCCTTTTCAAATAATCTCGATTATTTCTTCCAAGAGTTCAGATCAGCCATTGATCACCATGCCGAAATAACTTTCGTTGATAGCGTATCAAAACTGGAGTTTTACTAATGGGGATAATGGGGGCGGACCCCCTTTAATTCTTCTGCTCTGTTTACGGTTAAAGGGGGCGCCCCCTTTAACTTAAGAATAAACTTAATAAAAGAGATCTCGCCGCTCGGGAGGATTTTCAAAAAGGCAACCAAGCACATTTATAATCCGGCCAAAGGTGGAGCATATTCCCATATCAACCATACATTTATGGTGAAGGACGCCAAGCATGAGCGTGTCGACATTGAGTTTATAACCGGTAAGGCTTTCGCGGAGTAAATATATGTTCAACGGCTATCTAGATAACGCGCAATCCTACGTCGAACTGGAACGACATTTATATGAGTTATTTTATTCGGAGGGGCAGGCGCACGGACTGGACGCCAGCAAATTTAAAATACCGTACTGCAATACGAAATTTTCGGATGGGACGCCATGTCGAGACGGTAATCCAATATTCTCAACCAGAAATGAGAGCACTGGTCAAATTTTAAGAATAGTGCTTGATGAGGATATCGATACGTTGGTGTCGTATCATGACAAAGAAATGAACTGTGAACTCGTCCTAGGGAAACTCTGAAAAAGACTTCCAAATCTGGTGAAATACGCCAGTCCCAAGCACTGAACGGTTGAGTCCCGATGAAGCAGATGTCCTTCGCTGACGCCGAATACGCTGGCAAACGCAAACAAACCCGCCGTGAACGCTTCCTGATCGAGATGGATCAGGTCGTGCCCTGGAATGGCTTGGTCAAACTGATCGAGCCGCACTATCCAACGGGAGAAGGTGGTCGTCCGGCATACCCGTTGATGGCGATGTTGCGGGTTCATCTGATGCAGAACTGGTTCGGTTATAGCGACCCAGCTATGGAAGAATCGCTGTACGAAACTACGATTCTGCGCCAGTTTGCCGGGCTGCATCTGGATCGGATTCCAGACGAAACCACGATCCTCAACTTCCGCAGATTGCTCGAAAAACATGAGCTGGCCGGTGGGATTTTGCAGGTCATCAATGGCTATTTGGGCGACCGTGGTTTGTTGTTGCGCCAAGGCACCGTGGTCGATGCGACGATCATTCATGCGCCGAGTTCGACCAAGAACAAGGACGGCAAACGCGACCCTGAAATGCATCAAACCAAGAAGGGAAATCAATACTATTTCGGGATGAAATCGCACATCGGTGTCGATGCCGAATCCGGTTTGGTGCATAGCGTAGTGGGCACTGCGGCGAATGTGGCGGACGTAACCCAGGTCGATCAGTTACTGCACGGAGAAGAAACTTACGTCTCTGGCGATGCCGGTTACACCGGCGTCGAAAAGCGCCCCGAGCATCAAGATCGCCAAATGATCTGGTCGATTGCTGCGCGGCCCAGCAGCTATAAAAAGCATGCAAAGAAGAGTCTGATCGGGCGCATGCGTCGCAAAATCGAATACGCGAAAGCTCAACTGCGCGCCAAGGTTGAGCATCCGTTTCGAGTAATCAAGCGCCAGTTTGGTTATACGAAAGTACGCTTCCGAGGCCTGCTGAAAAACACTGCGCAGCAGACCACGCTGTTTGCTCTGTCGAACCTGTGGATGATGCGAAAACGATTACTCAATGCAGGAGAGGTACGCCTTTAATGCGGAAAATGAGTGCTGAAAAGCGCTTGTACGCAGAAAAAAGCGGGGATTGAGAGAGCAAAAGGTCTAATTTTCGATTGAGTCGACATTTTTTGAGCCTCAAGCAACGGGGCTGTTAAAAACGCGTGCCTACTTCAGACCTTCCCTAGTAGGAAAAGTGGCTTTACTGGATGAAATCAAAAAAGAAATGTGCAAATGGATTAGATCTCAATAATCAAACTTGCATGTAGACGGCCCAGTCACGGAACGTAACTGATTTGAAGAATTAAAGGGAGCGCCCCTTTGACTCCCAGACAAATCTCGTATGCGGATACCTGATCGTGGGGAATAGTGCATGGGAGATCGTATGCTTGATAGCGAATCATCAAGCAGATCCTAATGTGTGCGGAGACCGCACAATCAAATACTAAGCAACATAGATCAAAAACATCAATCACAAGCCACCTACGCACAAAAAAATTTAAACAGCCAAGCCCTTTAACTAGCAGCCACTCATATATCGCATCTGAATATTATGGCTAGACGCTGGAATTTAATTAGAGCTAATGACGGTTATTCCGTACCTGGTTCGTCTGCAAGGAGTATCAGAAAGCAACATGAAAACCTATCGAATCCTATGCTACACGTCAGAATTCAGTGAATTCAAACATCATGCTAATGACCCCATAGCGGAGCTGTCTGCAAATGAGCAAGATCAATTTGCCTTAATTATGGCCGTCAGTTTGGATGGCGGGATTGGATTTAACAGAACACCTCACGGTGACGCAGCGATCGACGCCCTTGTCTCAAAATGCTTTTGGGTCGAGCCCCGCAAGACGACCATCGAGCCACCTGTTCGTACGCGTTCAGGAAACATGCCTTGCCTAATGTTCAGAGCTAAGAATGACGGCTTTAAAAGACTGCTTGAGGACCATGAAAAGTACGACAGGAATCTCAGAAAACATCAGGTCCTCATCAGGCACAGACATGCCGAAAGTCCCAACCCCGCTATACTCTCAAGTATTTTGCAGAGTACTCACCTCCGGATCCGGGGCAAGGAGCTATATGACGCCCTGCAAGAGACTTGTCACTATGTGACAGTACGAGACAGAACCGGGGAGCACGGCAGTGGCGCATTTATCGTATTCTCACGCAACCTTGACTTCTTTTTTAAAGAGTTCGATGCCGCGATTGAAGGCTATGCGAAGATTGATTTTGTAGATAGCCCACGGAAATTGATTCACTGGTAGCAAAATAACATTCGATGATTCGCATTTCGAGCGTTAGCACTCAAATATGTGGGGATGGCCCTTTGACCAGCTTGGTCTCTCTGGCGAGGCGTGCTCGCCGACGTGCGCTACAAGTAGCGCAGAGGCGTGCAACTTCTTGCGCATATCAGGGCTAAAAGGGGACGGACCCCTTTAATACTTTTAACCTAAGGTTAAACAGCTTAACCCATCGACATCCAGAAATTTTATATGCAAGGCAAACATGATTACATCGGCTGAAGAATTTGTAACCCTACGCGCTAGCCGTCTCAAGGCTGAATACGACAGGTCTGCCATGGAGGAAGCGCCTCTTGCTGTATGGCGTGAAGTGATCACGGGATATCCCGATTACGTGCAATGGGTAATACACAACAAAACAATTCCACTTGAGATCCTAGAAGAGTTATGCGAGTCCCATCCTGAAAGCAGGTATTTCATAGCAAGTAAGCGAAAACTGTCGCTGGAGTTGTTTGCGCTCCTTTCGCAAGATCCTGATCCTATGGTGAGAAGTGGAATCGCTCTGAACAAAAAGGCTCCTTTGGAAGTACTTGCAAACCTGTTAAGTGATGAGGATGAAGATGTGGCTGACACTGCAAGGAGGCAATACGAAACCAGGAAATCAGTCTGACGGGGACAGTCCTTTTAGACTGATGCAATCAACCATTCCAGACTAATTTGCCATAGCCCACCCCCCCTCCAAACGCAAAAAGCCCCGAACCATCGGGGCTTTTCCATCACGCCATTTGGTTGATCACCAGAATCAAGGATCAACCTGCGCCATCAACTCCACCACCGGCTCCGTACGCTTCGCATACCGCTGCGCCACCACCGCGCAGACCATCAGCTGAATCTGGTGAAACAGCATCAGCGGCAAGATCAACAGCCCAATGGTACTCCCCGCAAACAGCACCTGCGCCATCGGCACGCCGGTCGCCAGGCTCTTCTTCGAGCCGCAGAACAGGATGGTGATGCGGTCTTCCTGATTGAAGCCGAACAGCTTGGACAGCAAGGTCGCCGCCACGAGCACCAGTGTCAGCAGCAGGCAGCACACTCCCACCAGCCCGGCCAAGTCCCAGATCGGTGTTTTCTGCCAAATGCCTTCGTTGACCGCTTCACTGAACGCGCCGTAGACCACCAGCAGGATCGAGCCTTGATCGACGAATTTTAGCCAGTTCTTGTTGCGTCCGATCCAGGCGCCGATCCAGCGCCGCATGATCTGGCCGGCAATAAACGGCAGCAGCAATTGCACGCTGATCTTCAAGATCGCATCGAGGGTCGAGCCGCCTTCGCCGTGGACGTTCAGCAACAGCGTGACCAGCAGCGGCGTCAGGAATATCCCGAACAGGCTGGAGGCCGCCGCGCTGCAGATCGCCGCCGGAATATTGCCGCGCGCCAGTGAGGTGAAGGCGATCGCCGACTGCACCGTCGCGGGCAGCGCACACAGGTACAGGATGCCCATGTACAGGTCTTTGCCGATCAGCGGCGACAGCACGGGTTTGAGCGCCAGACCTAGCAAGGGAAACAGCACGAATGTCAGGCCGAAGACCAGCAGGTGCAGGCGCCAGTGCCCTGCCCCGGCGATGATCGATTCGCGGGAGAGTTTGGCGCCGTGAAGAAAGAACAACAGCGCGATGGCAATGTTGGTCAGCCAGCCGAAGCCAACGGCCACTTGGCCGGTGGCCGGCAGGAAGCTGGCGATGATCACCACCGTGATCAGCATGAGGGTGAAGTTGTCGGGGAGAAAACGGGGGCGGGTCATCTGCGTCGTCCGAAGGTGCCAGGAACATGCCCGCCACTTTAGCGCGCAATGCACTTACCGACTAACGCCAATATGTCGATCAATAGCGCCTAACGGACACATCCGCATGCGCACTGCTACTACCGGCTCCTTCCCGGCTAACACCGGTCCCACTAGAACGAGCGGGAGCCGCTTGTCAGACGTTGCGTCGACAAACGGCTCAGCGATTAATCCTAGTTATTTCAGGCCAGACCGCCCTGGATCACGCGCATCACGGTCACGCGACGCTGGCCGGGATTGTCTGCAATGAGCCGGGACAACGCGGCTTGCCACTTCAATATGTCTTTCTCTTTGGAGAGCATCATCAGTTGCTCCCAGCCCATCGGTCCACGGGGGCCAGCCTGCTTAGCGGCTTTCTCGGGACTGTCTTCGCGTTTCAAGAGGTTTGCTGCAATTTCCGAGAGAGTACTCATGGCCGGCTCCTGGCATGCGTGTCGTAGCGCATGCCGATTCAAAACTAAAGGTGATTTCAGGAGTGCCTTCGCGCCAATTTTCAGTGATCGAGGCCGCCTGTAACAGGGCTGTAGCAAAGTTCAGACCAACCGAGGCATGACCATCCATTGTTGATTTTTCCCTTCAGCGCTGCCAAGGAAAGACCGGGCCGATCACCCTCAATTTTCCGCTGTGAATAAATCCGTCACGCTGAGCGTTTGACCACTCCACCCTGCCTGAGGTGTAACGCCAGCGTGTCACTTCATTACAAATGTTTGTCGAATTTGTTACAGACTTGAGAAATCTTGATACATTTTCCGCAAAATCGCTGGACGATCGTCCCAACCCTGTGCCAGTTTTTCCTCGCTTCATGCATCAAGCGAGTGATTGGATGACCTCGCATCTGAGGTCATTCGGTCGTTTTTTCCACGCAGACAAGGATATGTCTGAATGTCGAAACTTAAACTCAATGCCCTCGGCGTAACGCCGCAGGGCCCAAGCGCTGCCTACAACCAAATCAACACGTTCAGCCACCAGTACGATCGAGGCGGCAGCCCGATCAATGGAAAACCGTCGTACACGGTGGACCAGGCAGCCGACTACATCTTGCGGGACCATGCCGCATGGGCAGACTCAAACAAGAGCGGCACGATCGAGTTGACCTACACCTTCCTGACCAGCAGACCCGCCGATTTCGATCGCACCCTGGGCACGTTCAGCGCCTTTTCGGCGCTGCAACAATCCCAGGCCAAGCTGTCGATGCAGTCGTGGGCCGATGTCGCGAAAGTCACCTTCACCCAAGCCAACTCCGGCGGTGACGGGCACATGACGTTCGGCAACTACAGCGGTGACAACGGCGGCGCGGCGTTTGCCTACCTCCCTGACAGCGGCTCGTATGCAGGCCAGTCCTGGTACATGATCAACAGCAGCTACCAGGTCAACGCCAACCCTGGCACCAACAACTACGGGCGCCAGACCCTCACCCACGAAATCGGCCATACCCTGGGCCTGTCGCACCCCGGCGATTACAACGCCGGCAACGGCAACCCGACCTATGCCGATGCCACCTATGCCCAGGACACTCGCGGCTATAGCGTGATGAGCTACTGGAGCGAAACCAACACCGGGCAGAACGCCAAGGGGGCCTACGCCTCGGCCCCCTTGCTCGACGACATTGCCGCCGTACAGAAGCTGTACGGTGCCAATCTCGCGACACGTGCCGCAGACACCACCTACGGGTTCAACTCCACGGCAGATCGTGACCACTACTCGGCGACGTCCTCGTCGTCCAAGGTGGTGTTCGCGGTATGGGATGGCGGTGGAAAGGACACCCTGGACTTCTCCGGCTATACCAACAACCAGAAAATCAACCTCAACGAGGCTTCGTTTTCGGATGTCGGCGGCCTGGTGGGCAACGTGTCCATTGCCAAAGGTGTGGTCATCGAAAACGCCATTGGCGGCTCGGGCAATGACCTGATCATTGGCAATGGCGCAGCCAACGAACTCCGTGGTAACGCCGGCAACGACATCATCTTCGGTGGCGGCGGTGCCGACAAACTGTGGGGTGGTACGGGCGCGGATACGTTTGTGTTCGCGGCCAGCAGCGACTCACGGCCGTCGGCCCCGGACCAGATCATGGACTTTGTCAGCGGTCAGGACAAAATCGATCTGTCAGCCATGCCGGAGTTTGCGACAAGCCACATTCCGCTGACGTTCGTCAGTGCGTTCAGCGGCACGGCGGGTCAGGCCATGCTGTCCCAGATCAGCACGGGCAGCACCTTGTCGATTGACTTCACGGGCGACCGTGCGGCCGATTTCCTGGTTAACACCGTAGGGCAGGCCGCCACGACTGACATCGTGGTTTAAGCCTGAGGGGGCGGCGTGCAAACGCCGTCCCCGCCTGACCCGGAGCAGATCAATGAATTGGAAAACCGCGGCGTGTCTGTTCACGACGCTTTTCACCTTAAGCGGAGCACCCCTCATGGCCAGCAGCCTACGTCTCGCGAGCCCCGCCGAACTGGCGGGACCCTGGCAGTTTTACGCCAAGGACGACGCGCAGAAACCCTGCACGTTGATTCTGCAAGAACAGGACGGCCAGCTCGCCGGGGATCTGGCCTGCGCCGGTCACTGGTTGGGCGGAACACCGGCAACCTGGTACCCGACGCCTGATGGCATCGCGCTGGTCGACAACCACGACGAACTGCTGGTGCACATGGGTCGCCAGCGAGAAGGGTTCTACATGGCCCAGCTGCCCGATGGCCGCACCCTTTTTCTGCAACGCGAAGCCGCAAGCGCCACCCCACGTTCCTGACTCTTTTTTTCAAGGATGAAACCTTATGACCCAAGGCCGGCCAAGCCCCCTGCCGCGCGCGCCTATGTGGGCCACGCTCAAGGCCTATAAAGGCATCCTGCTCAGCGTCGGCGCCTTCACCGCGCTCATCAACCTGTTAATGCTGGTGCCCTCGGTCTACATGCTGCAGGTTTACGACCGGGTGCTGTCATCGCAAAACGAAACCACGCTGGCAATGCTGACCGTGATGGTTGTCGCGTTTTTCATGTTCATCGGGCTGATGGAGGCCATACGCAGCTTTGTGGTCATCCGTATCGGCAGCGATATGGAGCGGCGACTGAACCTGCAGGTGTATCAGGCGGCCTTCGAACGCAACCTCAGCCAGGGCGAAGGCAATGCCGCACAGGCGCTGGGCGATTTGACCCTGGTCCGGCAGTTCGCCACCGGCCCGGCATTGTTCGCCTTCTTCGATGCGCCGTGGTTCCCCATCTACCTGGCGGTGATCTTTCTGTTCAACCCCTGGCTCGGCCTGTTTGCCACGGTGGGTGCGTTGGCACTGATCGCCCTGGCCTGGCTGAATGAAACGCTGACCCGCAAGCCGCTTGCCCAGGCCGGGCATTTTTCTGTGGCATCGAGCCAGTTGTCCGGCAGCCACCTGAATAATGCCGAAGCGATCCAGGCCATGGGCATGCTGGTGCCGCTGCGCCAGCGCTGGTTCGCCTTGCACAGCCGGTTTCTGGAGCGGCAAAACCGCGCGAGCGACATCGGCGCGCTGATCGGCTCGTTCAGCAAATGCCTGCGTTTGTGCCTGCAATCACTGGTGCTGGGGCTGGGTGCCCTGCTGGTCATCGAAGGCCAGATGAGCGGCGGCATGATGATCGCCGGCTCCATCCTGATGGGGCGTGCGCTGGCCCCGATCGATCAACTCATCGCGGTCTGGAAACAGTGGAGTTCAGCGCGGCTAGCCTGGCAGCGGCTCGACGCCCTGTTGATCGCGCACCCCGAGCGTCCAGCGCCCATGCCCCTGCCCGCTCCCACCGGGCATATCAGTGTCGAGCAAATCAGTGCCGCACCGCCGGGGCGGACCACCGTGACGCTGCAGCAACTGACTTTCGCCGTAAATGCCGGAGAAACCCTGGGTGTGCTGGGTGCGTCCGGCTCCGGCAAGTCAACGTTGGCCCGGGTGTTGATCGGGGTCTGGCAACCCCTGGCCGGGGTGGTTCGTCTGGACGGTGCAGAACTGCATCGCTGGGACCGCAACGCTCTGGGCGCCCATGTCGGTTATCTGCCCCAGGACATCGAACTGTTCAGCGGCACCATCGCCGACAACATCGCACGCTTTACCCGCGCTGATCCGCACCAGGTGGTGACCGCTGCCCGCCTGGCAGGCGTGCACGAAATGATCCTGCGTCTGCCCCAAGGCTATGACACGCCATTGGGCGACGGCGGCTCCGGGCTGTCCGGCGGTCAGAAACAGCGCGTGGCTCTGGCCCGTGCGCTGTACGGCGAGCCGAAGCTGGTGGTGCTTGACGAGCCCAACTCCAACCTCGACAGCAACGGCGAAGCCGCATTGGCCGCTGCCATCGCCCAGCTCAAGGCCCGCGGCTGCACAGTGATTCTGATTACCCATGGCTCTGCCGTCCTGAATCAGGCAGACCGCCTGTTGGTACTCAACGACGGACGTCTGCAATTGTTCGGTCCCGCGGGTGATGTCTTGAGGGCGCTCTCCGGTGCCCAGCCCGCGCCTGAACGGCCGCAGGGGGTGAGCTTCAGTCGCCAGCTCGGCGCGCAGCAAGGAGGTCAGCGCCATGAATGAACACATCCTTAAACCCGAACGCAGCGCACAGTTTTTCGTCAGCGCAGGCTGGTGGCTGGCCCTGCTCGGTGCCGGGAGCTTTTTCCTCTGGGCTGCCCTTGCCCCGCTCGACCAAGGCATTGCAGTGCCTGGCACGGTGGTGGTTTCGGGCAAGCGCAAAGCGGTGCAGTCGGTGGACAGCGGCGTGGTCAGTCGCATCATGGTGCGCGAGGGCCAAGTGGTGCATCAGGGCCAACCGTTGTTCCTGCTTGACCACACCCAGGTCCAGGCCGACGTGCAATCGTTGCGCGCCCAGTACGAACTGGCCCAGGCCAGCATCGCCAGGCTCCAGGCAGAACGGGACGGCAGTGTGCAAGTGCGCTTTCCCGAGGCCCTGTTACAGAAGGCATCTCCACAGTTGCTCGGCGTACTGGAAGGCCAGCGGCAGTTGTTCAGCAGCCGTCACCAGGCGTTTCAGCGATCCCAGGCAGGCATTCATGCAAGCATCGAAGGTGGCATTGCCCAACTCGCCGGCATGCGCCAGGCGCGCAATGACCTTCAAGCCCAGGCCGAGTCATTGCGCCAGCAACTGGAAAACCTCCGGCCGCTGGCCGAGCGCGGCTACATCGCCCGCAACCGCTTGATGGACTACGACCGGCAACTGTCGCAGGTGCAACGTGATCTGGCACAGAACACCGGTGACACAGGCCGGGTCGCTCAGCAGATCGAGCAATCACGGCTGAGCCTGCAACAAGGTGTCGAGGAGTATCAAAAGGAGGTGCGCGGACAACTGGCCGATGCGGAGCTGAAAAGCATCACGCTGAGTCAGCAACTGGCCTCGGCACAATTCAGCCTGACCCACAGTGAAATCAACGCACCCGCCGATGGCATCGCCGTGAACCTCTCGGTGCACACCGAAGGCGCGGTGGTGCATGCCGGTGAATCGCTGCTGGAAATCGTGCCCCAGGGCGAAGGCCTTGAGATCGAAGGCCACCTGCCGGTGAACATGGTCGACAAGGTGGCCGAACAGCTGCCAGTGGATGTGCTATTCACCGCGTTCAATCAAAGCCGTACGCCGCGGGTGAACGCCACGGTCAGCCTGATTTCCGCCGATCAGCTGCTCGACGAGCGCAGTGGCCAGCCGTATTACATCGTGCGCAGCACTGTCACCGACCAGGCGCTGGCCAAACTCAAGGGCCTGGTGATCAAGCCCGGCATGCCGGCGCAGATGTTCGTCCGCACCGGCGAGCGCTCTCTTCTCAATTACCTGTTCAAGCCTTTGATGGATCGCGCAGGCATGGCACTGACCGAGGAATAGGATGTTTCGGTACATGAAAATCTGGCTGGCAGCGCTGCTGTGGATCAGCGCCAACATGCAGGCCCAGGCAATGGGCTTGTTTGACGTTTATGAGCAAGCCTTGCGTAACGACCCGGTCTTCCTCGGCGCCATGAAAGAGCGTGACGCGGGGCTGGAGAATCGTAATATCGGCCGTGCAGGGCTGTTGCCTCAGGTGGCCTGGAACTACAACAAGGGCCGCAACGACTCCAGGGCCACGTACAAAAGCGACGAGCGCCCCAGCTCCCGCGAGGACCGTCACTACAACAGTTTCGGTTCGACGTTGAGCGTGCAGCAGCCGATCATCGACTACGAGGCCTACGCCAATTACCGCAAGGGCGTGGCACAGGCCTTGTTTGCCGACCAGGCCTTTCGAGGCAAAAGTCAGGAGCTGCTGGTGCGGGTGTTGTCCGCGTACAGCCAGGCGCTGTTCAGTCGCGACCAGATCGAGATTGCCGAAGCGAAGAAGAAAGCATTCGAGCGGCAGTTCGAGCAAAACCGACAGATGTTCGATCAGGGCGAAGGCACCCGTACCGACATTCTGGAAGCCGAATCACGTTACGAACTGGCCGGTGCCGAGGAAATCGAAGCGCAGAATGAGCAGGACGCTGCGTTGCGTGAGCTGGGGGCCTTGATCGGCGTGCCCGAGGTGCGCATCGACGAACTGGCGCCCCTGCGCACGCCGTTCAACTTCCTGGCGCTGACGCCCACCACCTATGAGGCGTGGAATGCCATCGCCCTGAGTGAGAACGCTGACCTCGCCTCCCAGCGCCAACTGCTGGAAGTCGCGCACCAGGAGGTGAAACGCAATGTCGCCGGGCATCTGCCCAAGCTCAACGCCTACGCCACGGTGCGCAGCATGGAATCCGACAGCGGCAATACCTACAACCAGCGTTACGACACCAATACCATTGGCCTGGAAATCAGCCTGCCGCTGTACGCCGGCGGTGGCGTCAGTGCCTCCAGCCGCCAGGCCAGTCGTAGTCTGGAACAGGCGGAGTATGACCTTGAGGGCAAAACCCGTGAGACGCTGATCCAGCTGCGCCGCCAGTTCAACGCTTGCGCCACGGGCGTACGGAAAATCCGCGCTTACGACAAGGCATTGGCTTCAGCGCAGGCCTTGGTTGTCTCCACCCAATACAGCATCAAGGGTGGCGAGCGGGTCAACCTGGACGAGCTGAATGCGCAGCAACAGCTTTACAGCACGCGTCAGGACCTGGCGAAGACTCGATATGAGTACTTGATGGCCTGGATCAAATTGCATTACTACGCCGGCACCTTGACCGCCGAGCAACTGGCGCGGGTCGATGAGGCATTTGGCGCGGGTCGGTCGTACCGCTAAACATCAGTGACCGTCTGGGTAAAGTCCAGTCCAGCGGTCCTGGTCCCCGAGAGAGCAGTTGTAACTGCATATGCATGACGCCTAAATGCGGTGAACTATGTTCCTTGGGAGTTGATCCCAAACCATGCGCACCCTGCGCGGCCCTGATGGGTCAGTTCATCTGCACAGCGTAAGCATCAGTAAAATAGGGAGCCGTTTTGAACACTACTACCCATCTTGATTACCGAAGCCCGCCAGGTCCGCTGCACGCAATATTGCTGGCCGGCACCGTCCCGCTGTTTCTCGGCGCATTGCTGAGCGACATCACTTACTTTCAGACGTACCAGATTCAATGGAGCAACTTCGCCTCCTGGCTTATCGCCGGCGGGCTGGTGTTCTGCGGACTCGCCGTGCTGTTTGCACTGGTCAATCTGATCCGCGCCGATCGCAAAGCCGGTCGCCCCGTGGTCTACCTCGTCCTGTTGGTGGTGACCTGGGCACTGGGGCTCGTCAACGCTTTTGAACACGCCAAGGATGCCTTCGCCAGCATGCCGTCGGGCCTCATTCTCTCTGCTCTGACCACGCTATTGATTGGCGTGACGGCGTGGCTGGGACTCACCAGTATCCGTTCGGGAGAAGGACAATGAGCCACTCGATCAAACTGACCGCGATCAGCATGGCGTTGTTGTTAAGCGGCTGCGGTGACGCAGGGGATAACACCCAGTCGTTGGGTCCTGACCCGAAAATGCCGGCCGCCCAGCGCGGTCTTTTACCCAGCATGAAGATTGCAGAACCGGCGTTGTGGGGCGATCAAAAGCCGACAGTCCCGGAGGGTTACAGCGTGACGGCCATCGCCGCCGACCTGCAGATTCCTCGCCAGACGCTCGTGCTGCCCAATGGCGATATTCTCGTGGCTGAAGGTCGTGGCGGAAGCGCTGCGAAGCTCAAACCCAAGGACGTGATCGCGGGGTATATCAAGGCCCAAGGCAATACTAAGGTCAAAGGCGGCAACCGCCTGACCTTGCTGCGCGATGCTGACGGGGACGGCGTCTACGAGACGAAGACTGTGTTCGCGGAAAACCTTAACGCGCCCTACGGCCTGGCGTTTGCCAACGGCAAGTTGTACGTGGCCAACCAGGACGAACTGGTCCGTTTCGACTATGCAGAGGGTCAGACCAAAGCCAGCGGCCCACCGATCAAGGTCACGGACCTTCCCGCTGAAATCAACCACCACTGGACCAAGTCACTGGCCGTCAGCGATGACGGACGCACCCTGTATGTCGGCATCGGTTCGAACAGCAACGTCACAGAACGCGGTATGGAGGTCGAACTCGACCGGGCGCGGGTCTGGCAGGTAGATGCCGAGGCCGGGGCCCACAAAGCGTACGCGACCGGCATACGTAACCCGACGGCGTTGACCATCCAGCCGAAAACCGGCCAGTTGTGGGCAGTGGTCAACGAGCGCGATGAACTGGGGCCGGATCTGGTACCGGATTACCTGACCTCGGTGCGCGAGGGTGCATTTTATGGCTGGCCTTACAGCTATTGGGGTCAGAACGTGGACACGCGTGCTCAACCGCAAAACCCGAAAATGGTCGCCGCCGCCATCAAGCCCGACTACAGCCTCGGGTCTCACGCCGCTGCGCTTGGCGTGGATTTTTCCATCCCGGCGATGGGCGAGAAGTACGCCGAAGGCGTGTTCATTGGCGAACACGGCAGTTGGAACCGGGAGAATCCGGTGGGATACAAAGTCGTTTTCGTACCGTTCAGCAATGGCCGCCCTAACGGTGCGCCGATTGACTTCGCAACCGGCTTTCGGGGTGCCGACGGAAAAACCCGTGGGCGGCCAGTCGGCGTGACGGTCGACCCACGCGGTGCACTGATCATCGCCGATGACCTGTCGAACACCGTGTGGCGGGTCACTCGCAATCGATGAAGCATGATTCCAGGCAGGGCAATCCTGCCTGGAATGCACAAGGGCCGTTACGCTCCCATGGCGTGGGTTGATTCATGGGACTTGATAGGGCGAATATCCGTCGTATCCCCATTGATCCGGCATCTGGCCAACGGAGCGCAGGCTTTTGAATCCACCCACCGTTTCCCTAGAATCACCTGACCAGCCGGAAGTCATCGCCCTCATTGAAGCGCTGGATGCCTATCAAATGCCGCTCTACCCGGCGGAGAGTCACCATGGCATCGACATAAAAGCACTGGCTTCGGACAATACCGGCTTCGCCGTTGCACGCGCCAGTGATGGAAAGGCCGTGGCGTGCGGAGCGCTGGTGGTGCACCCGACCTACGCCGAGCTGAAGCGCATGTTCACGCAACCTGCATTCCGCGGGCAGGGTCTGGCCGGCAGGATTCTGACTGTTCTGGAAGACGAGGCCCGGCGACGAAGCTGCGTGCGAGTCATGCTTGAGACCGGGTATCTGCAACACGAAGCCATCTCGTTTTACGCGCGCAACGGGTATCAGCGTCGGGGCCCCTTTGGTGATTACCAGGACGATCCCAACAGCGTGTTCATGGAAAAGCTCCTGCCGCAGTGAGAAGAGCGCGACACCTTCCCACCCCGCTCCCCATGGACTCACGCCGAAAATCAGGCCGGCAATTGCCCCTGACCGCTCTCGATGATTTTTGCGAAGTTCATGACGTTCTCGACGTACTTCGGATCGCCCACGCCGCCGGCATCCGCGGGGTTGTCCTTGTTGACCTTGTCCGGGCCCGAGTTGTAGGCGCGCAGCGCCGAGTTCCAGTCACCGAAGGTCTCTTTCTGGTCACGCATGTACAGCGCGCCGGCCATGATGTTGTCGTGGGCGTTGTTCACGTCAGCGTTGCCGAGCTCTTTGGGGTTGTCTCGCTTGAGGGCCGCGAATGTGTCGGCGTTGACCTGCATCACGCCCGCATCGGTCTTGCCGTTGACGTTGGTAGTGTCCTGGCCCAGCTGGCCGCGCGACTCGGCCCAGATTTGTCCGGCCAGAATGCTCGGCGGTACGCTGGTGGCGTTGGACGCTTCCATGATGTCCTCGCGGTAGTCTTCCAGCTGGGGCGGCAAATGCAAGTCGCCTGAACCGCTGAGGGATGTGTCGCTGTTTACCGCGCCAGCGTTGGCAGCGGGCGCGGCGGCGGCTTGAGCAGCGCCAGCACTTTCAGCACCACCGCCGGCACCTTCCGCAGCGCCACCACCACCGCCCGCACCCTCGGTCGCACCGCCACCTCCTCCGCCGCCCCCAGTAACCGCGTTGTTCTGCGCGGCCTGATTACCGGTCTGGTTGGGGTTGTTCTGCATCAGCATTTGCATCAATTGAATGATCAATGCCATGAGCTGCTGGGCGATGCCGTTCTGATCCGCGCCACCCGCAAGAGGGTTGGCGGCGTTGGTGTTCGCGTCCTGGTTTTCAGGCGATCCGAAATTGACCTGGGACTGCCCGGCATGGGCGAACAGAATCGAACTCGCGTCGAGGGCCTGACCGGCGCCGGCGCCGCCGCCCAACGAATTGCTCTGGCCGGGCTTGCCGCTCAGGGATGAAAAATCCGGATGGGCGGCGGGATCGCTCAACGGCCGGATCTGGGAAATACCGATACTCATGATCACTTACCTCTTTCGGGTGAGGAAACATCAATGGGCTTTGGGGATGCCGAACTGATCGAGGACCGGGTCGACGTTGTGATCGAAGGCCTTCTGGGCCTTGTGCTTCTTGACGGCTTCGATGATGGCGGAGATGCCGAAACCCAGGCTCATGGCGGCGTCGGCGATCCAGCCAATCACCGGAATCGAGGCACCAATGGCCGCACCGGCGGCCAGCCCTGCGGCCTCTCCCACGACCATGCCGGCAACGCGACCGCCGACTTTCGCCGCCACCTCGCCCAGCCCTGCGCGCCCGGCGGATTTCGCCACGGCGTCGTAACCGGTCTTGGCCGCAGACAGGCCGGATTTGGTGCTGTCGTAAATCGTCCTGGCGGCATCGGATTTGTCGCCGCGGGCGAGCATGTCCGAGACCGAGGCAAAGCCTGCCACCGAGCGCAGCGCCGACGGCCCCATATTCGAGGCGACTTGTGCGGCCATCGACGGCGCGTGGTCTTTATCGCCTTGGGCGTTTTCCAGCACCTTGCGGCCGCTCTTGGTGTCTTGCAGATGGTGGAAGGTCGAATCCACATAGCGCGATTGCTGGCTCTGCACGAAGGTGTCCGGCAGTACGCTGTCGTAGGCGGCCTTCTGCGCGTCGGCGCTCTGCAGCGCCTCCTCGCCATCGGCTTTTTTCTGATCGAGCAATTGCCGGACGGCACCGCCCTCACTGAAGTTGCGCACGTACGAATCCTGAACCTTGCCCTGCAGATCAGGCCGCTGCCCCAGTACCTGCTGCGCTGTCGGCACAGTGGCATTGTCGCCGAGCAAGTCTTTCTGCATCTGCAGCTGCGCCGACAACCCGCCCAAGGCGCTGCTGTAATCAGCGTTCGGCTTGTCCTTTTTGGTAGCCTTGTCGGCGGTGTTGAGGTCAGCCTGCAGGGCCTCGCCGCTGTTGACCTTCTGCATCTGTTCGTTGACGGCTTTCTGCAACGTCGGCGTGCTGGCGACCAGCGCCCGCGACTGCTGCGGTATCTGTTTGTCGAGGAAGGCTTGCACGTCCGGATCGGCCTGCAGCTGGCCGATCTTTTCGTTCAGCGCATCTTCGGTCTTGCCGGTTTTGCGCAGGTCCTGGCCGGCGACGACGCTCTGCTGGGTCTGCTGCAGCTTGACCATGACCGCGGCTTTCTGCTCGCCGCTGTAGGCCGACGGGTTGTCGAAGACGTCCTTGCCCAGCTTGGAGATGTCGACGTTGGCCACTGAATTGAGGGTGGCGGCATCGCTGAGCACGCTGGCAAATTCGCCGCCGTTGGTGGGCGCCTGCTTTTTGATCCAGTCGCTGATGTTTTTGGCGTTGAACAGCTTGTCCGGGCTGTGGGCAGCCAGCGAACGACCGCTCAGGCCACCCTGATCGATCTGGGTGAGAAACCCGGGCTGCGACCAGGTTTTCGCCGCCTGCTTCAACGGCCCGCCCAGGCCCGGGTTGTCGTTCTGAATCGCCTTGAGGCCATCGGCGCTGGTCAGGCCATCGACCTTGGTTTTGCCGTCGGCGCCTAGCGCATGCTTGGGGTCGGCGGCCTTGGTCAGGGGTTCGTTGGCACGCATCATCGCAGCGCTGCGGACCATTTCAAGGGATTGAGGGTCGGCGTCCGGATGATCTTTCTGGTAGTTGGCAATGTCCTTGTCCGCGCTGTCGGCGGCTTTTTGCATGTTCTTGGCGAAGGCCTTGAGGTCGCCGTCGGTGATCTTGCCGTCCGCCTTGCCACCGTGCTTGCCCGTGTCGACAGCGGTTTTCAGCGACGGGTTGGCGTTGATGAAGTCCATGGCCTTGGCCGCGTCCGGGCCTTTTTCCGCGGCCATGCGCGCGGCGGCGATGGGTCGATTCAGCTCCTTGGCCGCTTGGTCGCGTTGATCCGCTGGCAGGTTGGCGACCATTGGCGCCCAGCGTTCAAGCTCCTTGGGCGACGAATATTTCGAGTCATCGAGAAACGCAGCTTCGGTGGCTTTGGGTTCCTCGGCTTTAGCGTCCTCGGCCGGTTTCGCCGCCTCGACCGGCGCTGCGGGGGCAGCGGCGTTCACCTGGGCGACAGGCTGCGGATTGCCCGTAGGAACGGCACCAGACGTGGGCGCGTTTTGCGTAGCGGTGTCTGGAGATGATGTGGCGGTCCCGGGCGCCGACTGAGCCTGCCCCTTGAACAGCTGTATGAGCTGAGTCAGCGATGAAAGCAATTGCTGTTCAGTGCTTTGAGCCTTTCCAGAAGGGCTGTTGCCAACAAATGCACTGTTCGCCGGCAACTGCTGGTTCGAGGCGCCGAAGCGGATATTCGGATCGACGCCCCCCTTCTGTAACAGCGCCGGTTTGGCGTCGGTCAGCGGCGATCCCTCGGCGACATCCGCGCCGGCAGACTGAGGGGCAACGCCGTTGTAAGGAGTGCTTGAGATACGCATGAGGTCGTCATCCGGGTATGGGGATGGCAACTGTGTGGCTGCTGCGCCGCGTCGGTTCCGATAAATGTTGCAGTTTGTTTCTCAACTACCGAGCGGGCAGCCAGCCCCGCTTGATACGCGATGCTTTTTAGTGGGACCGGCTTCAGCCGGGAAGAGGCCTGAATGAACACCCTCAATCCTGCGGCGTGACGCCCGACGCCTTCCCGGCTAAAGCCGGTCCCACAAAGTTTGCGGTCCGTCAGCGCCACTGGATGCACGCGATGCTTTTAGTGGGACCGGCTTCAGCCGGGAAGAGGCCTGTGTGAGCGCCATCGATTCTGCGGCGTGACGCCCGACGCCTTCCCGGCTAAAGCCGGTCCCACAAAGTTTGCGGTCCGTCAGTGCCACTGGATGCACGCGATGCTTTTAGTGGGACCGGCTTCAGCCGGGAAGAGGCCTGTGTGAGCGCCATCAATCCTGCGGCGTGACGCCCCACGTCTTCCCGGCTAAAGCCGGTCCCACAAAGTTTGCGGTCCGTCAGTGCCACTGGATGCACGCGATGCTTTTAGTGGGACTGGCTTCAGCCGGGAAGAGGCCTGTGTGAGCGCCATCGATTCTGCAGCATGACGCCCGACGCCTTCCCGGCTAAAGCCGGTCCTACACAGTCCGCGTTCAACCAGTCTCACCAGAGTCAGGCAAACGGGTCCATCTGCCGCTTGAGTTGCTCCCGAGCCCGGGACAGGCGTGAGCGCACGGTGCCGATCGGCACGCCGAGGGACGACGCGGTTTCCTGATAATTGCCGTCCATTTCCAGCGACACCTCGATCACCCGCTGCATGTTCGCCGGCAGCGTGCCGATCGCCCTGACGACCTGCATCAACTGACGATGGCCGTCGACCTGATGGCCGATGTCGCCATGGCTGTCGGGTTCGGAATGGGTGTGGTCTTCCCAGCTTTCCTGATACGGCTGGCGGTACATCTTGCGAAAGTGGTTGCGGATCAGGTTCAGCGCGATGCCGCACAGCCAGGTCTGGGGTTTGCTCGCGTGTTGAAACTTGTGCTCGCTGCGCAGCGCTTCGAGAAAGGTGCTTTGCAGAATGTCGTCGACATCTTCCGGGTTCATGACCCGCTTCTGAATGAAGCCGCGAATCATCTTGATCTGATCACTGGTCAGGTGACGAATCCCCTGGGCCGGACGGCGCACTGGGGAGTCAATGTCGAGAATCGCAAGGTTGGAAAACATCAGGGCTCTTCCTTGTTTTGAGTGTATTAGCCCTATAGCGATATGCGTGCCATCCATAAAAATCATATAAACCATTGATTTTTATAAGATAAATAAATTTTCAAGAACAAGGCTGTGCAAATCTTTGCGCGAACACGCTGTTTCTCCGACGAGATTTGGCACAGATGCCTCTGCGCGCAAATAGATGGAACCGCTTTGCTGCCGCGCTCCACTCAGAGCCCATGACCAGGCCCCGAACCGAGCTATCCAGAGCCGACTTATGAAGATCGCCGCCCCCTCTGCCCCACAGGCATTGCAAACCCCTGCGATCACGCCGGCAAAAATGCAGGCGCCTGCGCCGGCGCCGCTGCATGTCAATCCGCCGAACGTCAATGGGACCTCGCCGCAACAGGTCGCGCGGTTCGCTTCGGCATTGGTTCAGCAGAGCCGCAGCCTCAGCCAGCGGGAACTGCTCGCCAGCGGCAACGCCCTGCAATCAAGGGCGGTGAAACTGGGCGAGCTGTACCAGCTGTTGATGGGCAGTCAGGACAAAGGCCTCGACGATGCCGCGCGTAACCTGCGCAAGCAGCTGCAAAACCAGAACGCGTCGAGCCTGGCGCAGATTCTGAGTTACACCGACGGCGACCCGGCCAAAGCCCATGTGATGCTGCAAGCGGCGAGAAAGCAGGCCCAGGCCGACGGTGAAATGGGCGAGCACGTGGTGCTGAGCCAGCAGCTCAAGCAGCTGCGTCGCCAATACGGCAAACGCACCCGCGCCGGCATCAACAGCGCCAAGGCGTTTTCCCGGCCGACCTCGGAAAAGCGGCGCGGCGCCCTGCGCAATCTGTACAGCGTGGCGGTGGCCGGGCAGCAGAACATCACCGGACTGATCGACGCGCTGATCAACGAGCAGGAAGAGCCCGGCGAATTCGAGCTGAACCTGCGGGACATGCGCAGCGCCCTCGCCGACGATCTTTCATCGCTCACGCCGTCCACCTCGCCCCAGCAACTGCGCACCTTGATGCACGGCCTGAACACCGCGCGGCACGTCACCACCCTGCTGCGCAGTTGCGAGCATCTGCTGGGCCGCATGCGCAACAAGAACCCCGGGCTGCAAGTGGACGCGGCGGCCTTTCTCAAACACCTGCTGGCACTGTCGGGCAAGGGCATGAGCCTGGGTGAAACCCTGCAACTGACCCAGCACATCGGCGGCAAGCAGCTCAAGCATCAACTGGCATTTCTCAACGGGCTGCGGCCCATGCTGCAACAGCTGCCGATTCTGCTCTGGCGCGATCTGAAAAGCCGCCAGAACGCCTTGGGCAACCTGCTCATTCTCATGGCCGAACTGACTCGGCAGGAACAGAACCAGCTCCAGGGGGGCCTCGCCTGATGGATCGTGTCATTAACCTGCTCAATTCGATCGCGCACGCGGCCATGCGCCGCTCGGAAATCGTCGGTGCATTCGTGGTCATCGCCATCGTCTTCATGATGATCACGCCGCTGCCCACCGGGCTGGTGGACGTGCTGATCGCCATCAACATCTGCATCTCGTGCCTGTTGATCATGCTGGCGATGCACCTGCCGCGCCCGTTGGCGTTCTCGACCTTTCCGGCGGTGCTGCTGCTGACGACGATGTTTCGTCTGGCGTTGTCGATCTCCACCACCCGCCTGATCCTGCTCAATCAGGACGCCGGGCACATTGTCGAAGCGTTCGGCCAGTTCGTGGTGGGCGGCAACCTGGCGGTGGGCCTGGTGATCTTCCTGATCCTCACGGTGGTGAATTTTCTGGTGATCACCAAGGGTTCGGAGCGGGTCGCGGAAGTCGGCGCGCGGTTTACCCTCGACGCGATGCCGGGCAAGCAGATGTCCATCGACAGTGACCTGCGCGCCAACCTGATCAGCGTCCACGAAGCGCGCAAACGCCGCGCCGAACTGGGCAAGGAAAGTCAGCTGTTCGGCGCCATGGACGGGGCCATGAAGTTCGTCAACGGCGACGCCATCGCCAGCCTGATCATCGTCGCCATCAACATGATCGGCGGCATCGCCATCGGCGTGGTGCAGCACAACATGACCGCCGGCGACGCCTTGCAGGTCTACACCGTGCTGACCATCGGCGACGGCCTGATCGCGCAGATTCCGGCGCTGCTGATTTCGGTCACCTGCGGCATGATCATCACCCGCGTGCCCAGCGGCGAAAACGGCGTCGAAGCCAACATCGGCCGGGAGATCGCCGAGCAGATCACCAGCCAGCCCAAGGCGTGGATCATCGCAGCAGTCGCGATGCTCGGCTTCGCCGCGTTGCCGGGCATGCCGACGGCGGTGTTCGTGGTCATCTCGATCATCTGCGGCGTCGGCGGCCTGCTCCAGTTGCACCGCGCCAAGCCCAAGGCCGAGCAAGCCCAGGTGGTGGCCGTCGCGCCGGAAATGAACGGCCGCGAAGACCTGCGCACCTTCTCCCCCAGCCGCCAGTTCGTGCTGCACTTTCACCCCAGCCAGAACCCGGCGCAGATCGAGGCGCTGGTCAGCGAAATCCGTCAGCGACGTAATCGGCTGGTCGTGCAATACGGCCTGACCCTGCCCTCGTTCATCATTGAAACCAGCGAGCTGTTGCCGCCGGACGAGTTTCGCTTTTCGGTCTACGAAGTGCCGCTGCTGCGGGCCACGCTCAGCCAGACCCACGTCGCGGTGGACGCGCGTTCGGTGGAAGGTTCGCCGGAGTTGGCCGTGTACGGCAGCCTCGAGCGCGAGGAAGGCCAATGGTTGTGGCTGCCGACCGACTCGCCGCAACTGCAGGAAGCACACATCGAACGCATCGACGCGACGACGCTGATCATTGAGCGCATGGAGCGCGCGCTGCAGTCCTGCGGGCCGCAGTTCATCGGTCTGCAGGAAACCAAGGCGATCCTCGGCTGGCTGGAATCGGAGCAGCCGGAGCTTGCCCAGGAAATGCAGCGCGTGCTGCCGCTGGCGCGCTTTTCGGCAGTGCTGCAACGCCTGGCCTCGGAGTGCGTGCCGCTGCGGGCCATCCGGGTCATCGCCGAAACCCTCATCGAACACGGCCAGCACGAACGCGAAGTCACGGTGCTCGCCGACTACGTGCGCATCGCGTTGAAATCACAGATTTACCATCAGTACTCCGGCCCCGAGGGCTTGCTGGTCTGGGTACTGACGCCGGAAAGCGAAGGCATTCTGCGCGACGGCTTGCGCCAGACCCAGACCGAAACCTTCTTCGCGCTGGACAACGAGACCAGTCAGTTGCTGGTGCAACAGCTGCACATCGCCTTCCCGCTGCGCAGCGCCCAACGCGCCGTGCTGCTGGTCGCCCAGGATTTGCGCAGCCCGCTGCGCACCCTGCTGCAGGATGAGTTCTATCACGTGCCGGTGCTGTCGTTTGCCGAGATCAGCAACGCGGCGCAGGTCAAGGTGCTGGGGCGCTTCGACCTGGAAGACGACTTTGAGAGCGATCAAGAAGACGATCCGCACGCGCTGGATAACGAGTACGCCGCTTGAGTGCCTGGAGAGCGTCACATGTTTGAATTACGCGTATTGACCGGCCTGCACCAGGGCGCCGCGCTGCCGCTGGTGGGTGAGCAATGGGGCATTGGCGCTGACGCCGATCAGGATCTGGCGCTGCACGATCCCGGCGTCGAACAGCTGCACTGTCGGCTGCAACGCCAGGGCGAAGGCTGGCTGCTCAACGCGGCCGAAGGCCCCATCGCCGATGAGGAAGGGCATCTTCACGCGAGCACCCTGCTCACCCCCAACACCGCATTTGTGCTGGGTTCGGTGTGGCTCTGCGTTTCCCCGGCAGAAGACCCGTGGCCTTCACTGCCGGCGGTGATTCCCCAAGCGAAGTCCGAGCAGACGGCGCAGACTGAAGCGCCGGCCAGCGCGCCGCTGGAGAAGGTCGAGTCGCGCTCGCGCTTTTTCAATCGCACCACGGGCGTGGTCATCGGCCTGCTGCTCGGCATCGCCGGCAGCGCCTGGAGCCTGAGTCGTAGCGCTACGCCCGTATCAGAGCAAATGGCGATCAGCACGCCGGCGCAGCTACTTGCGCAGCAGGGCAATCAGCCGGCCAAGCCTTCGAACGAGAAGAGCAAAACGACCGAGGCGTCGGCCAAAAAACGTATCCGGCTGACCAGCGTCGATGACGTCAAACGCCAGCTCAACACGATGCTCAGCGAACGACTGCTGAGCGATGTCAGCGTGGAGCAAACTCCGGAAGGCCTGGCGTTGAGCGGCAACCTCAAGCCTGAATCGCAACTGGTGTATCAGCGCATGCTGCAGCGTTTCAAGGACCGCTATGACACGCCGGTCGCGCTGATCGACAACGTCGCCGCCGGGACCAGTGGCCTGCCGTTCACCATCGTGCAGATCATGTCCGGGCCCAACGCGCACCTGGTCACGGCGGACGGTCGCCGGCTGTACGTCGGCGACGAGCTGGCCGGGCTGCGCCTGACCCGCATCGACGACAACCGCATTCAATTCGACGGCGATCGCCACTACGAGGTGAGCTGGTGAACGCGGCGCTGGATCAATGGAAATCCGCTCACCGTCAGCGCCTGAAGGGCTTTTCTGCGGTGAAAGTCAGCGGCCGGGTCAGTGCCGTCAGCGGCATCTTGCTGGAGTGCCAGATTCCCGCAGCCAAGGTCGGTGACCTGTGTGAAGTGAGCAAATCCGACGGCAGCACCATGCTCGCTGAAATCGTCGGTTTTACCCGCGAGTGCACGTTGCTCAGTGCGCTCGGCACACCGGATGGGATTCAGGTCGGCGCGCACATTCGGCCGCTGGGCATGGCCCACCGCATCGGCGTCGATGACAGTTTGCTGGGCAGCGTGCTCGACGGTTTCGGCCGCCCGTTGCTGGGCGATTCAGAAGGCGCGTTCGCCGGCCCCGGTGATCGCCGCGTGACCCTGCCGGTGATCGCCGACGCCCTGCCGCCGACCCAGCGGCCGCGGATCAGCAGGGCGTTGCCCACCGGCGTGCGCGCCATCGACAGCGCGATTCTGCTCGGCGAAGGCCAGCGCGTCGGGCTGTTCGCCGGCGCCGGTTGCGGCAAGACCACGTTGATGGCGGAGCTGGCGCGCAACATGGATTGCGACGTGATCGTCTTCGGCCTCATCGGCGAACGGGGCCGTGAGCTGCGCGAGTTTCTCGACCACGAACTGGACGCCACCTTGCGCGCGCGTTCGGTGCTGGTCTGCGCCACCTCCGACCGTTCCAGCATGGAGCGCGCCCGCGCGGCCTTCACCGCCACGGCCATCGCCGAAGCCTTTCGTGAGCGCGGCCTGAAGGTGCTGTTGCTGCTTGATTCCCTGACCCGTTTCGCCCGGGCCCAGCGCGAGATCGGTATTGCCGCCGGCGAACCCCTCGGCCGTGGCGGCCTGCCGCCTTCGGTCTACACCCTGTTGCCGCGGCTGGTCGAGCGGGCGGGCATGAGCGAAAACGGCTCGATCACCGCGCTGTACACCGTGCTGATCGAACAGGACTCAATGAACGACCCGGTCGCCGACGAAGTGCGCTCGCTGCTGGACGGCCACATCGTGCTATCGCGCAAACTGGCCGAGCGCGGGCATTACCCGGCCATCGACGTGCAGGCCAGCATCAGCCGGATCATCAGCAACGTCACCGGCCGCGAGCACCAGCAGGCGAACAACCGATTGCGCCGTTTGATGGCGGCGTACAAGCAAGTGGAAATGCTCCTGCGCCTGGGCGAATACCAGCCCGGCAGCGACCCGGTCACCGACTGCGCCGTCCGGCTGAACGAGCCGATCAATGCGTTTCTGCGCCAGGACCTGCGCGAGCCGGTGCCGCTAGAAGAGACGCTGGCCGCGCTGATGCAACTCACGTCGCAACTCCCGGAGTGATGGCGTGGAAGAAGCGCTCGAAGTCGACCCGCAAACCCTCGCCATGGAACAAGTCATCAGCGTGCTCACGCCGCTGCGTCAGCATCGCCAGGCCAGTGCCGAACGCGCGCAACGGCAGGCGCAGAAAACCCTGGAGCAGATGCACGAACACCTGCAACAGACTCGCGATTCATACGGGCAGGAACGCCATAACCAGCGCGAACGCCGGCAGGTGTTGAGCAGCGCCCACGTCAACAAAGCGATGTCGCTGGACGACCTCGAACGCTGGCACGAGAAGGAAAACCGCATGCTCGACCGGCTGGCCTATATCCGCCAGGACATGGCCCGCCAGGCGTTGGGTATCGAGGAACAACAGCAGCGTCTGGCCGAGGCGAAGGACGCAGCGAAAGCATCCCAACGCGCCGTGGAAAAACTCGCCTGCCTGGCCGAGGCCCTCAACGAACAAGGTGAATCGACATGAACAGCCCGGTCCAACACACGCCTCGCCCTCAGCCGCAGCCCCGTGCCGAGACGCCCCGCGCGCCCACGCCTTCGCCATCCCCTGCCGCGCCGGGCGATACGCGCCAGCCGTCGGCCACTGTGCGTCGCACCGATGCTGATCGCCTGCGTCGGCTGTGCGATGAATCCGCCTTGCCTGAGTCGTTGAGTGCAGACGGGATGTTTTTTTCCCAACTGTTGGTGCCGCCGGTGACCGAAGAGCAAAGCGAATCGGGCTTCGCCGGCAGCAGCTTCAGCACGTTGTTCCCCGCTGAAGGCGTGCCGACGCAGCTCATCGACGAGCTCGCCCAGCGTCTGCCCCAGCAGCCGGACGGCCCGTTGAGCCTGACCTTGCTGATGCCCAACCTGGGCAAGGTGCAGGTCAACGCCAACAAGCGCGACAACCAGTGGAGCATCGAACTGGGCTTCGCAAGGCGCGGCGTACTGAAACGCTTGCAGCCCCATCAACGCAACTGCGAAAGCGCACTGGAACAGGCGCTGGGCTGTGACGTTGATTTGTCGTTGCACGAGGAGTCGCCAGCATGAATTCGGCCATGAACTCGGACATAAATTCGGATGTGAGCAACGTGGACATGGGTGGATTGGACGTGAACCACCTGAACATCAGCCGTCCGAACACTGTAGGACCGGCTTTAGCCGGGAACCCGTCATTCAGTCCGCTGCAGCTGCGGGAAGTCAGCGGCGACGTCGCTGAGGCCTCGCGCCTGCTGGGTGCCGGCGTGAGCTGCGGCTACACCGCCCAGGGCCAGCACGGCGAACTGACCCTGCGATTGATGCCCGACGATGCAAACCGGGATGGCTCGCCCCTCGCGGGACCGGCTTTAGCCGGGAACGCGTCATCGCTGACGTGGTTCGATAGCGCCACCGGCCCCTTCGCCCTGAGCGACGCCGAAGCGGTGCTCAGCCTGCTCGGCGAACTGCCGGTCACCCTCGGCGGCGAGCACCAGCCGTGGTACTGGCAGTTGGTGAATCAACGCATGAGTACACAACTGGCGGAACTGCTTTGCCCTCTGCGGCCACTCAGCGATATCACTGCGCTGTCCGCCGAGGACGAAAGCCCGGATACCGCGCCGATGACCTGCCGATTGCACCTGCGGCTGGGTTCGCAGGTGTTGCACGCACAGCTCTGCGCCGACGCGCGGGTCCTGCTGCAACTGCTCGGCGGCCACCACTGGCAGCCGCACCGGCAGGACGTGTCGCCAGACTGGCCCATCCGCCAGCCGCTGGTGTTGGGCGAGCTGTCGTTGAGCCTTGATCAGTTGGCGTCGCTGCAACCGGGGGACGTGCTGCTGCCGTCGCTGTGTCATTTCGATGATGAAGGCGGCGGGCGGCTGCAACTGGCGGGTCGGCAATGGGCAGTGCAGACGGACAGCCGCGCAGAGCAGCTGTATGTACGGTTCAGCCACGAGGAAGACTTGGGACATGGTCAATGAAGAATTGTACGAAGACGAGATCGAGGATCTCGCCGACGATGAGTCGAACGAGCACGGTTTAAACGGTAGGACCGGCTTCAGCCCTGAGACCGTTGACCGTGGGACCGGCTTTAGCCGGGAAGCTGTTGAAGCACCGGACCCTCACGCCACTGAAAACGAGTGGCAGGATGAAACCGCCGCCGATGGCCACGCGGACGAATCCTACGCGCCTCAATCAACAACCCAAACCTCCCTCGATTCCCTCGATCAACTCCCGATGGCCCTGACCCTGCGCTGCGGCAGCCTCGAACTGACCCTCGGCGACCTGCGCCGCATCGCTGCCGGCACCGTCTTACCCGTCAACGGCGTCACGCCTGGCTTCGCCACCCTGTGCCATGGCGAGCGCATCGTCGCGGAGGGCGAGCTGGTCAGCGTCGAGGGCCGGCTCGGTCTGCAAATCACGCGCATGGCGTCCAACACATGATCATGGACGGGATGAACCCGGTGATGCTGGCGCTGTTTCTCGGCGCCCTGTCGTTGATTCCGTTTCTGTTGATCGTCTGCACGGCCTTCCTCAAGATCTCCATGACCCTGCTGATCACCCGCAACGCCATCGGCGTGCAGCAAGTGCCGCCGAACATGGCGCTCTACGGCATCGCCCTGGCCGCGACCATGTTCGTCATGGCCCCCGTTGCCCACGAAATTCAGCAGCGGGTTCACGACCGCCCGCTGGAGATGGGCAGCACCGAGAAATTGCAGGCCAGCGCCAACACCGTCATCGAGCCGCTGCAGCGCTTCATGAGCCGTAACACCGACCCGGAAGTTGTGGCGCATCTGCTCGACAACACCCAGCGTATGTGGCCCAAGGACATGGCCGATCAGGCCAGCAAAAGCGACCTGCTGCTGGCCGTGCCCGCCTTCGTTCTGTCCGAGTTGCAGGCCGGTTTTCAGATCGGCTTTCTGATCTACATCCCGTTCATCGTCATCGACCTGATCGTCTCCAACTTGCTGCTGGCGCTGGGCATGCAGATGGTCTCGCCGATGACCATTTCGCTGCCCCTCAAACTGCTGCTGTTCGTGCTGGTGCAAGGCTGGACGCGCCTGCTCGACAGCCTTTTCTACTCGTACATGTGAGGCAGTGATGGAAGCGCTGGCGTTGTTCAAACAGGGCATGTTTCTGGTGGTGATTCTCACGGCGCCGCCGTTGGGGGTCGCCGTACTGGTCGGCGTCATCACCTCGCTGTTGCAGGCGTTGATGCAGATCCAGGACCAGACCCTGCCCTTCGGCATCAAGCTCGCCGCCGTCGGCCTGACCCTGGCCATGACCGGGCGCTGGATCGGCGTCGAGCTGATCCAGTTCATCAACCTGGCCTTCGACCTGATCGCCCGGTCCGGCGGCGCGCACTAGATGCCCTTCGACGCCCAGGGCCTGTTCGAACTGATGCTGGGCATGGGACTGGCCGCCGCACGCATCCTGCCGTGCATGATTCTAGTGCCGGCGTTCTGCTTCAAATACCTCAAGGGCCCGCTGCGTTATGCGGTGGTGCTGGTGGTGTCGATGGTGCCGGCGCCGAGCATCAGCCGCGCGCTGTCGGGAATGAACGACGACTGGTTTTCCATCGGCGCGCTGCTGCTCAAAGAGGCCGTGCTCGGCACCCTGCTCGGCCTGTTGCTCTACGCGCCGTTCTGGATGTTCGCCTCGGTGGGCGCGCTGCTCGACAGCCAGCGCGGCGCCTTGAGCGGCGGCCAGCTGAACCCGGCGCTGGGGCCTGACGCGACGCCGCTCGGCGAATTGTTCCAGGAAACGTTGATCATGCTGGTGATCCTGTCCGGCGGGTTGTCGCTGATCACTCAAGTGATCTGGGACAGCTATCTGGTCTGGCCGCCCACCGCCTGGCTGCCCGGCATGACGGTCGATGGGCTGGACCTGTTTCTCGAACAACTCAACCAGACCCTCCAGCACATGATGCTCTACGCGGCGCCGTTCATTGGCTTGCTGCTGTTGATCGAGGCCGCGCTGGCGATCATCGGCCTGTACGCGCAGCAACTGAACGTGTCGATTCTGGCGATGCCTGCCAAGAGCATGGCGGGCATTGCCTTCCTGCTCATCTACCTGCCGACGCTGCTGGAACTGGGCAACGGCCAGATCATGCAATTCGCCGATCTGAAGCATTTGCTCGGCCAACTGGTGCATGTGCCGTGAGCGAAAAAACCGAAAAGGCCACGCCCAAACAACTGCGCGACGCCCGCGAAAAAGGCCAGGTCGGGCAGAGCCAGGACCTGAGCAAACTGCTGGTGTTGCTGGTCGTCAGCGAAGTGACGTTCGGCCTGGCGGACGAAAGCGTCGCGCGGTTGCTGCACTTGATGACGCTGTCGTTCCAGGGCGTTGGCCAGCCCTTCATGCACACGCTGGAACAGGTCGCCAGTGAAGGCGCGAGTGTGTTGATAGGGTTCATTCTGAGCAGCGTCGGCGTCGCGATGTTGATGCGCCTGGTGGGCAGCTGGATTCAGATCGGGTTCCTGTTCGCGCCCAAGGCATTGAAGCTGGACTTCAACAAGCTCAACCCGTTCGCCCACGCCAAGCAGATGTTCTCGGCGCAGAGCCTGACCACGCTACTCCTCAGCATCCTGAAAGCCACGGCCATCGCGGCGACGCTGTATGTGGTGGTGAAGCCGTCGCTGGGCACGCTGATTTTGCTCTCGAGCACCGACCTGACGACGTACTGGCATGCGCTGTTGCAGGTGTTCCGGCACATCTTGCGGGCGACGCTGGGGTTGCTGTTGGTGATCGGCGCGGTGGATTTTGCGCTGCAGAAGTACTTCCACGCGAAGAAGCTGCGGATGAGCCATGAGGACATCAAGAAGGAATACAAGCAGGCCGAGGGTGACCCCCATGTGAAGGGGCATCGTCGGCAACTGGCCCATGAGTTGTTGAACCAGGCACCGACCGCGCCGGCCAAGCCGGTAGAGGATGCGGACATGCTGGTGGTGAATCCGACGCATTATGCGGTGGCGCTGTATTACCGTCCGGGCACGACGCCGCTGCCGCAGATTCACTGTAAGGGTGAGGATGATGAGGCGCTGGCGTTGATTGCGCGGGCGAAGAAGGCAGGGATTCCGGTGGTGCAGAGTATCTGGCTGGCGCGGACGCTTTATAAGGTCAAGGCGGGCAAGTACATCCCGAGGACGACGCTGTTGGCGGTGGCGAATATTTATCAGATCGTGCGGCAGCTTGAGGAAGTGACGGACGAAGTCATTCGTATAGACGATGTTTGATCAGGATCGAGATCAACAGCGTCTGCCTGGGGGCAGACTGTTTCGCCTTCGGCGACTTACTTTTGAAAAGCACCAAAAGTAAGCAAAAGTGCCTGCTCCTGGTTGGGCCCGACTTCGTCGGGTTCCTTCACTCCGGTCCCGCTCCGTGGGCCCGCTGCCATCCGCCATCCATGGCGGGGGGCAGCTCTCGCCGCATCCATGCGGCTCGGCCCACGAAGCGAGACCTGCGTTCAGCCTGCACCCAAGTCGCGTTCGGCGGTGACTGGGATTTTTGTGTATGAAGATCAAGATCAAAAGCAGATCTGGTGCAGATCAAAAGCTTCCCGGCTGAAGCCGGTCCTACTGACTGTACCCAGTCCACACTGTAGGAGCCGGCTTGCTGGCGAATGCATTCTGTCAGTCGATATATTCGTACCTGACCCACCGCGTTCGCCAGCAAGGTGGAGCGCCACCCCGGCGGCTCCTACAGAAAAATGCATTCCGCCAGCTACGACGATGACGCCGATTCAGGCCTGGGAAGTGACGCAGAGCGTCACAGAATCCATTCGCACGCAGAGCGTGGGCACGATCAGCTTTGAGCTACGCGATTGCTGAGTCGACACCAAATCAGCCGGCTTGATGAAGATCAGTTGTAGGAGCGCGCTTGCCCGCGAATTGCGGTGGGTCAGCTGCATAGATGAGGCTGACAGGACGCCATCGCGGGCAAGCGCGCTCCTACAGTGGATTACATCTGCTGTTGATCTCCTGATCGTTCCCACGCTCCGCGTGGTAACGCCGCCCCAGACGCCCCGCATTCCGCAGACGACGCGCGTTCAGGGCTGGGGAGGTGACGCGGAGCGTCACAGGAGGCATTCCCACGCGGAGCGTGGGAACGATCAGCTTTGAGCTACGCGATTGCTGAGTCGACGCCAAATCAGCCGGCTTGATGAAGATCAGTTGTAGGAGCGCGCTTGCCCGCGAATTGCGGTGGGTCAGCTGCATAGATGAGGCTGACAGGACGCCATCGCGGGCAAGCGCGCTCCTACAGGGGATTACCTCTGCTGTTGATCTCCTGATCGTTCCCACGCTCCGCGTGGTAACACCGCCCCGGACGCTCCGCGTCCCTCATACGACGCGCATTCAGGCCTGGGGAAGTGACGCGGAGCGTCACGGGATGCATTCCCACGCGGAGCGTGGGGAACGATCATCAGCGCCTGGACGGGCCTCTTCCCGGCTAAAGCCGGTCCCACTAAAAAGCAACGCGTGCAGTCACTGAAACCGGCGGCGCCCCCGTAGAAACGGCTTCAGCCGGGAAGCTGTTGCTCTGCTCTTGATCTTCCTACGCAAAAAGTCCAGACACCGCAGAACGCGACTTGGGTGCAGGCTGAACGCAGGTTTCGCGCAGTGGGCCGAGCGGCATGGATGCCGCGAGAGCCGCCCCCCGCCATGGATGGCGGATGGCGGCGGGCCCACGGAGCGAGACCGGAGTGAAGGAACCCTGACGAAGGAAGGGCCTAACCAGGAGCAGGCACCCTTGGTTACTTGGGGTGCTTTTCCAAGTAACTCGCCGAAGGCGAAACACGAGGCCGTTAGGCCGAGGCTCTTGATCTTGAATTACTGCAAAGCATCACTGAGATGCCCCAACCCCGCCAGCTCCAGCTCCTGCCGACGAATACTGTCCAGACTCACCCCCGCCCCCTGCGCATCCGGCACCGCATGCCAGACCACAAAATCCCGCTGCACATCCAAAAACAAAAAGAAATCGTTGAACAACTCCGCCTGCGAAAACCGCCGCTCCAACGCATCGCGCAACTGCTCCGGCCGCAAGGCGCGGCCCTCTATATGCAGCGCGATGCCCCAGTCCCGGTGCTCACGTCGACTGACAAACGCCACGCCCGTTGCCACCGGCCAGATCGCCGCACGCTCGGCGGCGACGTGGGCGTAAAACGCTGACTTTTCCGATACCCGAATCATGCTCAGTCCTTCAATGGCACCACAGTAAAATCCTGCTCATGGTCACGCTCATCAATCCCTTGCCGCATGTCCGGCGGCCACCAGATCACCAGCTCCCGGTCATTGGAATCCGGCCGCTTGCACGAATAACCCGAGCACCCATGGGTGGCACACCCCGCCAACGTGGCGGCCACCAGAAACAGCAAAAGCAAACCGCGCAGGTTCATCGTGTAGCCCCCTTGAGCAGCGAAGGTCGGTTCTGTTTGGCCTTGCTCGACACCTGCGGCTGGCGCAGGGCGATGTAGATTTCACTCTCCGCCCCCGGCTGCAGCCACGCATGGGGCCAGGCGCTGACACCCATCACCCAGCGACCACCGCAGCGGCTTTCGTCGATGCGCACCGGCTTGCTGGTGGTGTTGCGCGCCACGACCACCGCGACACCCCAATCCTTGCGGGTAAACCACTGCGAACGCTGGCGATCCATGGTCAGGCCAATACCCGGATCGCACAGGCTGTCAGCTTCGAACGGCAGGGTCTCGCCGCTGTTAAAGCCCACCGGGGTGACGCCGTCGAGCAACTGGGTGAAGGCGTTCTGCACGTCGCTGCGGGTTGGCTGTTCACCACCGTCGCGGCGCTCCTTGATGCGCTTCATCTGCTCATCGACATCGTGGGGGTTGCCGTTCTGTACGTAGCGCGCCGGGTTGATCTGATCGCCGATCAGCCGCGGCGTCAGGATGAACAGGCGCTCACGCTGGTTCAGCTCGCGACTGCGGGACTGGAACAGCAGTTTGCCGATCACCGGAATGTCGCCCAGCAACGGGATCTTGTTGACCTTGTCGGTGGTTTCCAGCCCGTGGAATCCGCCGATGACCAACGAGCCATGCTCGGCGATCACCGCCTGGGTGCTGACGTTGCCCTTGCGCACCGACGGCTGGTCTTCGTTGATTTGCGAGGTGTCGATCTGGCCGTCTTCGATGTCGACGATCAGTTGCACCTGGGATTTGCCGTTCTGGTCCAGGGAGCGCGGAATAACCTGCAAGCTGGTGCCCGCCGTGATCGGCACAATGTCCGCGACCCGCTCGGAGGTGGCGGTGAGGTACTCGGTGCGACTGAAGTCGATCACCGCCGGCTGGTTCTCCAGGGTCAAGATCGAAGGATTGCCGATCACCGACGCCGCGCCGTTGCCTTCGAGGGCATGCAGATCCGCCGAGAACTTGCCGGCGTCCTGAATGAACAGCGTGGTGCTGGTGCCTTGGTCGAACAGGTTGGCGCCGCCGCTCACGCTGCCGCCCTTGAAATTCCAGCGGCTGGACAGCTGCGCCAGCTCGTTGCGGTCGATGTCGAGAATCACCGCGTCGATCTCGATCAGGTTGCGCGGTGTATCCAGTTCCTTGACCAGCTTCTCGTACATCGCCCGGCGCTTGGGCAGGTCGTAGATCAACACCGAGTTGTTGCGCACGTCGGCGCTGACGCGGATTTTCGAACGGCTCGCCGATTCGCTGGAGGAACCGCCGCGTTTGCCCTTGGCACCCAGCACCTTATCCAGCCCCTGTTCGATGGCGCCGGTGTCAAACCCCTGGCTTTGCATGCCGCCGTAATTCAGGCCCGAGGACGTGGTGCCGCCGCCCGCAGATCCCCCTGCGCCGCCCTGCCCTTGCAGCAGGTTGACGCCGTTGATGGACTCGCCCCGGGAGCGGCTTTCCAGCAGTTCCTGAAGAATGCTGGCGACGCCGGCGACAGTGAGCTGTTGATCGCGATAACGAATGGTGCGGTCGGCGGCGTTGGCGTACTTCAGCGGCAGGACCACGATGTCCTGCTTCTCGGCTTTTTCCGGCGCCTCGACCTTCTTGCTGTAACTGCGCACGAAGTCGACGTACTTGGCCGGACCGCGCACCAGCACCACGCCTTCGTCGGGCAATGCGCCCCAGCCGAAGCGCTTGTCCAGCAGGCCGACATCGGACAGCGCCTGCTGCAGGTCATCGACCGCTTCCGGCGACACTTCGATGCGCGCCGAGGTCTGCTCGCTGGTCGGGCTGATGTACAGGGTTTCGTTGTAGACGAACCACTGGAAGTGATGCTCCTGACCCAGCCGGTCGAGGAATTCCTGCGGGTTCTGCGCACGAATGCGCCCGTCCAGCGTGCCCGGCATCGCCGGCATGTCCAGGCCGATGCCGAACTCCTTGGCAAAGTCTGCCAGCGCAGTCGCCAGTTCGGTCTGCCGCGCATCGTAGGCGTAGGCGGTGTGTTTCCAGGCGTCCGGCACCGCTGCCAGCGCCGGCGCGCCGATGCCGATCATCAGCAAAGGCAACCACATTAAGGCCTTGCGCATTTCACACTCCCGGTTGCCAGGTTTTGAGGGTCGAGCGGGACGCCGAGGCGGTCGCGCCGCGAATCGAGGTCTGCATGAGGCTGAGCATCGCGGCGCGCTGATTGGCCAGGCGCTCCAGACGTTCAAGCAGTTGCGTGGGATTACAGGGGTCGGGAATCCAACTGACCAACACCACGCAGCGGGTGTCGGGGTCGATCGCCAGTCCGCCCTCACAGGCACAGGCCACCCCGGCGCCGCCCTGAGTCAGCACGGCGTCGAGGCGTTGAGGGTCACTGCCGTCATAGGGATCAAGCACATCGAGGCTCAGGCGAATGCCATTGCCCGACACCGCCAGTCGCGCGTTGGCGTCGTCGATCCAGCAGTCCAGCGGCGCGAGCGGACGGCGCTCGCACCACTGAGCGAGGATCGCGCTGAATTCACTGAATTCCATCGATGATCGCTTTGGTGATGCCGTGCTTGGCGCGCAGCCCCTCGTTGAGAATCATGTTGGCAACGTTGGTCTGCTGCGAGGCATCGCTGAACGCCTGAAAGTCTTCCATGCTGCCGCTTTCCGAGGCGGTTTCGGCGGCGTCCTGCATGTCGTCCTGGGCGCGGGAATAGGAGTGATCGAGGTGGTTTTGCAGGGATTTGAAACTGATCATGCCGGTGGCTCCAACTAAGGGATTCACCCCCTGAGTGGAACCTGCGGCCGCTCCGGTTCCATGAACCGTCACAACCGGGTCAAGAAAAGCTCATGAATGCGTCGAAGGGCCCGCGAGCCCGCGGCGCAGGCTGTCCCAGTCGATGTCGAACGCGCCGTTGGCATCGCTCAGGCGCAGGGTCTGCGGCGCCAGCGCCGGGTCGGCCTTGAGCTGCCAGTGATCAGCGAATCGACTGGCCGACAACCACTCGCCGAGGCTGTCGAGCATGTCGGGATGGGCGCTGAGCACCGCTTTGGTTTCGACGGTCTGGCCGGCGGCGAGATTTCTCATCAGCGCGCGGCTGCGCTCGGCGAGTGTGGTCTGGTCGAGCAATTCGGCAAGGGCCTCGTTGAGCAAAGCTTCCACGGCCTCCATCGACTCTTCGGCCAATGCCTGCCGCTGCTGTTCCAGTTGCTGCAGAAAACCGTTGGCACTGTCCCAGAATTGCGCCAGCGCCTGATCCTTTTCGTGCTGCGCCTGAGCGTGGGCAGCGGCCAGAATCTGCTCGGCTTCTGCCCGGGCATTGTCCAGCACTTCAGCGGCGAGCACGGTACCAGCCAGGTCTTCACGACGGAGGATGTTGGTGACCAGCACAGCGGATGAAGACAACACGAGACGACGCTTGGCGAGCATGTTCAGCTCCTTAGGGAAAATGAGGTAACCGCAATCATCAAGGCGTCGTCACCCGCCATAACACCGAGTGCCACAGGGTTTGCAGCTTGTTCTCGGGGAGCTCGGCGCAGGGTGGCGGCAAGGCATCCGGCGCCCACGACAGGCGCAGCCGCGACCAGCAAGGCTCGCCCGCCCACGCCGCCAGCAATGTGCGCGCATCATTCACCGAGGCGTCCAGCCATAAGCCGGGCCGCAACGCCTTGGCCACCGCGCGGCACCAGGGCTCATGCATGTGCCCGGCGTCATCAGCACCCGCCTGCCCGCCCTGGCCAAAGCAGATCCGGCCCGCCAGGGACAACGCCTGTTGCTGCTGGGCGTCATCAAGCTGCAGCCATTGCATCAGCGATTCAACGGGCGGCGGCGGTTGGCTCGGGACCACGCCGACGCTGTGCAGAAAGACAGTGTGGCGGGTGCCCAGCAGCTCGGCGCAATCCTCGCGTGTCACGCCGCAATGGTCGGCGAACACGTCGATCCAGTCGGCATGCGCCCATTGCCAGGGCGCACACCACCAGCGAATCCAGTGCTCCTCGGCGCTGAGCATTACGCCCGCACCGGCATGCTCGTCCGGGCACCGCGGCGCAGGCCGATGCGTTGCAACAGCGCGTCACGCCAGTCGCCACGCAGCACCAGTACGATCAAGGCAATCAACAGCAGCGCGGCGAACGGCGCGAGCCACAGCATGCGATTCCAGAAGTCGAGGTTGCCGCTGTCGACCAGAAACGGCCCGAAATTCACCAGCCGTTCGGTGTCCTGAAACTCCGCCGCCGGCACGAACACGATGGCGAATTTCTTCGAGTCCAGCGGCTCGCCGGACATGCCGGGAATGCTGCTGGCGACCATTTGCTGAATACGCCCGCGCACGCTGTCGGGGTCGAGGGCTGAGGTGTGTTTGATGAACACCGCCGCCGACGCAGGCTGCACCGGCTCGCCCGGCGCGATGCGTTCGGGCAGCACGACATGCACGCGGGCGACGATCACCCCGTCGATCTGCGACAGCGTCGCTTCCAGCTCCTGGGACAAGGCATAGATGTACCGCGCGCGCTCTTCCAGCGGCGTGGAAATCACCCCTTCCTTCTTGAAGATTTCACCCAGGCTGGTGCGAGAACGACGCGGCAGGCCGGCAGCGTCGAGGATCCGCACCGCGCGATTGATCTCGGCGGTCGGCACGCTGATGACCACTCCGGTCTTCTCGCTGCGCTTGCGCGCGTCGATGTGCTGGTCGGCGAGGCTGGCGATCACGTCGTTGGAATCCTGCTCGGACATCCCGGTGAACAGGTCCGTGTCATCGCTGCACCCGCTGAGCAGCAGCATCAGGCAGATCAGTCCCGCAGTCAGGTATTTCACGGCATGCCTCTACTGCAGGTTGGTCAGTTTATCGAGGGCCTGGGCGCTCTTGCTGACGACTTTGGTGGTCAGCGCCATCTGCAGCGAGTACTGCGACAGTGACCGGCTCATCTGGGAAATTTCCAGCGGGTCGTCGGTGGTGGACGCCCGTTTCATCTTGCGTGCCGCTTGCTGCGACAGCTTGTCGGTGGCGCCAAGACGGTCCGACAGCGCACTGGCGATCTGTTCGGACAAATGGCTCTGCTGCATCGACATTTCAGGGCGCATGGCGGCGTTGAACAGATCGACGTCCGCCTGCGAAGGCCCGCTGACCA
Source organism: Pseudomonas sp. KU26590 (assembly GCF_026153515.1). Classification (NCBI taxonomy): domain Bacteria; kingdom Pseudomonadati; phylum Pseudomonadota; class Gammaproteobacteria; order Pseudomonadales; family Pseudomonadaceae; genus Pseudomonas; species Pseudomonas sp. KU26590. The sequence continues at coordinate 4,704,143 of NZ_CP110644.1, forward strand.
ATCCCTGATCCAGGCGCGGCTCAAGATCGGTGGACGGCGATTTGAGTTGGTTGACATTGGAAAGGGTCACGGGGGTTCTCCGGCAGACGGTGTCGAGGGCGCAGCTGGGTTCAGGAAAGGCTGCTGCTTGTGTTGCTGGTGCTGCTGCCGCCGCCCACCAATGCCGAGACAAGGGCGGAAGCGGCCTGGGCCAGCATGTTTTGCTGATCGTGCTGGGCGAACGGGTTTTGCCCACCTGCGCCATTGACGCCGGCACCGTTCTGTTCAGCTTCCAGGCCTTTTTTGATCAGGCCGCTGAGCAGTTGCCCCAGGTCTTGGGTCACGCTATTGCTGGCACCGCCGGACTGAGACGCGTCGTTCATCGGGGTGCCGAGGCCGCCGCCGACGCTGGCGTTGACGCCCTTCTGCAGCAGATCGCCCAGCAGTTGGCCGAGGTCTTGATTCACGCTGTTCGGAGTCTGCGCAGCGCCGCCCGATGGATCAGTCGGTGACAGGTTGCCGACTGGGTTACCCAGTGGCGATCCGCCGCCGGCATCACTGAGGCCGTTTTGTTGCTGACCGAGTTGACCGCCCAGAGAGTCGAGCGCAGAACGGAAGTCAGCGGTCTCTTTGCCGTCAAGGAAGTTGTCACCCTCGGCCGTGAGCTCGTTCTTCCAGGAGCCCGAGTCAGGCGCCGGAAATTTCTGTGGATCCTGTGCTGTGCGCTGGTCCATGAATTCGGCGATTTTTTTCAGCAGCGGCATGTCGTCCTCGGAGAAGGTCGTGCCCTGGTCCGTCTTGGTCAGCAGATCATCCAGGGACGCCTTGGCCAGACCGTTTAGAGTCTGCGACATCAGGTCAGGCGCGCCGGCACCCGCCTGACCTGCATCGGCGGCAGCACCAAAGTTGTCGCCCAGTTTGTCTTTGATCAGGTCGCCCAGCGCAGCCTTGATCATGTCCGGATTGCCGCCGATCAAGGACGCCAACGGGTTGTTCTTATCCATCTGCTTGCCGACCATCTGGCCAAGCGGCGATTCCTTGTCCAGATGCCCGCCTTTGGTCAGCGCCTGAGCGAGCTGATCGATGACGTCCTTGAGCGATTGCGGGGTCTTGTCGCCGCCCAGCGCTGGCTGGGAAGCCACGGTGCCGATGTGCAGGTTTTGCATCGGATTGGTATTGGCATTGAGACTTAGCATGAAACCTCCCTCCTCAGGTGGATGCCCCCTTTTTCAGGGGGCGCTCGGACCGATCAGTAGCTGATGCCCTTGGCGTTCTGCGCCTCGGCACTGATCGCCTTGTTGGCGCTGTCTTCCTTGCCGGAGCGGATAGCGCTGAGGACGTCGTTGGTCTGCTTGCGGATGTCAGCGTCGGTCTGCATCGCGATCAGGCGCGCCTGGCTCGCATCGGCCTTTTCGGTGGCGGCGCTTTGTGCGGATTCGGCTTTGGACGGACCGGCAGCGTCGGTGATATTGCTTTCCTGTTTGACGTTGGTCACAGCGCTGGCTGCCTGCTGAGCCACTTGCCCGCCCGCGTTGATCGCGCTGTTGGCGAAGCCACCGACCATTGAGATTGGATTCATGTCGAACACTCCTGAGTCATCACCAGCGAAAGTGCTTGGTGCCAATGGGTGGCGCGGACGTCAGGATCGGTTCCGCCAGTTGCTCAATAAAATTCGGGATAGGCGGGGACGCTGCGGATCTGGCTGTGTAAACGGAGGGTGTGTCGCCAGAAACAGCGGGGGCAAGCAGGTCAGACGTCGAGTTCTTTCATGCGGTGATAGAGCGTGCGACGGGGGATGTCGAGTTCCTGGCTCACGGCCTCGACGCTGTTGTTGTGGCGCTTGAGCGCGGCTTGAATCAGCGCTTTTTCGATGACCCGCAACTGCGATTTCAGGCCCGATGATTCGCCCTCCTCGCCGGCCTCCCCGCCCAGCAGCGGAAAGCCCATGACGTGACGCTTGGCCGCTGATTTCAGTTCGCGAATGTTGCCCGGCCAGTCGTGGTTAAGCAGGACGTGGCGCAGCACGCCCGTGGTCTCGGGCACTGGAATACCCGATTCCTGCGCCGCCGCTTCGGCGAAACGGGTGAACAGCGGAAGGATGCGCGCCCGTTGCTCGCGCAGCGGCGCCAGGGTGACGGTCAATACGTTCAGGCGGAAATACAGATCACGGCGAAAACGCCCCTGCTCGACCATCTCGTCGAGGGAGCGCTGGGCCGAGGCGATAACGCAGACATCCAGGGCAATGGGTGTTGTCGAGCCGAGCCGCTCGACGGACCGCGTTTCCAGCACCCGCAGGAGCTTGGCTTGCAGGCTCAGGGGCATGCTGTCGATCTCGTCGAGGTACAACGTGCCGCCCTGGGCCGCTTCGATGTAGCCGACCCGCGCCCGATCCGCACCGGTGTAGGCACCACTGACCACACCGAACAATTCGCTCTCGGCGAGGGATTCTGGAATCGCCGCGCAGTTCATCGCCACCAGCCGGCCCTTGCGACCGGACAGCGCGTGGATCCGGCTGGCGACGGTGTCCTTGCCAGTGCCGGTTTCGCCTGACAGCAGCAGGTCGATCCCCAACTGGCCGAGACTGCGGGCGACCACGCGCAGGTTAGGCACCTGATGGTCGTCCTCCAGTTGCTCATCGAATAACTCGTACACACTCATCCACGACCTCTGGTATTTCAGGGTTACGCGACATTGGCTGCGCGAGATTGGCTGCGAGGTGAGTGGGACCGGCTTTAGCCGGGAAGAGGCCAGTGTGAGCGTCACCAGATTTGTGGTGTGACGACTGACGCTTTCCCGGCTAAAGCCGGTCCCACTAAATCAGGACCGCTTCTTCCGCATCGTTCATCCCCAGCTCCTTCATCCGGTGATACAGCGTGCGCCGGGGAATCTCGAGCTCCTGCATCACAGCGTCGAGGCTGTGTTTGTGACGCTTGAGTGCGTCTTCAATGAGCATCCTTTCGATGACCCGCAGCTGGGTCTTCAGCCCCGTTTCCTGGTCGCGATCCGGAGGGGCATCGCCGCCCAGCAGCGGGAAACCCAGCACGAAACGCTTGGCAGCGGACTTCAATTCGCGAATGTTCCCCGACCAGGAGTGGCTAAGCAGCAGCTGCACCAGGCGATTGTCCAGCTCGGGCACCGGGCAGCCAAAATCGGCGGCAACTTCCTGGGTGAACTGGTCGAACAACGGCAGAATCTGTTCGCGACGCTTGCGCAAAGCTGGCATTTGAATGGTCAGCACATTGAGCCGAAAAAACAGGTCGCGACGAAAAAGCCCTTGTTCCACGAGTTCATCCAGAGGGCGCTGCGCCGAGGCGATGACCCGAAGGTCCACCGCAATGAAGTCGGTTGAACCCAATCGCTCGATACCGCGGGTTTCCAGAATCCGCAGCAGCTTGGCCTGCAGGCTCAGCGGCATGCTGTCGATCTCGTCCAGGTACAGGGTGCCGCCACAGGCCGCTTCGATGTACCCCTCGCGGGACCGACTGACGCCGGTGTACGCGCCGTTCACAACCCCGAACAGCTGACTTTCCGCCAGGGATTCCGGAATAGCCGCGCAGTTCATGCCGATGAAAGAACCTGTCCGACCGGACAAGTCATGAATACGTTTGGCCAGCGTGTCCTTGCCTGTTCCTGTCTCCCCACACAGCAGCAAATCCATACTCAGGTTTGCAGTATTCAATGCGATCTGCTGGATATCCAGCGCCACATTTTCAGGCTGACACGGACAGTCGCTTACATCGATTTCTTCTTTCATCGATACCTCTCGTAGTGGGAGCAAGCGAATTATTAATACCACGCATTCCAAAGGCAGCAATAATTAAATTTAGTTCCCCAACGCTGTGAGACCTACTTCACAACGCTTCAGTGATAGCACTTTGACTTTATTGACGATCACAACTAATTATCCGCAAAACATTCAAACGACTATTTAAAATTACCCCTTGCCCCCGACTGGACGATGACTTATGCGGGCCGCCAAGGGCCCGGCCGGCCTGGCGCCTGCATCACAATAGCTTAACAATCATTGAGTTATGCTCTGCCATGGTGCACTCCGTGCCCGTCGTCCCGCTTGCCCGCTCCCCTTCACCTCTGATCACGGAACTTAGTTGTTAATATGGCGACTCTCCTCACCGCGTTAATAACGCCCCTCTTCTCTCCTCTATTAAACACTCCACCCCTTTTCAAGGGAGACCACCAAGTTTCACGTCACGGCCATCCACCAACGATGATTAAAACTTATATAACGGCCTGTGCCTTCTGAAAGTTGCCACACACTGACATGGCCAATCGTTAAATGATCAAGGTCATTAGTTTAAGTACGTTCGGAAATCCGACTATTCCAACTCGGTTTTCCGAACATGATTTACTGTACTCCGGCGTATAGGTCCAGACCCCTTGAATTTAAAGGGTCTGACTTGCCGGGGGTGATGTCGAGGATCCAAAAATCTAAGGCAAAGGTTTGCGCGTCTACACTGATTCGTTTATCGGATCCAACTAGCGATTGCGCGTTGCTGCTACTTGTCAGGCGTGGACAGGCAGAACAAAGCACTGATCGGTCCTCTGCGACGGATGTTTCAATTTGTGTCTTAAGCGGCGAATCGCGACTGTGTATCAGCGCTTTTACACAACGCGCGAAAGTTTAGTGAAATTTTCGTTAATCGATTTCGTGAATATGTCTGCCTCAACTCGCACGGCCAGATTGCAGGCCGAAACGAGGGTCGTGTGCGTGTATCCGGGCCGACACAACGCGGGTCCATTACTGCCAAAAATGGGCCCGAAGCGGACAATCGCGCAGGTGAAGCGTGGTGTCAGGGGCGAACAATGCCCGCTGACGAGGTGGCAGTACTGACCGCCAGTGCCTCGTTACCGTGCATGACGTCGTCGGTCATTTTGCCCAGCGTGGCGGAAAGCTGCTCGAACTGGTCGCGAGGCACGAGCAAGCGGGAGGGTCCATCTGCGGTTTTTTTGCGCAGAAAGGCCGGATTGAGGTTTAACAGCACCGAACGATCAATGCCGGCACTGGTGGCGAGGCGCTCCAGATCCACCGGCCGCGCCAGCTCCAGCACCGTGAAATACGGCGCATTGGCCACCGGACTGAGCTTCACGCCATAGGTCTCGGGTTCGCGCACCAGCAACGACAGCGCCAGCAGGCGCGGCACGTAATCCTGGGTTTCCTTTGGCAAGCTCAAGTGCCAGTAATCGGTGGGCAGACCTCTGCGCTGATTAGCGTCAATGGCCCGGCTCACCGTGCCCTCCCCCGCGTTATAGGCCGCCATCGCCAGCAGCCAGTCGCCGCCGAACTGGGTGTGCAGACGCGTCAGGTAATCCATCGCCGCTTTGCTGGACGCGACCACATCCCGCCGACCGTCATACCAGGCGGTCTGACGCAGGTCGAAATCGCGCCCGGTGGCGGCCATGAACTGCCACAGCCCTGCCGCGTTACGGATCGAATTGGCTTTGGGGTTGTAGGCGCTTTCGATGATCGGCAACAAGGCCAGCTCCGCCGGCATCGCGCGCTGATCGAGGGTTTCGACGATGAAGTGCAAATACGGGCTGGCCCGCTGACTGGCATTGCGGATGAAACCCGCGTTGCCCAGCAGCCAGTCGCGCTGCCGCACAATGCGCTCGTTGACGCCGTTGTCGTCGGCCAGGCGGAAATCCTGCCCCATGCGCTGCCAGATATCACTGCCGTCGTAGGGTTGCGTCAGCCGCGAATACGCCACTGGCTCAACGCTGCGATTGAGCCCTGCCACCAGGCGCGGCGTGCGTTCGGTCGTGGCCTCGGGCGGGCCGTAAGACTGGCAACCGGCACACAACATCGCGACAGTCAGTGAAGCAATGCGCATCGGACGAACGACACGCAAAGCGCCCGAGTACGGGCGGAAGGCAGGCGGCATTGGAGGTCATCCTGAGAGGTTTATGCTGTGTGGCACGGGCGCCTGAATGGTTCCAACACGCCCGTGCGTCCACACCCTCTCCACCCCTTCTTTATATAGAAGGCCTCTTCATCACGAATGCATCACCTTGTCGTGATCGCGAACGCTGTATTTCACCACGCCCCAGATCAACAGCTCGTCGCCTTCCATGACATAGCGCGGCGGGTACTTGCTGTTCTCGGACTTGAGGATGACCTCGTTACCGCGCATGTGCAGGCGCTTGCAGACCGGCTCGGTATTCAGCGCGGCGATGACGATGTCGCCATGCTCGGCGTAGAGGCTGCGGTCGACGATCACCAGATCGCCGCAATAGATGCCCGCGCCCTGCATGCTGTCGCCTTCTATTTTCACGAGATAGACATGGGGCGCGCGGATGTCGAACAGCTCGTCCAGCGAGATGTGCCGCTCGATGTGATCGGCCGCCGGCGAGGGAAAGCCCGCCGGCACTTGAAAGGCATAAAGGGGAAACCGTTCGCCCGCCGCCGACAACCGGCCAAGGATGGTGACACTCATGAGACTGACCTTGTGTTTGTTAACTGTACGTATATACAGTTAACGTTCTCAGCCGTGCGCGGTCAATCTGGTAAGCAGAAAAATTCGACGGGTGACACATGTGCGGACGCTACTCGATCTACGAGCCAATGGACCATTACCTCAAGACGCTTGCGCCAGAGCAGCTAGTGATCAACGGCTACGATCTCTGGCCGATCGAACGTTACAACGTGGCGCCGACCACCCGTGTCGAGATCATCCGCCCGGTGGCTGACGGCCTGAGCGTAGACAAGGTGCGCTGGGGATGGTCGCCCCACTGGGCAAAAGGCAAACGGCCCGACCCGATCAACGCGCGGGTCGAAACGGTGATGACGGGCAAGTTCTTCAAGGACCTGTGGCCGAACGGTCGCGCCCTGGCACCGGCCAATGGCTGGTATGAGTGGGTCAAAAACCCGAACGATTCGAAGCGCAAACAGCCCTACTTCATTCATTTGAAAGACCAAGACCCGATGTACTTCGCCGCGCTGGGACAAGTCAGGCCTGGCCTTGAGCCGGACGAACGCGACGGCTTCGTCATCATCACCGCCGCCAGCGATGCCGGCATGCTCGACATCCACGACCGCCGCCCACTGGTGCTGACGCCAGAGTTGGCCCGGGAATGGGTCGACCCGCAGACACCGGCGTCACGGCTCACGCAAATCGCGCAGGAAGGCTGCCGGCCGGTCAGCGATTTCCACTGGCACGCCGTGGGCAAGGAGGTCGGGAATGTACGCAACGAGGGTGCGCAGTTGATCGAGCCCGTGGCTGGACTTGATTTGCTGACAGAAGGTCAGGATGAGGACGCTTGATCGCAGCAGAGGGCGATCAAACGGCGCTCAATGGGAAAGGTGGCGAGTGATCAGAGCGTCCACTTCACCGAGAACATCAGGTTGCGCGGGTCGCCGTAAACGCCGGTCCCCGACGCGTTCGGAATGCCCTGCCAGTAGCGGGTGTCGAACAGGTTGTTGACGTTGACCCGGCCGTCCCAGTGCTCGTCCAGCTTATAGCCGGCCATCAGGCCGACGATGCGGTAAGCGTCCTGATCCGCCTGGCCGTCGCCAACGCGGTTGAAGGTCTTGCTCTGGGCCAGCACGTCCGCCCCCACTCGCCATTTGTGCAGCTCGCCCGGCAAGGTGTAGCTGGTCGCGGCTTTGAACAGATGCTTCGGCTGCTCGGGGGCAAACAGTTTGCCTTCGTTGCTTTTGGTGCCGTCTTCAACAAACTGGCTCAGCACGTAGGTGTAGGACGCCGAGAACTGCCAGTCCGGCGTCAGCGCGCCGCTCAGTTCGGTGTCGATCCCGTGGCTGCGCACTTTGCCCGCTGCACCGTAGCAGCTGGACGCCGGGAAGCTCGGGCAATTGGTGGAATCTGGTCCTGGACCAGATAGGCGCGGTTCTCCTGCTCCATTTCAAACAGCGCCACCGACGCATTCAGCGCGCCGTCGAAGTATTCGCCCTTCAGGCCGATCTCGTAATTCTTGCCGGTCATCGGCTTCAGCACCGAGCGCGATGAATCCATCTCGGTCTGCGGTTTGAAGATTTCGGTGTAGCTGGCGTAGGCCGAGTAAGTGTCGTTCAGGTCGTAGATCACGCCGGCGTACGGGGTGACCTCGCGGACCACCTTGTAATCACCACTGCCGACGCGGTTGTCATAGTCATACCAGCTGACGCGGCTGCCGAGGATGACGTGCAGCGGGTCGATGGGGTTCAGGCGTGCCACGGCGTAAACGCCTTCTTCGGTGGCGGCGTTGCGGGTTTCGTACAGGCTGGTGTCGACGTCAGGTTTGGTCACTGAGTGGGTCGGGTTGTAGAGGTCGATCGGCGTGCCGTCGGTCCAGCCGCCCCACTGGTGAAACTTCTCCTGCCGGTGGCTCACCCCCACGACCATTTCATGCTCGCGACCGAACATCTGAAACGGCCCGCTGAGGGACGCATCAAGGTTGGTCTGGTCATCGTCGTCGCGGTACTTGCCGTGGTATTGCTGAAAGCCCAGGCCGTCGTAGTTGCCGACGTAGCTGGAGAAGGTATCCGCTTCGGCCCAGATCTTCTGCCCCGCGAGCTTGGCCGACCAGCCGTTGTCAAAACGGTGGGTGACGTCGGTGAAGAACATGATGTTGTCTTTGTTCCAGTACGACCAGTCGTTGCTGAGGAACGTCGAGCGCTTGAGGTGCAGGTCTTCGCCGTTCGGACCGCTGGGCAGCCCGCCCCAGTCCGAGGTGTTGTCGTCACGCTGCTTCGACGCGCCGACGGTCCAGGTTGTCGAATCATTCAGGTCGGCTTCAAGAATCCCGTAAAAGGTCTGGCCCTGGTTCTGGCGGATATCGGAGAAGCTTTTGTCGTCTTCGTACGCCGCCACCACACGGCCGCGAACGGTGCCGGAATCATTGAGCTTGTTCGACGCATCGACCTCGGTGCGATACCGATCCCAACTGCCGGCGCTGGTGGTTACGCTCACCTGTGGCACGGCGGTTGGGCGCTTGCGCACCAGGTTCAGCGTCGCTGCCGGGCTGCCCGCGCCAGTCATGAGTCCCGTCGCACCGCGCACCACTTCGACGCGGTCGTACATGGCCAGATCCGCGCCGGAAATCACGTCCTGGGTGTAGGTGCTGATGCTGCTCGGCAGGCCGTCGTACATGATGTTGTCGATCTTGAAACCGCGCGCCAGAAACTCCTGACGGTCCGACGCCGTTCGGTGCAACGTCACGCCGGGCGCGTATTTCACCACGTCGTTCAGGTCGTTCATGCCCTGATCGTCCATGCGCTGGCGGGTGATCACACTCACCGACTGCGGCGTCTCGCGGATGGACAACGGCAGCTTGGTCGCCGTGTTCATGGAGCCCGTTGTATACGAGCCCGAACTCTCCGTGGTCGCCTGCCCCGCGATGCCGTAATCGGCGTTGATGCTCAAGCCTTCCAACGCCACTGCGCCCGGCGCCGAGTTGCCGCTGGCACTGCCCGGTTGAGCGAGCGATGTTGCCGATGGCTGATCGGGCAAATTCTGCTGCGTCGGCGCTGCGAAGGAATGGCTGGAGAAACCAAGGGCAACGAGTGCCGACAAGGCTGGCAGGGCGGGACGTAGCATCGGGTGCTTCCTGGAGAGGACTAAGACGTGCTGATCTGCGGTACGACACCCTGACGAGCGACGTTCCGCATGGCGAAAAGCTATGAGGGCGCGGATCGTAACAACATTTGTAAGAAATGGTAATGCAAAGCGTTATTAGGTGATAACGCTTCTGATTCTGGTATTTTATCTGGTAATGGGACGGCGAGTTTGGGGAAAGACACAGCCCTGCTGTGCTTGAACAGACTCAAGCAGTTGCCGGCAGACGGCGACTGATCCGCAAGGCACGGAGGCGATGGGGGATGGAGCCCGGAAAAAATCTTTTCTAAAGATTTCTGCCGACGTGCCGACAGTCACCCATAAGCCTTTCTAATATAGGGAAATGAGATGGCAATGGTATTTTGTCGTGGCTGTGCAAAGGAGCTGCATGAAACGGCAGTCACTTGCCCACAATGTGGCGCGAGTCAAATCACCTCAGCAACACTCCCCCCTGCAAACGTTGGCTCCCCCTGGATGGCAATCACCTCGCTCGTGCTCAGTATCCTGTGCACGCTTGCGCTCTTTGACGACAGTGAATGGGACAGAGAGACGATTCAGGGCCTGGGCCTGCTCTCTGTCGTCGCCCTGATTCTCGGGATCGTCACTATCAACACTAAAAGACCGGGCTATGGCATGGCCATCGCCGGAACTGTGTTATCCGGTGTCTCGCTGCTTGTTTTCGTTGGACTGTGTGTTAATTAATCAAAGGATGATTCAAATGGCATTTTGTCGTGGTTGTGCAAAGGAAATCGGTGATGGGGCTGTCACGTGCCCGCAGTGCGGCGCGCCGCAGCTGGCGTACGCAGGCGGCGGCAATAGCGCTGCCGTTACCACCCAGCCGGGTTTTTTTCACTGGTATGTAGACGTTTTGAAAAAGTACGCAGTGTTCAGTGGGAGGGCGCGGCGCAAGGAATACTGGATGTTTTTCCTGATCAGCTTCCTGATCTCAATCGCGCTTGCCGTTGTCGACGCCATCATCGGCAGCAATTCAATGATCTCGAATGTGTATAGCCTTGCGTTATTGATACCCTCCCTCGCCGTTGGCGTTCGCCGACTGCACGACACTGATCGCAGCGGCTGGTGGCTCATTGTGCCGTTCGCCAACATCGTGTTCCTGGCTACAGAAGGTCAGAAAGGCGATAACCGCTTCGGGCCGGCTCCCCAGTAAGCTGATAGGAAGGGGCGCCGTCTTGAACGGCGCAACTGCCTGAATCTGGTTTGCGTTGCGAAACCCTGATGCCCCGCATCAAGCAGTCGCTCGTCGCCCACGGTTGAACAGCTTGGGTCCGAGCAGATTGACTGTCAGACCCAACATCACCAGCACACCCCCCGCGCATTGCAACACGCTCAGCCGCTCGTCCAGCACCAAAGCCGAGGAGCTCAGGCCGACCACCGGCACCAGCAGGGAAAACGGCGCGACTTTGCCCGCCGGGTAGCGAGACAGCAGCTTGCTCCAGCTGATATAGCCGAAAAGCGTAGCGACGAAGGCCAGGTAAGCCAGCGACAGCACCGAGCTCCATCCCAAATTAAGCAACGAATGCTCGATGAGCGCAGGCCCCTCCAGCCACAACGACATGGCGAGAAACGGCAGCGGCGGAACGATCGCCCCCCAGACCACCAAAGCAACAAGATCGACGTTGCCGAACCGGCGCGTGATGATATTGCCCAGCGCCCACATCGAAGCCGCGCACAACACCAGTAAGACCGCCAGCAAAGGGGTCGCAGCCCCCGTACCCATGCCGATGAGGGTCAGTCCGCCAGCCGCGATGAGTAAGCCCAACACGCTGTGCACGCGTAATTTCTCACCGATGAATATCGCCGCGAACAGCAGCGTGAAGAATGCCTGCGCCTGCAGGAGCAAGGAGGCCAGGCCCGGTGGCATGCCATGGGCCATGCTCTCGAACAGAAACGCGAACTGACCGAAAGAAATGGTCGCGCCGTACGCCAGCAGCCAGAACCAGGGCAGCTTGGGGCGGCGGATGAAAAACACGGCGGGAATCGCAACCAGCGTGAACCGCAACGCACCCAGCAACATCGGCGGCAGGCCATCCAGCCCGTATTTGATCACGATGAAATTCAAACCCCACGCAATGATGACGAGCAATGCCAGGCACAGGTCTTTAAACGGCATGGTGTTCCTTGATAGTTGGCAGGTATTTGGGGAGAGCCCGAGAACAGATAATCGCCTCGCGCTCGCTGCGTTTGCAAATGCCTTCGCAGCGTTAAGTGAAGAATTAGTTAATTGATTATTTAGCACTGCGCAAACGCGAGACCATGATAGCCATAGGCCCGCCTATCCGTTTAACCCCCCTTAAGTAATCGAAAATCCGGCAGACACGCTGATTGCTGGAACGGACCTCAGCGCCTTCCTTCGGAGCTCTGGAGAGACCCCTCATGCAACTACAAAACCTCAAGATTTCAACCAGAGCGCTACTTTGCTTTGGTCTTATTACGCTCATTCTGCTAGGCCTTGGCGTATTCGCGTACGTTCAAATTGATGAAATGCGTGCCACTGAGCAAAGCCTGGAAACTGACGTGGTTCCCAGCATTCAGGTGATCGACGATATTCAGATTGCACTGCTGCATACCCGACTGGAAAGCATACGACTATTAGCGGTGACGGGCTCGGATGCAGAACGCAAGGTCACCGACAATATTTTTCAATACATCGCCACGCTCGAAGACAAGACGAGTTACTACCGAGCGCACCTGGTCACTGGCGAAGAAGATACGAGGCAGTTTCAAATAGCAAATGGCCTGATGGAAAAATACATATCAGGCGTCAAAAACATCATCGCGCTGAGTAAATCCGACCATCAAGCCGCACTGGACTTCGCCAACACCGAGCAAGCGCAGACCGCGACGCAGTATCAGGCAGAGCTCACGACGCTGCGTGACATCAATTCACAGAGCGCAGTCAGCGCAGGGCATCGCGCTGCAGAGGTTTACAGCCACAGCATCATGATTCTTGTCTCTGTTGTGTTGGGTGCTTCGGTTCTCACCATAGGCCTGGCGTATGCCCTGACCCGAAGCATCGTAAAGCCGGTCTATAGCTCATTGACCTTCGCGGAGAGAATCGCAACGGGCGACCTCTCCGGCGTCCTCGCCGTGGCGGGCCGGGATGAGATATCCAGTTTGATGATTGCGCTCAATCTCATGGCGGGCAATTTAAGGACCACGATAACTGAGATATCGGGGGCGGCCGACCAACTGAGCACCGCTTCCGTCGAAATGACATCAATCACCGAAAGCGCGGATCGAACACTTCAAAAACAGAACAGCGAGATCGAACAGGCAGCCACTGCGGTCACCGAGATGAGTGCGGCAGTGGAAGAAGTGGCGAGAAATGCGAACTCAACGTCCGAGGCCGCACAGTCATCCAGCACCTCTGCTGAAGAGGGCAACCGCAGGGTGGTCCACACGGTGACGGCGATGACGAACCTCGCCGACCTCGTGGACAACTCTGTGGTACAGGTCAAGGCCCTGGCCAGTCAGGCTGACGATATTACGAAAGTGCTGAGCGTCATCCGCGCCATCGCCGAGCAGACAAATCTGCTCGCGTTGAACGCGGCGATTGAAGCGGCGCGCGCCGGGGAACAAGGACGAGGCTTTGCTGTGGTGGCAGATGAGGTACGAGCACTGGCGCACCGTACCCAACTGTCTACCCAGGAAATCGAGCAGATGATCACCAAGGTCCAGTCAGGGTCTGCCGCTGCGGTGGCGTCCATGGACAAAAGCAGACAGGAGGTTTACAGCACGCTGACCTCTGCGAAAGACGCAGGCACGTCCCTGCGCCTGATCACCGATGCGGTCCTGGAGATCAATGAACGAAATATGCAGATTGCGACGGCTTCGGAGGAACAAGCGCACGTTGCCCGCGATGTGGACAGAAACCTGGTGAGTATTCGCGATCTGGCCATGCAAAGCACCGAGGGCGCGAGGCAGACGCTGGAAGCAAGCAACGAGCTGTCGAAGCTCGCGGTCCGGCTCAACGACATGGTCGGCAAGTTCCGGCTTTAGTACATCGCGGCCCTGACGCCCGGCCTTCAAAGCCCATCGCCAACCAAACCCCGAAAACGAAAAAGCCCTGCATGAGCAGGGCTTTTTACTGTGTTTGGCGGGGAACTAGGGATTCGAACCCTAGAAACGCTATTAACGTTCGCCGGTTTTCAAGACCGGTGCATTCAACCACTCTGCCAATTCCCCGAAGCATCTGGCGTCGGAAGTTTTTCACCCCTCCGTCGCTTTGCGGGCGCCATAATACCGTAATGAAACAAGCTGTCAAACTCTCCGGCTAGCGTGCTGCCCCGCCTCTGTTATGATCTTTGCAACTTGAGGTTTCAAACCCTTCATTTTCACCATCAGGAGTAGCGCCATGCGCGAACAGGATTACGCAGTCAACAACCGCGTGCAGGTCGAGCAGCTAGAGGTTAGCCGCGTCCTGCGCAACACTTACGGCCTTCTGGCCCTTACCCTCGCCTTCAGCGGCGTCATGGCGTTCGTTGCACAACAGATGCACGTGCGTTACCCGAACGTTTTCGTTGTGTTGATCGGCTTCTACGGTCTGTTCTTCCTCACCAACAAATTGCGCGATTCGGCGTGGGGTCTGGTCTCGGCGTTCGCGCTGACGGGCTTCATGGGGTTTATCCTCGGCCCGATCCTCAACCGTTACATCGGCATGCAGGGCGGCGCTGAAGTCGTTGCTTCCGCGTTCGCGATGACGGCACTGGTCTTCGGCGGTCTGTCGGCTTACGTGCTGATCACCCGCAAGGACATGAGCTTCCTCGGCGGCTTCATCACCGCAGGCTTCTTCGTGTTGCTCGGGGCCGTGGTGGCCAGCATGTTCTTCCAGATCAGCGGCCTTCAACTGGCGATCAGCGCCGGCTTCGTCCTGTTCTCGTCGGTCTGCATTCTGTTCCAGACCAGCGCGATCATTCAGGGCGGTGAGCGCAACTACATCATGGCGACCATCAGCCTGTATGTATCGATCTACAACCTGTTCATCAGCCTGTTGCAGATCTTCGGCATCATGGGCAGCAAAGACTGATCAGTTTGCCCGCTTCAACAAAAAGCCCGCTTCGGCGGGCTTTTTGCTGTCTGGCGTTCATGAATTCTTTATCATTGCGCCCATGTTCCCTGTCAGCGCCCCACCGAGCCGCCCATGAAGTTCGCCATTGCCCTGCATTCGCCCGCCCACGCGCCCTCCTCCCGGCGCGCATTGCTGTTCGCCAAAGCCGCGTTAGCGCAGGGCCATGAAATCGTGCGTCTGTTCTTCTACCAGGACGGCGTGCACACAGCGTCCGGCAATGTCGTGTCGCCCCAGGACGAATCGGACACCGCCGCGCAATGGCGTGATTTCGTTACCACCCACCACCTCGACGGCGTGGTCTGCATTGCAGCGGCCCTGCGCCGGGGCGTGTTGAATGCTGAAGAAGCGGAGCGTTATTCGCGATCGGCGGCGAACCTGCCGGCACCCTGGGAATTGTCGGGGCTGGGTCAGCTGCACGACGCGGTCCAGGCGGCCGATCGCTTGATCTGTTTCGGAGGGCCGTAAAGTGGCGAAGTCATTATTGATCATCAGCCGTCAGGCGCCCTGGGCTGGTCCGGATGCCCGCGAGGCATTGGACATTGCCCTGGCCGGCGGCGCGTTCGATCTGCCGGTGGCCATGCTGTTCATGGACGACGGCGTGTTTCAGTTGGCGACGGCGCAGAACGCCAGCCAGGTGCAGCAGAAAGACCTGACTGCCAACCTTCAGGCGTTGTCGATGTTCGGCGTGGAAGACCTGTTCGCGTGCGGCACCAGCCTGAATCAGCGCGGGATGCAGCCAACCGGATTAAGCGTCGAACCGCTTCAGGTACTGGATGACCCGCAAATCGCCGCGCTCATTGACCGTTACGACCAGGTGATCACGATCTGATGGCTACCCTGCACGTACTCTCTCATTCCCCTTTCACCGACTCGCGCCTGAGCAGTTGCCTGCGCGTGCTCGGCAGCGATGACGCGATCCTGCTGTGCGGCGACGCCACCTATGCGTTGCGCGCAGATACCGCTACCGCACAGACCCTGAGCGCGAAAACCGGCAGCCTGAAGCTGTTCGTACTCGATGATGACGCCACCGCTCGAAACATCGCACTGCCTGACTGGGCCGAACGCGTCGACTACGCCGGCTTTGTTGCGCTCTCGGTGCAATACGACAAGGTCAACACGTGGCTATGAAACAGCTTATCGTCGACGGCCGCAGCATCGCGCTGGACAAGGACGGCTATCTTGAGGACCTGCACGACTGGTCCAACCCAGTCGCTGAAGCCCTCGCCCTTGAGGAAGACATCGCCCTCACGCCCGATCACTGGGAAATTCTCGAACTGCTGCGCCGGTTCTATGCAGAATTTCAGCTGTCCCCGGCCACCCGGCCCCTGGTCAAGTACACCGCGCTGAAACTGGGCGCCGACAAGGGTAACAGTTTGCACCTGAATCGTCTGTTCAACGGCACTCCCGCCAAACTTGCCGCCAAGCTGGCGGGCCTGCCCAAGCCGACCAATTGCCTATGACCGACTTCACGCCCCTCGTCACCGAAACCCCTGCCGAGCATCCCTTCGCGCCCTTCGTTCGTATTCTCGGCAAGGGCAAGCGTGGCGCGCGCAACATGACCCGCGCCGAAGCCCGGGAAGCCATGGGCATGGTGCTCGATGAAAAAGTCGAAGACACCCAGCTCGGTGCTTTTCTGATGCTGCTGCGGCACAAGGAAGAGAGCCCGGATGAGCTCGCAGGCTTCACTGAAGCGGTGCGCGAGCGTCTGCATGCGCCGCCACTGAAGGTCGATATCGACTGGCCGACGTACGCCGGCAAGAAGCGTCATCTGCCGTGGTACCTGCTGGCGGCCAAGTGCCTGGCGCAGAATGGCGTGCGCGTATTGATGCACGGCGGCGGCGCCCATACCGCCGGCCGGTTGTACAGCGAGCAGTTGCTGGAGCTGTTGGGCATTCCGTTGTGCCGCAACTGGCAAGCGGTGGGTGAAGCGCTGGAGCAGAAGAACATCGCGTTCTTCCCCCTCGGCGACTGGGCGCCGCAGTTGCAGCGCATGATCGATCTGCGCAACACCCTGGGGCTGCGCTCGCCGATCCACTCGCTGGCGCGCATCCTCAATCCGCTGGGCGCGCGGTGCGGGCTGCAGAGTATTTTCCATCCTGGCTATCAGGGCGTGCATCGCGACGCCAGCAGCCTGCTCGGCGACCACGCCATTGTGATCAAGGGCGACGGTGGTGAAGTCGAGATCAATCCCGACACCATCAGCCACTTGTACGGCACCACCGATGGCCAGCCGTGGGACGAAGAATGGCCTGCATTGTCGGACCGTCGCCACGTGAAGCCGGCCACCCTCGACCCGCAGCATCTGGTGGCGATCTGGAAAGGTGATATCGAGGACAGCTACCCGCAACTGGCGCTGATCGCAACCATGGCGCTGGCATTGCGAGGCCTTGGAATGCCACGGGCTGAAGCCTTCGCGCAAGCCGAGGAATATTGGGCGAATCGGAACAGATCGATTTAGCCGATAGCTACTCCCCAGTCTTTGCGTTATTCGTTCGAACGATTGCCTTTAGACTCATCTCCAACGTACTTCGGTACAGCTCAATTTGGAGTCAGACATGGGCCTTCTCGTTGAAGGGCGCTGGCAAGACCAGTGGTACGAAAGCAGCAAAGACGGCGCTTTTCAGCGCGAGCAGGCCAAGCGCCGGAACTGGGTAACCCGCGATGGTCAGCCCGGCCCGTCCGGTGAAGGCGGCTTCAAGGCGGAGGCCGGTCGTTACCACTTGTACGTTTCCCTGGCCTGCCCGTGGGCCCATCGCACGCTGATCGTCCGTAAGCTCAAAGGGCTGGAAAGTCTGATCGACGTTTCCGTGGTCAGCTGGCTGATGCGGGAAAACGGCTGGACGTTCGACAAGCAGACCGGCTCCAGCGGCGATGCGCTGGATGGCCATACCTTCATGTACCAGCGCTACCTCGCCGATACCGCCGACTACACCGGTCGGGTGACCGTGCCGGTGCTGTGGGACAAGCAGCTGAATCGCATCGTCAGCAATGAGTCGTCGGAAATCATCCGGATGTTCAACTCGGCGTTCGATGACCTGACCGGCAATCACCTGGATCTGTACCCGGAGCCGCTGCGCAACGAGATCGACCGGCTGAATGACCGTATTTATCCGGCGGTGAACAACGGTGTCTATCGCGCCGGATTTGCGACGTCACAAGGTGCTTACGAAGAGGCCTTTGACGAAGTATTCGCCGAGCTCGATTCGCTGGAAAAACTGCTCAGCGAGAAACGCTACCTGGCGGGTGAATACCTGACCGAAGCGGACGTGCGCCTGTTCACCACGCTGATTCGCTTCGACGCGGTGTACCACGGGCACTTCAAGTGCAACCTGCGGCGCATTGCTGATTACCCGAACCTGAGCCACTGGGTGCGCGAGATGTACCAGCTGCCGGGTGTGGCTGAGACGGTGGATTTTGTACACATCAAGCATCACTACTACGGCAGCCATGCCACCATCAACCCGACCGGCGTCGTGCCAAAAGGCCCGCAGCAGGATTTCACTGGCAAGCATGATCGCGGGCGTTTGAGCGGGAAAGGGATTTTGCAGAACGGTTGAAGGCGTGAAAGCCACTCGATCATTCACCGCAAAATCACTGTAGGAGCGCGCTTGCCCGCGATTGCGGAGGATCAGGTACGAATGTGGCGCTGATCCACCGCGTTCGCCAGCAAGCCGGCTCCTACGGGTTGTGCGCCCGACGTGGGCCCTCGGCGGACGTACGTGTTTGGCGTCCGACCGCGATTGATTACTTACCGCCAACGGACTGGGGCGAAATCAAACGGTCGCCTGCGCCCCTTCGAACCACGCCAGTTTCTCCCGCAGTTTCACCACTTCCCCGACAATCACCAGCGTCGGCGCATGAACCTCATGCTCAGCGACCAGTTGCGGCAGGTTGGCCAGCGTGCCGGTGAAAACGCGCTGGTTGACCGTGGTGCCCTGCTGGATCAGCGCAGCCGGCGTATCGGCCGAGCGACCGTGTTTGATCAACTGTTCGCAAATGACCGGCAGCCCGATCAGGCCCATGTAGAGCACCAAGGTCTGCGATGGCGACACCAGGTCTTTCCACGGCAGGTCTGTGGAGCCGTTCTTCAGGTGACCGGTCACGAAACGCACGGACTGCGCGTGATCGCGGTGGGTCAGCGGTATGCCGGCATAGGCCGCGCAACCGCTGGCCGCTGTGATCCCCGGCACGACCTGAAAGGGAATGCCATGAGCCGCCAGCTCTTCGATTTCCTCGCCGCCACGGCCGAAGATGAAAGGGTCGCCACCCTTGAGCCGCACCACGCGCTTGCCCTGCTTGGCCAGATCCACCAGCTGCTGGTTGATCTGATCCTGCGGCAAGGCGTGATCGGCGCGCTGCTTTCCGACGTAGACGCGGTCAGCGTCGCGGCGGCACAGATCCAGAATCGCCGGCGCGACCAGGCGGTCGTACAGCACAACGTCAGCCTGTTGCATGAGACGCAGCGCACGAAAGGTCAGCAGATCAGGGTCGCCCGGACCCGCGCCCACGAGGTACACCTCACCGGTCGTGGGTGGCGCATCGCCGTCGATCTTCGCTCGCAGCAACCGCTCGGCTTCGGCGCCCTGCCCGGCCAGTTGCCGGTCGGCGATGGGGCCCTGAAATACATCTTCCCAGAACGCCCGACGCTGCTGAACGTTAGGAAACAGCCCTTTCACCTGATGACGAAAGCGCGCGGCCAAACCGGCCAGGTGCCCGTAAGTGGGCGGAATCCAGGTTTCCAGCTTGGCGCGGATCAGACGCGCCAGCACCGGCGCATCGCCACCGCTGGACACGGCAATCACCAGCGGTGACCGGTCGACGATCGCCGGGAAGATCACGCTGCACAGCGCAGGCGCATCCACCACGTTGACCGGCACGCCGCGCTGGCGTGCATCGGCGGACACCTGCGCATTGAGCGGCTCGTCGTCGGTGGCGGCGATGATCAGCACGCAGCCGTTGAGGTCCGACTCGGTGTAGCCGCGCAGAATCTGTTCCCCGCCGCTGCGCTCGATCAGCTCGCGCACTTCCGCTCCAATCTCGGGGGCAACTACGCGGAGCACCGCCCCGGCATCAGCCAGAAGGCGAGACTTGCGCAGGGCAATCTCGCCGCCGCCGACCACCAGCACTTGAGCGCCCCGAAGGTTATGGAACAGCGGCAGAAATTCCATTTAGCCGATCACCTCGATGCCGCCCATCCATGGCTTGAGGACGTCCGGCACGCGGATCGAGCCGTCGGCCTGCTGGTAGTTTTCCAGCACCGCCACGAGCGTACGACCCACCGCAAGACCCGAACCGTTCAGCGTGTGAACCAGTTCCGGCTTGCCGGTTTCCGGGTTGCGCCAGCGCGCCTGCATGCGACGCGCCTGGAAATCGCCGCAGTTGGAGCACGACGAGATTTCACGGTATTTGTCCTGGCTCGGAATCCACACTTCCAGGTCGTAGGTCTTGACCGCACTGAAACCCATGTCACCGGTGCACAGCGCCAAAACACGGTACGGCAATTCGAGCAATTGCAAAACACGCTCGGCGTGACCGGTCAGGCTTTCCAGCGCTTCCATGGATTTTTCCGGCTCGACGATCTGCACCATCTCGACCTTGTCGAACTGATGCTGACGGATCATGCCGCGGGTATCGCGGCCCGACGCGCCGGCTTCGCTGCGGAAGCACGGCGTGTGAGCGACGAACTTCAACGGCAACTGCTTGGCGTCGAGAATTTCACCGGAGACGATGTTGGTCAGCGACACTTCAGCGGTCGGGATCAGATATAGATCGGCCTCGCCTTCGCGGGAGATCTTGAACAGGTCTTCTTCGAATTTCGGCAACTGCCCGGTGCCCTGCAACGCAGGCGCCTGAACCAGATACGGCGTGTAAGTCTCTTCGTAACCATGCTCGTTGATGTGCAGCGTGATCATGAACTGCGCGAGCGCACGGTGCAGGCGCGCAATCGGGCCACGCAACAGGGCGAAACGGGCGCCGGACAGCTTGGCCGCGGTTTCGAAGTCCAGCCAGCCGAACTTCTCGCCCAACGCAACGTGGTCCTGAACCGCGAAGTCGAACGACGCCGGCGTACCCCATGTGCGCACTTCGACGTTTTCTTCTTCGTCAGCGCCGACCGGCACCGATTCGTGGGGCAGGTTCGGCATGCTCAGGGCCATGGCATCGAGTTCGGACTGAATGGCGTCCAGCTCTTTCTTGCCGGTGCTCAGCTCTTCGGCCATGCGATCGATGTCAGCCATCAGCGGCGCGATGTCTTCGCCGCGCTGCTTGGCCTGGCCGATGGATTTGGAACGCGCGTTACGCTCGGCCTGAAGCTGTTCGGTGCGGGTCTGCACCGTCTTGCGCTGGGCTTCCAGCGCTTCGATGCGGGCCACGTCCAGTGTGAAGCCACGGGAAGCCAGGCGATCCGCTACGTCCTGAAGTTGAGTACGCAGCAGTTTGGAGTCGAGCATATCGGTCTCTCGTATATTAAATTCGGGTCAAAGACAGGCCGGCCCACGTCGCGAGCAGCCCGCCCAGTACGCTGATGAGGGCGTAACCAATGGCCAGAGGAGCCTGGCCGCTTTCAAGCAGACGAATCGTGTCCAGTGAGAAAGACGAAAACGTCGTCAAACCACCGAGAAATCCAACCATCAGGCCGGCGCGCAATTCGATCGGGACCTCCGGGCGAATCAGAAACAGCCCGTAGAGCAGACCGATCAGCAAACAGCCCACCAGATTCACCGCCAGCGTTGCTGTGTAGAAGTAGCGCGGCCAGTTCGCAGCCACGACGTTAGCCGTGGCGAAACGCAGTAATGTACCAGCCACGCCACCGGCGGACACGGCAAGAATCAACTGAATCACTATTTTCTCCGTTGACGAGGGCTGGCGCGGTCGAGCGACGACAGGTGTTTGAGCTTTTCGCCGATTTTCAGCTCAAGGCCGCGGGGGACCGGCTGGTAATACTGGCGCGGTTCGAGTTCGTCGGGGAAGTAATCCTCACCCGCCGCGTAGGCATCCGGCTCGTCATGGGCGTAGCGGTATTCTTCGCCATAACCGAGTTGTTTCATCAGTTTGGTCGGCGCGTTGCGCAGGTGCAGCGGGACTTCCAGCGAGCCGTGCTCGGTGGCTTCGCGCATGGCCATCTTGAAACCCATGTACACGGCGTTGCTCTTCGGCGCGCAGGCCAGGTAAACAATGGCCTGAGCCACAGCCAACTCGCCTTCCGGGCTGCCGAGGCGTTCCTGCACATCCCACGCCGACATGCACAACGGCAAGGCGCGTGGATCGGCGTTCCCGATGTCTTCGCTGGCCATGCGCACCACGCGCCGCGCCAGATACAGCGGGTCGCAGCCGCCGTCGATCATCCGCGCGAACCAGTACAGCGCAGCGTCTGGGTTGGAGCCGCGAATGGATTTGTGCAGCGCGGAAATCTGGTCGTAGAACGCTTCGCCGCCCTTGTCGAAACGACGACGGCTGTCACCGAGCAGGCTTTGCAGCAATTCGGGATCAATTTCGCTGCCGTCTTCCGCCAGGTCCGAGGCGTTCTCCAGCAGATTGAGCATCCGCCGACCGTCGCCATCCGCTGCAGCCAGAAGCGTCTTGAACGCCTCGTCGCCCAGCGTCAGGTGCCGATTACCCAGCCCGCGTTCTTCCGTCAGGGCGCGGTTGACCAACTGACGCAACGCCCCTTCGTCCAGGCTCTTGAGCACATAGACCCGGGCGCGGGAGAGCAGCGCGTTGTTGAGTTCGAATGAAGGGTTTTCAGTGGTGGCGCCGATGAAGATCAGCGTGCCGTCTTCGACGTAGGGCAGAAACGCATCCTGCTGCGACTTGTTGAAGCGGTGCACTTCGTCGACGAACAGGATGGTGCGGCGGCCGTACTGACCGGCCTGTTGCTTGGCGATCTCTACGGCCTGACGGATCTCTTTGACACCTGCCAGCACCGCCGACACCGTTTCAAAATGGGCGTCGGAGACTTTCGCCAGCAACCGCGCCAGCGTGGTTTTGCCCACGCCGGGCGGTCCCCAGAAAATCATCGAATGCAGCGCGCCCTGCTCCAGCGCTTCACGCAAGGGCTTGCCGTGGGCGAGCAGATGCTGCTGGCCGACGTACTCGTCCAGGTTGGTCGCTCGCAGGCGGGCGGCCAACGGTTGCGCGATCGGTTCAGTGCTGAACAGGTCCATGAAACAGGCGAACCCCTTTTTATTCCTGAATGACGTCAGCGCCTTTCGGAATCTGGAACTGGAATTTGCTCGCCGCGACAGGCTCGTTGGCCTTGACGCCGGTGAACAGGATATTGGTGCGCTGGCCGACGCTGTCGATCAGTTGCATGTCGTTGATCATGCCGTTGCGAAAGGACAGACGCAGGCTGTCGAACAGGGTGTCCTTGGACTTGGGCTTGAGCACGAAGTCGATCACGCCACCGGCTTCCTTGGCGCTGATATCGAAGCTCTCGCTGATTTTCGACACATCACCGGACAGCAGCAGCGCCGGGGTCTGGGTCAGACGCTGGTCGAGGGTCTTGATGGTGACCTGCTCCAGGTCAGGGTCCCACAGGGAAACCTTCTTGCCGTCGGAGACCATCGTTTGTTCCTGCGGCGCATCAGTGTGCCAGTAGAACAGGCCCGGGCGCTGCAAGGTCATCTCGCCAGCCGTTTCCTGCAACTGGGTGCCGCCACCGTCGAGGGTCAACTGGGAGAAACGGCCACTCAGGGTTTTCGAGTTTTCCAGCAGTTGGGTCAGGCGCGCCACGTCCTTGCTGTCGGCGTGGGCCGAGACAGCGGAAAAAGCCAGTGCAGATACCAACAGCATGCGGATAAGACGCATGGGATTCCTCTTTGAATGTGGTTGAAGCCGGGCACCGCCGCAGTGACGCCGCCCGGTTAAGCATGACGTTGAAGTGTCAGTCACGCATTGGGGCTGGCGCAATCACTTCGCGCGAGCCGTTGGTGTTCATGGGTGTCACGACGCCGGCGTTTTCCATGGTTTCGATCATGCGCGCGGCGCGGTTGTAGCCAATCTTCAGCTTGCGCTGTACTGCAGAAATCGAAGCACGACGGCTTTCCAGCACAAACTTCACGGCTTCGTCGTACAGCGCATCGCTTTCGCTGTCTTCGCCATCACCGCCCCCGCCGCCACCGTCGAAGCCGCTGCCCGGTTCTTCGACGCCGGCCAGGATGTCTTCGTTGTAGTTCGGCGTGCCGCGCAGCTTCCATGCCTCGACCACGCGGTGAACCTCTTCGTCCGACACGAACGCGCCGTGCACACGAATCGGCAGGCTGGTGCCCGGCGGCATGTAAAGCATGTCGCCGTGACCGAGTAGCTGTTCAGCGCCGCCCTGGTCAATGATGGTCCGGGAGTCGATCTTGCTCGACACCTGAAACGCCATGCGCGTCGGGATGTTCGCCTTGATCAGGCCGGTGATCACGTCCACCGAAGGTCGCTGGGTCGCAAGAATCAGGTGTATACCCGCCGCACGCGCCTTCTGGGCAATCCGAGCGATGAGTTCTTCGACCTTCTTGCCGACGATCATCATCATGTCAGCGAACTCGTCGACCACCACAACGATGGTCGGCAGCTTGGTCAGCAGCGGCGCTTCGTCGTGAATGCTTTCGCGGTGGTACAGCGGATCGGACAGCGGCGTGCCGGCTTCCTGCGCTTCGCGCACCTTCTGGTTAAAGCCGGACAGGTTACGCACGCCCATCTTGGCCATGAGCTTGTAGCGGCGTTCCATTTCAGCCACCGACCAGCGCAGGGCATTGGCGGCGTCCTTCATGTCGGTGACCACCGGGCACAGCAAATGCGGGATGCCTTCGTAGATCGACAACTCGAGCATTTTCGGGTCGATCATGATCAGCTTGGCGTCTTCCGGACCGGACTTGAACAGGATCGACAGGATCATGGCGTTCACGCCCACCGATTTACCGGAACCGGTGGTACCGGCGACCAGGAGGTGCGGCATCTTCGCGAGGTCGGTGATGACCGGCTTGCCGCCGATGTCATGACCCAGCGCCAGGGTGACAGGCGATTTCGCGTCGTCGTATTCCGGCGTCGACAGGACCTCGGAGAAGCGCACGATCTGGCGATCCTCGTTGGGGATTTCGATACCGACGGTGGTCTTGCCGGGAATGACCTCGACCACACGGACGCTGGTCACTGCCAGGGAGCGCGCCAGGTCTTTCGCGAGGTTCGAGATACGGCTGACTTTCACGCCGGCAGCCGGCTGGATTTCGTAACGGGTAATCACCGGGCCCGGATGAATCGAGTCCACGGTGACCTCGACGCCGAATTCCTTGAGCTTGATCTCCAGCAGATGGCCCACCGCCGCCAGCGATTCAGGCGAATAGTTGAGCTGCTTTTTCTCAGCCGGGTCGAGGATCGAGATCGGCGGCAGCGTGCCTTCCACGGCGCTGTCGACGAACAACGGCGCCTGCTTCTCTTTCTGTACGCGTTTGCTCGGCTCAGGTGCCCGTGGAGGTGCTGGCGCGATGACGGCTGGCACGTGCTTCTCACGGGCGGCCATGTGCTCGGTCAACGCCTGCTCGCGCTCAATGAGACGTTCCTTGGCTTTGGCCTGCTCGCGCCGATCCGGTGCAACCGGAGCGACCACTTCGTCGACACGCATGTCGACTTCGCGCAGCTGAGCCACCATCTGCTTGCGCTCGTTGCGGGCGGCCCACCAGCGGTTGAGCGAGCCCGTGAACAGTTCGATCAGGTCCAGGGTGATCTTGCCGGTGTTGTCCATGACCTTGAACCAGGACAAATCGGTGAACACGGTCAGACCGAACAGAAACAAGGCGATGAACAGCAACGTGCTGCCCTGCACATTCAGCGCGCGCTTGGCCAGATCGCCCAGCACCTCGCCCAGCACGCCGCCGGCCGAACCCGGCAGGCCCGACGCCGAATGAAAGTGCAGGTGCGCCAGCGAGGCGCCGGCCAGGACCAGGAACACCAGACCGATCATGCGCCAGGAAAACAGCCAGCCGCTCCATTGCCACGGCTCATGGCGGTGACGGAAAACCTGATAGGCCTTGACGCCCAGCAGCAACGGGAAGATGTAGGCGAAGTAGCCCAGGATCATGAACAGGATGTCGGCAGAATAAGCACCGGCAAGGCCTGCGGCGTTCTGTACCTGGGCCGAGCTGCTCGTGTGGCTCCAGCCTGGATCGCCCTGATCGTAGGTCAGCAGCGCCATCATCAGGTACAGACAGAGCGCGCCGAACGCGATCAGTGCACCTTCCTTGAGCCGGTAGTGCAGGTGCTGCCGCCAAAGCGGAACGGGGGTGGGTGCTATGGTGGATTTCTTCAAAACGCTTCAATTCCTGCGCGCAAGCGCGAACATCTGATGATTGACTGTGTACGACTGCCTTGACGAAATGACAGTGGCTATCCTGAAGATCAGTCTGACGACCGGGAAACCACGCCTGCGATAACGCACGCTCGACAGGTGACTTGAAATGAGGTTAAACAACATCGGCATTGTACGGATTTGCGCGCCGCGCGCTACGTTAGTCTGGCGCGGTGCTTGCCGATGTTCAAGCTTCGCCGTCCGATGACAATTTGAGCACGCATTTTCTTTGCCGACAAAGGCTTATGACGTATTTTTCGTGCGCCGTTGAACTGTCAAAAGGCCATGCCCGGATGAAGAAACCATGTGACCCAACATCCGGGCGCGATCAAGCGGCTTGTGACCATGCTTGCAACAGAGAGTTGCAGCACGGAATGCAGCCGGAGTGGCAAGCCTGCGATGACTCCCCTCCCCTCTCGTAAAGTCTGGACGCCATGCTGACCTGGTTACAACGCGACACCCTTGATTTTCCTGCGCTGGAAAAAGCCATGCGCGAGCCCAATGGACTGCTGGCCGGCGGCGGCGATTTGTCTGCCGATCGCCTGATCGCCGCCTATCGGCATGGCTGTTTCCCCTGGTATCAGCAGGGCCAGCCGATTCTCTGGTGGTCGCCGGACCCGCGCACCGTGCTCTTTCCGGATGAGCTTCATGTGTCACGCAGTCTGGGCAAGCTGCTGCGCCAGGGGCGTTATCGGGTCACCTTCGACCAGGATTTTGCGGCGGTCATTCAAGCGTGCGCCGAGCCCCGCGCCTACACCGACGGCACGTGGATCACCGACTCCATGCAGGCGGCCTACATTGAACTGCACGCGAGAGGCTTCGCCCACAGCGTCGAAGTCTGGGACGGCGACGCGCTGGTAGGCGGCTTGTACGGATTGGCGATGGGCCAGCTGTTTTTCGGTGAATCGATGTTCAGCCGCGCCGACAACGCTTCCAAGGTCGGTTTCGCGACGCTGGTCGGACATTTACAGTCGTGGGGATTTGCCCTGATCGATTGCCAGATGCCCACCGACCATCTGCAAAGCCTCGGCGCGCGATCCATTCCACGGCAGACCTTCGCCGACTGCCTGCGCGAACACCTGGATAAGAGCACTTGCGCCGACTGGTTGCCTAGGCGAGTTTGAGTCGGCTGGCATACACTCTTAACTCAAGTTTCTCTCGAGGGTTGATCATGACCGAGCTGGCGCGGCTGAAGTTCTATGCCACTCAACCCCACTCCTGTAGCTACCTGCCCGAGGAACAAGCCACCACGCTGTTTCTCGACCCCAGCCAGCCGATGGACGTCCAGGTCTATGCCGACCTTTCGGACATGGGGTTTCGCCGCAGTGGCGATCATCTTTACCGTCCGCACTGCCAGAACTGCAGCGCCTGTGTGCCTGCGCGCATTCCTGTCGGACTGTTCGTGCCCGATCGTCAGCAGAAACGTATTTTCAAAAGGAACGCCGACCTCGAAGTGACGAGCACCAAGCCGCATTTCAGTGAGGAGTATTTCGACCTCTATCAGCGCTACATTGAACAGCGCCATGCCGATGGCGATATGTTCCCCCCCAGTCGCGACCAGTTTTCCACCTTTCTGGTGCGGGACCTGCCGTTTTCGCGTTTTTACGAATTTCGCCTCGAGGGCCGGCTGCTCGCCGTGGCAGTCACTGATCTGCTGCCCAATGGGCTTTCTGCCGTTTACACGTTCTACGACCCCTCCGAGGATCGCCGAAGTCTGGGGCGTTACGCGATTCTCTGGCAGATCGCCGAAGCCGCACGCATGCAATTGCATGCGGTGTACCTCGGCTATTGGATAAAAAACTGCAAAAAGATGAATTACAAGACCCAATATCGCCCCATCGAACTGCTCACCAATCAAAGATGGGTCACTCTTTACTGAAGCCCTTGGCTTAACCCTCAATTTTCGGGCACAATGCAGCCCGCTTTTGCCTGGCTGCCGTTTGCACCGGGCCATTCATTGGATACCGAGGGCTTTACTGCATGTCGAAAGAAGACAGCTTCGAAATGGAAGGCACTGTCGTCGACACCCTGCCCAACACCATGTTCCGTGTGGAGTTGGAAAATGGGCACGTCGTAACCGCGCACATCTCCGGCAAGATGCGCAAGAACTACATCCGCATTCTTACCGGCGACAAGGTCCGCGTTGAGCTGACGCCCTACGACTTGAGCAAAGGGCGCATCACTTACCGCGCCCGCTAACAGGTCTTAACAAAAACGCCCGGCACATGCCGGGCGTTTTTGTGTGCGCGCGATTCAAGACCATGAAGCCAACAAAAAAGGCGCCAATCGGCGCCTTTCAGGTTTATTGCAGTGAACCGAAACGTCAGGCCATCTCAGCCGTGGTCTCGTATTCGAACGTGATCTCGCCGTCTTTGACGTCGATGTGTACAACACCGCCGCGCTCGGACAGCTCGCCGAAGAGGATTTCCTCCGCCAGCGGGCGCTTGATCTTGTCCTGAATCAGACGTGCCATCGGACGCGCACCCATCGCTGCGTCGTAACCGCCTTCGGCCAGGTAACCCCTCACCGCGTCGGTCACTTCCAGCTGTACACGCTTGTCTTCCAGCTGCGCCTGAAGTTCGGTAAGGAACTTGTCCACCACACTCTTGATAACCTCATGGCTGAGGCGACCGAATTGAATGATGGTGTCCAGACGGTTGCGGAATTCCGGCGTGAAACTCTTCTTGATCACTTCCATCGCATCAGAGGAGTGATCCTGATGGGTGAAACCGATCGAAGCACGCGCCGCCGTTTCTGCACCGGCGTTAGTGGTCATGATCACGATCACATTGCGGAAGTCCGCCTTGCGCCCGTTGTTATCGGTGAGCGTCCCGTGGTCCATCACCTGCAGCAGCAGGTTGAAGACTTCCGGGTGCGCCTTCTCGATTTCATCGAGCAGCAGCACGCAATGCGGCTGTTTGGTGACCGCTTCAGTCAGCAGGCCGCCCTGATCAAAACCGACGTAGCCCGGCGGTGCACCGATCAGACGCGATACGGTGTGGCGCTCCATGTACTCGGACATGTCGAAACGCACCAGCTCGATACCCAGCGCTTTGGCCAGTTGACGCGCGGCCTCGGTCTTGCCGACACCGGTCGGACCTGCGAACAGGAACGAACCGACAGGCTTGTCCGGCGACTTGAGGCCCGCGCGCGACAGCTTGATCGCGGTGGACAGCGAGTCGATGGCGGCATCCTGACCAAAAACGGTCAGCTTCAGGTCACGCTCCAGATTACGCAGCAACTCCTTGTCGGAGCTGTTGACGTGCTTTGGGGGGATCCGTGCGATCTTCGCCACGATGTCTTCAACCTGCGGCACTTCAATGCGCTTGACGCGCATTTCCACCGGTTGCAGCCGCTGATAGGCGCCCGCCTCGTCAATCACGTCAATGGCCTTGTCGGGCATGTGACGGTCATTGATGTAGCGCGATGCCAGTTCGGCAGCGGCACGCAGGGCTTCGTCGCTGTACTCGATATTGTGATGCTGTTCGAAACGGCCTTTCAGGCCGCGCAGGATGCTGATGGTGTCTTCGACTGACGGCTCGGAGACGTCGACTTTCTGGAAGCGACGGGCCAGCGCACGGTCTTTCTCGAAGATGCCGCGGAATTCCTGGAACGTGGTCGAACCGATGCAACGGATATCACCCGACGACAATAGCGGCTTGAGCAGGTTGGAGGCGTCCATCACGCCACCTGACGCAGCACCCGCACCGATGATGGTGTGGATTTCGTCGATGAAGAGGATCGCGTGCGGACGTTTCTTCAACTCGCCGAGCAGCGCCTTGAAGCGTTTTTCGAAATCCCCACGGTACTTGGTACCGGCCAGCAGTGCGCCCAGGTCGAGGGAGTACACGACGCTGTTGGCCAGCAGGTCCGGCACCTGGTTGTCGACGATGCGCTTGGCCAGACCTTCGGCAATGGCGGTTTTACCCACCCCGGCCTCGCCCACCAGCAGCGGGTTGTTCTTGCGGCGCCGCGCGAGAATCTGAGCGACGCGCTCGACTTCCATCTCGCGCCCTACCAGCGGATCGATGCGGCCTTGACGGGCCAGCTCATTCAGGTTGCTCGCATAGGCATCCAGAGGATTGCCTGAGGAAGAAGACTCACCGCCCTCGTCATCCTGCATATCTTGCTCACCTTCAGATTGATCGCCATGCCCAGGCACTTTGGAAATACCGTGGGCGATATAGTTGACGACATCGATACGGGCAACGCTCTGCTGCTTGAGCAGAAACACTGCCTGGCTTTCCTGCTCGCTGAAGATCGCCACCAGCACGTTTGCGCCAGTGACCTCCCGCTTGCCGGAGCTCTGCACATGAAAAACCGCACGCTGTAGAACGCGCTGGAAGCCGAGTGTAGGTTGGGTCTCGCGATCCTCGTCATGGACGGGAATCAGCGGCGTGGTGGAGTCGATGAACTCCTGGAGGTCGTGTTTGAGTTTGTCGAGGTTTGCGCCGCAGGCACGCAGTACGGTGGCGGCAGCCTCATTGTCCAATAGGGCCAGCAGGAGATGCTCAACGGTCATGAACTCATGACGTTTCGAGCGGGCCTCCTTGAAAGCCAGATTGAGGGTGACTTCGAGCTCACGGTTTAACATAGCTTCACCTCATACCCAAGTGTCCGGCGTTTAACCGTCCTTCTCGATTTCACAGAGTAGCGGATGCTGGCTTTCCCTGGCGTACTGGTTGACCTGCATAGCCTTGGTCTCGGCGATGTCGCGGGTAAACAATCCGCAAACGGCCCGTCCCTCTGTATGGACGGCCAGCATGACCTTGGTCGCCAGCTCACGATTCAGGTTGAAAAACACCTCGAGCACTTCGACAACGAAATCCATCGGGGTGTAGTCATCGTTGAACAAAACCACCTTGTACATCGGCGGCACCTGCAATGTCGGCTTGGCTTCCTGTACAGCGGTGCCCGACGCATCGTCCTCATGGGGATGCGAGTCATCCTGATTGAATGTTAGTCGAATCTTGCTGATTGCATGCATGGTAAAGAAGGTTCACAGAGGACGTGATTGAAATAAATGGTGGCGGTGATACCGGTTTTCAACTGGACCGCCGCTTGACCTTGACTATCGGCCAATCAGTGTTACAAACAATAGAACCCACATTGGGTAAAAAGGGTCCGCGCAGTCAACCAAAATTTTTTAGGTCCGGCGGATGAGAGGTGATGATACTCCCATCGGAGTCCTTTGCAGAGGGATGTGACTATGCACAGCGGTAAGGTCAAGTGGTTCAACAACGCCAAGGGGTATGGCTTCATCGTTAAAGACGGCGAGTCTGAAGACCTGTTCGCGCACTACTCGGCGATCACTATGGAAGGCTATAAAACGTTGAAGGCCGGCCAACCGGTTCAGTTCGAGATCATTCAAGGCCCCAAGGGCAAGCACGCCGTGGGAATCAGCGCTCAAGTAACCGCTGCAGCCCCTGGGTCAGTCTCTCATCACGAAAGACAGCCAGAGACGCAGCGTGCATAGCGCAACAATCACGCCTGAGCCGGACCGTTCAAGCGCGAGATTCGAAAAGCCGGTGAATCCGTCGAGGGTTGGCCGGCTTTTTTTGTGCCCTGCACATCTCGCTCCGTACATCTATACCGTACATCTATATAGAGGTGAACGAACGCAGCCGTGGCGCAGCTGCGCCTTTAGTCGAAATCCGGTGGGTGACTGGACCAGCCGCATCGGCCTCAGACCACTGCGACAGGTTGCCGCAGGCCCCGTGATACAAGGGTTCAAGGGTTTTCAGAGAAAATCATGACACCTCCCGAGACCCGCATCATGGTCCAGGGCACCGCAAAGCCGTCACACGAGTACCGTAGTAATGGCCGGGTGCGGTGATATACTCAGCGCCGGTGACCGTTGGGTCATTGGGGGCCGGACCACCTGAACTCAGGCTTTCAGCCCTCGACAGGCCAGACCGCTACCCGGGTCTGACCGTTTGACGCTCGACTGATGCACCCCCTATCACGCGACGAAATTCTCGACTTTCGGCTCATCGATACTTTGGGCGAAAGTGCCTACCCTGCGCATCTCGAAATTTTGTGTACGCTCAGCAAAGAAGAGAGTTATCCCGAAAATGTCCATCCGCTCGAAGATCATCTACACCTTCACTGACGAAGCGCCAGCCCTCGCCACCTACTCACTGTTGCCTATCATCGAAGCGTTCACCGCCTCCGCTGACATCGCCGTTGAAACCCGCGACATCTCGCTTGCAGCCCGCATCCTCGCCAGCTTCCCCGAGCGCCTGGGTGACAAGAAGGTTTCCGACGATCTGGCAGAGCTGGGCCAACTGGCGACCACGCCGGAAGCCAACATCATCAAGCTGCCGAACATCAGCGCCTCGGTTCCTCAACTGAAGGCCGCGATCAAGGAACTGCAAGCCAAGGGCTACGACATCCCGAACTACCCGGATGAAGTCGTCACCGAAGCCGACAAGGTTGCCCTGGCTGGCTACGACAAAGTGAAAGGCAGCGCCGTTAACCCGGTTCTGCGTGAAGGTAACTCTGATCGCCGAGCGCCGCTCTCCGTCAAGAACTTCGCACGCAAGCACCCGCACAAAATGGGCGCCTGGGCTGCGGACTCCAAGTCCCACGTGGCGCACATGGATAACGGCGACTTCTACGGCAGCGAAAAATCTTCGCTGATCGAAGCCGCTGGCGCCGTGAAGGTCGAGCTGATCGGCAAGGACGGCAGCACCACCGTGCTGAAGGACAAGACTTCGGTACTGGCGGGCGAGATCATCGACTGCGCGACCATGAGCAAGAAAGCCCTGCGTGCTTTCGTGGCCCGTGAAATCGAGGACGCCAAGAAGCTTGGCGTGCTGTTCTCGGTGCATTTGAAAGCCACCATGATGAAGGTCTCGGACCCGATCATGTTTGGTGAGTTTGTCGCCGAGTACTATCAGGAAGCGCTGAGCAAACACGCTGACGTTCTGAAAGAAATCGGCTTCAACCTGCACAACGGCATCGGCGACCTGTACGCCCGCATCAAAGACCTGCCAGCCGACCAGCAAGCGCAGATCGAAGCGGACATCAAAGCCGTCTACGCGACCCGCCCTCCTCTGGCGATGGTCAACTCCGACAAGGGCATCACCAACCTGCACGTGCCGAGCGACGTCATCGTCGACGCCTCGATGCCGGCGATGATTCGTGATTCCGGCAAGATGTGGAACAACGACGGCGTCCTGCAGGACACCAAGGCCGTGATTCCGGATCGTTGCTACGCGACCATCTATCAGGCGGTGATCGAAGACTGCAAGCAACACGGCGCCTTCGACCCGACTACCATGGGCAGCGTGCCAAACGTTGGCCTGATGGCGCAGAAAGCCGAAGAGTACGGCTCGCACAACAAAACCTTCCAGATCGAAACCGATGGCGTGGTCCGTGTGACCGACGACAAAGGTCAGGTCTTGATGGAGCAGAATGTTGAAGCCGGCGACATCTGGCGCATGTGCCAGACCAAGGACGCGCCGATTCAGGACTGGGTCAAACTGGCCGTCAACCGTGCGCGCCTGAGTGGCACACCGGCCATTTTCTGGCTGGACCCTGAGCGTGCCCACGATGCGGCGATGATCAAGAAGGTCGAGCACTACCTGAAGGATCACGACACTGCAGGCCTGGACATCAGCATCCAGTCGCCAGTCGACGCGATGAAGGTCTCCCTGGATCGTATCCGCGCGGGCAAGGACACCATTTCGGTGACCGGCAACGTGCTGCGCGACTACCTGACCGACCTGTTCCCGATCATGGAACTGGGCACCAGCGCCAAGATGCTCTCCATCGTGCCGCTGATGAGTGGCGGTGGTCTGTTCGAAACCGGCGCAGGTGGTTCGGCGCCCAAGCACGTTCAACAGCTGAACGAAGAGAACTTCCTGCGCTGGGATTCGCTGGGCGAATTCCTGGCACTGGCCGCGTCTCTCGAGCACCTGGGCAACGTCTACCACAACCCGAAAGCGCTGATACTTGCCACTGCCCTGGACAAAGCCACCGGTCAGTTCCTGGACAACAACAAGTCGCCATCGCGCAAGGTCGGCGGTATCGACAACCGTGGCAGCCACTTCTACCTGGCCACCTACTGGGCTCAGGCTCTGGCGGCACAGACTGAAGATACAGCGCTGCAAGCCAAGTTCACCGAGCTTGCAAAAACCCTGGCTGACAACGAAGCGACCATCGTCGCCGAGCTGAACAGCGTACAGGGCAAGCCATTGGACATCGGCGGCTACTACTTCCCTACCCCGGAACTGGCCAGCAACGCGATGCGCCCAAGCAAGACGCTGAACGACGCGATTAATGCGCTGAAGTAAGGCGTGCCGATGGGCGACTGAAAAGCTGCTTAGTGCGATAAGAAAGCCCTAGCCATTGCGCCGGGGCTTTTTTTTGCTGACTGACACCGCTCCCTGTAGGAACCATCGGAGGTTACGACGGTGGCGAATGCGGTTTACCTGACACTGCGCATCGCGACCCTCGTAAACTCGGATGGCTCCTACAAATAACGAGAAGCCCCAATGACCTGGCACCCCCACATCACCGTCGCAACCGTCATCGAAGACAACGGCCGTTTTCTGTTCGTCGAAGAATTGAAAAACGGCAAGCTGGTGCTCAATCAGCCTGCCGGGCACCTGGAGCCTGATGAGACGTTGCGTGAAGCGGCTATCCGCGAAACCCTGGAAGAAACCGGCTGGGACGTCGAACTGACCGGCGTCGTCGGCATTTACCTGTACACCGCGCCGAGCAATGGCGTGACCTATCAGCGCGTGTGTTTTTCGGCCAAAGCAGTGCGACACTATCCCGAGCGTGTGCTGGACACCGGCATCGTCGGCGCGCCCTGGTTCAGCCGCGACGAACTCGCCAGCCAACCGGAGCGCTGGCGCAGCGAGCTGGTCTTGCGCTGCGTGGACGACTACCTGACAGGTCCGACTCACCGCCTGGAGGTGGTACGCGACTGACTGGCCTCTTCCCGGCTGAAGCCGGTCCTACAGACCGTATGCACCCCGTAGGACCGGCTTTAGCCCGGACAGCGTCAGAGGTCACACCGCAGACTCTGGTTGTTCGTTCAGGCCCATTCCCGGCTGAAGCCGGTCCTACAGACCGTATGCACCCCGTAGGACCGGCTTTAGCCGGGAAAGCGTCAGAGATCACACCGCAGACTCTGGTTGTTCGTTCAGGCCCATTCCCGGCTGAAGCCGGTCCTACAGACCGTATGCGCCCCGTAGGACCGGCTTTAGCCGGGAAAGCGTCAGAGATCACACCGCAGACTCTGGTTGTTCGTTCAGGCCCATTCCCGGCTGAAGCCGGTCCTACAGACCGTATGCACCCCGTAGGACCGGCTTTAGCCGGGAAAGCGTCAGATGCAGCACCGCAGACTCTGGTTGTTCGTTCAGGCCCATTCCCGGCTGAAGCCGGTCCTACAGACCGTATGCACCCCGTAGGACCGGCTTTAGCCGGGAAAGAGTCAGAGGTCACACCGCAACATTCAGGGTGTTCATTCAGGCCTCTTCCCGGCTGAAGCCGGTCCTACTAATCCCTTGCGTCTGTGCAACTGAATAGCTTTTAGCCTTGGCGCCGACTCCCTGCTAGAATCGCGCCCTTTCCTGCTGCTACCCAATCGAATTCCTATGTCTGATTCAGCCTTTTCCGATACAGAAAAGAAGCGCGTCATCGTCGGCATGTCCGGCGGCGTGGATTCTTCGGTCTCCGCCCTTCTGCTCATGGAGCAGGGGTACCAGGTGGAAGGCCTGTTCATGAAGAACTGGGAAGAAGACGACGGAACGGAATACTGCACCGCCATGGACGACCTCGCGGACGCCCAGGCCGTGTGCGACAAGATCGGCATCAAACTGCACACCGTAAACTTCGCGGCCGAGTACTGGGATCACGTCTTCGAGCACTTCCTCGAAGAATACAAAGCCGGACGCACGCCGAACCCGGACATCCTGTGCAACCGCGAGATCAAGTTCAAAGCTTTCCTCGACTACGCCTTCATGCTCGGCGCCGACCTGATCGCTACCGGTCACTACGTGCGTCGCCGTGACATCGACGGCCGTACCGAACTGCTCAAGGGCCTGGACCCGAACAAGGACCAGAGTTACTTCCTCCACGCAGTCGGCGGCGAGCAGATCGCCAAGACCCTGTTCCCGGTCGGTGAACTGGAGAAGCCCGAGGTGCGCGCCATCGCCGAGAAATACCAGCTGGCGACCGCGAAAAAGAAGGACTCGACCGGCATTTGCTTCATTGGCGAACGTCGTTTCACCGACTTCCTCAAGCAATACCTGCCCGCGCAGCCCGGCGAGATCAAGACCACCGAAGGCGAAGTCATCGGTCGGCATGCCGGCCTGATGTACCACACCATCGGCCAGCGCCAGGGCCTGGGCATCGGCGGCCTGAAAGATGCCGGCGACGAGCCGTGGTATGTACTGGTCAAGGACCTGGAGCACAACGAGCTGATTGTCGGCCAGGGCAACGAACACCCATGGCTGTTCTCCCGCGCCCTGCTCGCTTCGGAGATCTACTGGGTCAACCCGATCGACCTGACCAGCCCGCGTCAGCTGACCGCCAAAGTGCGGTACCGCCAGAGCGACCAGCGCTGCACCCTGGAACGCACCGAAACCGGTTACCGCGCCACCTTCGACGAGCCGCAACGCGCGGTAACGCCGGGCCAGTCCGTGGTGTTTTACGACGGCGAGGTCTGCCTGGGTGGCGGCGTCATCGAAATCGCCGAGCCGTGGCACACCAGGGATGCACGTTGATGACCCCGATTCAGGAACAACTTGTCGCCCTGGCCGGGGTCTTTCAGGCCGCCGTACTGGTCGATCGCATCGCCAAGACCGGTCAGGCCGGTGAAGCCGCCGTTGGCTGCCTGATGGGCACGCTGATGGTCATGGACCCGAAGGACACGCTGGACGTGTTCGGCGGCGACGATCTGAATCTGCACGAGGGTTACCGCGCCCTCGCCAGCGCCCTTGAACGCGATCCGGCCACGCTGCAGCGGGAACCCTTGCGTTATGCCCTGGCGATGCTGGGCCTGGAGCGCCAGCTGTCCAAGCGCGATGACATGCTCGACACCATCGGCAAGCGCCTGCCGCAGATCAAATCCCAGGTGGAGCATTTCGGTATCGCTCACGAGAACGTCATTGCTGCCAGCGGCGCGCTGTACCAGGACACCCTGAGCACCTTGCGTCAGCGGATTCAGGTCCACGGTGACATGCGCAACCTGCAGCAACCCAACAATGCGTCGAAAATCCGCGCGCTGTTACTGGCCGGGATTCGCTGCGCGCGACTTTGGCGACAAGTGGGCGGTCACCGCTGGCAACTGGTGATCAGCCGCCGCAAGTTATTGAAAGAATTGTATCCATTGCTCCACCGCTGAGTGGCGAATGCCATGAAGTTCGCTCCGAACCCGACATCGCGCGACTCATAACGGTCAGCCAGCCTCGGCTGACCAGAGTTTTCATGTATGATACGCGCCCCTTTTCGTTGCCCGACAGTCCGAGAACACCCCATGCAGCTTTCTTCGCTCACTGCGGTTTCCCCTGTAGATGGCCGCTACGCCGGCAAAACCCAGGCCCTGCGCCCGATTTTCAGCGAATACGGCCTGATCCGTTTCCGCGCCCTGGTGGAAGTACGCTGGCTGCAACGCCTGGCGGCTCACCCGCAGATTCCTGAAGTCCCGGCGTTTTCCGCTGACGCCAACGCCATCCTCGATGCCCTGGCCAACGACTTCGCCCTCGAGCACGCCGAGCGCGTGAAAGAGATCGAGCGCACCACCAACCACGACGTCAAAGCCATCGAGTACCTGCTCAAGGAGCAGGCTGCGAAGTTGCCGGAGCTGGCCAAGGTCAGCGAGTTCATTCACTTCGCCTGCACCAGCGAAGACATCAACAACCTGTCCCACGCGCTGATGCTGCGCGAAGGCCGTGACACCGTGCTGCTGCCGCTGATGCGTCAGATCGCCGAGTCGATCCGCGAACTGGCGATCCGTTTCGCCGCCGTGCCGATGCTCTCGCGCACCCACGGTCAACCGGCCTCGCCGACCACCCTGGGCAAGGAACTGGCCAACGTCGTTTACCGCCTGGAGCGTCAGATCGCTCAAGTGGCCGCCGTGCCGCTGCTGGGCAAGATCAACGGCGCCGTCGGCAACTACAACGCGCACCTGTCGGCCTACCCGGACATCGACTGGGAAGCCAACGCCCGCGCCTTCATCGAAGACGAGCTGGGCCTGGGCTTCAACCCCTACACCACGCAGATCGAGCCCCACGATTACATTGCCGAGCTGTTCGACGCGATTGCCCGCTACAACACGATCCTGATCGACTTCGACCGCGACATCTGGGGCTACATCTCCCTGGGCTACTTCAAGCAACGCACCATCGCCGGTGAAATCGGTTCGTCGACCATGCCGCACAAGGTCAACCCGATCGATTTTGAAAACTCCGAAGGCAACCTCGGCATCGCCAACGCGCTGTTCCAGCATCTGGCCAGCAAGTTGCCGATCTCCCGCTGGCAGCGCGACCTGACCGACTCCACCGTGCTGCGCAACCTTGGCGTGGGCTTCGCTCACAGCGTGATTGCCTACGAAGCGAGCCTCAAAGGCATCAGCAAGCTGGAGCTCAACGAGCAGAAGATCGCCGCCGATCTGGACGCTTGCTGGGAAGTCCTGGCCGAGCCGATTCAAACGGTCATGCGTCGCTACGACATCGAGAACCCGTACGAGAAGCTCAAGGAATTGACGCGCGGCAAGGGCATCGGCCCTGAAGCGCTGCAGACCTTCATCGACGGCCTGGACATGCCTGCCGAAGCCAAGGCCGAGCTGAAGAAGCTCACGCCGGCGAACTACATCGGCAACGCCGTGGCGCAAGCCAAGCGCATCTGAAAGCACTGCACACGCTCTGAACGCCCGGCTGAGCCGGGCGTTTTTATTCCCGTCGTAAAAACTCGTTTTTTCAATAGGTTACACATGAATCCTGACATCCCTCTTCAGCTCCTAGGTGGCATCACAGCGCGCGAGTTCCTGCGTGACTACTGGCAGAAGAAACCGTTGCTGATCCGTCAGGCCATTCCGGATTTCCAGAGCCCGATCGACGCCGATGAACTGGCCGGCCTGGCGCTGGAAGAAGAAATTGAATCGCGCCTGGTGATCGAGAAAGGCGAGCGCCCATGGGAGCTGCGTCGCGGCCCGTTCGCCGAGGACGACTTCAGCAAATTGCCGGAGCGCGAGTGGACCCTGCTGGTCCAGGCCGTGGATCAGTTCGTGCCTGAAGTCAGCGAACTGCTGGAAAACTTCCGCTTCCTGCCGAGCTGGCGCATCGATGACGTGATGATCAGCTACGCCGCGCCAGGCGGCAGCGTCGGCCCGCATTTCGACAACTACGACGTGTTCCTGCTGCAGGGCCACGGCAAGCGTCACTGGCAGATCGGCCAGATGTGCGACTCCGAGAGCAAACTGCTTGAGCACGCCGACCTGCGCATCCTCGCCGATTTCCAGGGTACCGACGAGTGGACGCTGGAACCGGGCGACATGCTTTACCTGCCGCCGCGCCTGGCCCATTGCGGCGTCGCGGTGGATGAGTGCCTGACCTACTCGGTGGGCTTCCGCGCGCCAAGCGCCGCCGAAGTGCTGACCCACTTCACCGACTTCCTCAGCCAGTTCATGCCTGAAGAAGAACGCTACACAGATGCCGACGCCCAGCCGGTCAGCGATCCGCACCAGATCCAACACGACGCCCTCGACCGCCTGAAGGGCTTGCTGGCCGAGCACATGGGTGACGAGCGCCTGCTGCTGACCTGGTTCGGCCAGTTCATGACCGAGCCTCGTTATCCCGAGCTGGTGGTTGGCCCGGAACTGGTCGAGAGCGAGCTGCTCGACAGCCTGGAACAGGGCGCCGTACTGATCCGCAACCCGAGCGCGCGACTGGCGTGGTCGGAAGTCGACGACGATCTGTTACTGTTCGCCAGCGGTCAAAGCCGTCTGTTGCCGGGCCATCTTCGCGAACTGCTGAAAATGATCTGCGCGGCCGATGCGCTGCACATCGACAATCTGGGCCAGTGGCTGGCAGATGACGATGGACGTAACCTGCTCTGTGAGCTGGTCAAACAAGGAAGTCTGGGGTTTGCTGATGAATAAGATCCACGTACGGGTAGCCGACTGGCAGAAAGACAACGCCGACATTCGGCGCATTCGTGACGCCGTGTTCGTGTTTGAACAGTCGGTTCCGCCCGAACTGGAATGGGACTCGGAAGATGCAGGCGCACTGCACTTTCTGGCGCTTGAAGGGGATTACGCCGTGGGCACCGCGCGCTTGCTCGCCGATGGTGAATTTGGCCGCTTGTCCGTCCTCAAGGACTGGCGCGGCCTCAACGTGGGTGAGGCGTTGATCACCGCGATCCTCGCCGAAGCGGAGCGCCGCGACCTGAAACAGACGCGACTCAGCGCGCAGGTTCATGCCACTGCGTTGTATGAGCGCTTTGGCTTTACCGTGGTCAGCGACGAGTTTCTCGAAGCAGGCCTGCCCCATGTGGACATGGTGCGTCACTCGCACTGATTGCACTTGGCGACATTTGCGCCCCGTCGTTCGCGCTTCAGCCGCCTAAGCTGAACGCGAGCGCCGGGGCGTTTTGCTGTCTGCGATTCAACTTGGTGCTGCCCAGGCCGACAAACTGGCAAACTCGTCGTTTAGACGCGCCTCTCGCGGAGACCCCACCGATGTCAATACGCACCCTGCTCGCTTCACTGCTGCTGGCTTGCAGCTTCACGGCGGCGGCCGCCACTGAAGTCATCCCCCTGAATTACCGCACCAGCGATGAGCTGCTGCCCACCGTGAAGTCGTTTCTGGGCAACGAAGGCAGCGTCAACGCCTATGGCAACAAGCTCATCGTCAACGCCGAACCGGACAAGATCAGCGAACTGCGCGACCTCCTCGGCCAGCTCGACACGGCGCCCAAGCGTCTGATGATCAGCGTCGACACCAGCGACAGCACGGTGCAGAGCGGCCAGGGCTACTCGGTCAACGGCACCGTGCGCTCCCAGGACGGACGCATCAGCGCCGACGGCCGGACGCGCATCCAGAATTACGGCACCGCCAGCCGCGAGGGTGGCGTGCAACAGGTTCAGGCCAACGAAGGGACGCCGGCGCTGATCCAGATGGGCCAGAGCATACCGATCACCTCGGTTCAGTCCGACGGCTATGGCTACCCGCAGACCAACACGCAATACCGCAACGTGACTCAGGGCTTCTATGTCACGGCGACGGTCACCGGTGACATCGTCCATCTGAACATCAGCACCAACAACGACCGCATGAGCCAGCAACAGGCTGACGCGATCAAGGTGCAGAGTACCGACACGCAAGTCAGTGGTCGGCTGGGTGAGTGGATCACGCTGGCCGGCGCCAGCGACCAGTCCCGTGCCGACGAACACGGCGTCGTCCGACGTTACTCGACACAGGGCAGCAACGACATGCAGCTGCGGGTGAAGGTCGATAGCCTGGATTGAGGGGACATCGTTTACGCCTCCACTGAATCGACGCCCTGCAATCTGTAGGATTTCGCACCAGACGTAGGTAATGACATCGATCCTGAGACTCAACGGCCTCACTGATGATGTAGTGCCCGATACGGCACTACATCTAGTCCCTCTCCCGTGACCGCCCCGTATTCACGGTGACTTCCCCTTCCAGCACTTGCCCGCCCGAAACTGACCGACAAGTCGCATTGGACGAAAAATGTAGTGCTACTAAAAAAGCACTACAAAGTGTTTGACGAGGCAAAATTGCCGAGGCATGATGGCCTCGCTCCCGCTGATCAGAGACTGTGCAGAACGCCTCCTGATCGCGCCCGAACTCAACACGTTCGTGGCGATTAGCGTCATTTACGCCCACAAGGCAGCTTCATCGCCTCATCATCTCGATGGCGAATAACCTTACTGAGAAAAACATGCTCTCCGATTCAGCGAGCAGCCATCAGTGCGCCTTGAAGAAAGACCGGCGCCGGCGAAGCAAGGAGCTTCACCTCAAGACCCACAACACCAAGCAACGAGGTTTACCCCATGGCACTGACACGCGAACAACAAATTGCAGCCATCGAGAAAGACTGGGCCGAGAATCCACGCTGGAAAGGCGTAACCCGCACCTATTCCGCTGCTGACGTCGTCCGCCTGCGTGGCTCGGTTCAGCCTGAACACACGTTTGCAAAGCTGGGCGCTGACAAGCTGTGGAACCTGGTAACTCAGGGCGCCCGGCCTTCCTTCCGTCCCGACAAGGATTTCGTCAACTGCATGGGCGCACTCACCGGTGGCCAGGCCGTGCAACAAGTCAAAGCCGGCATCCAGGCGATCTACCTGTCTGGCTGGCAAGTCGCGGCGGACAACAACTCCGCCGAATCGATGTACCCCGATCAGTCGCTGTATCCGGTGGACTCGGTGCCGACGGTGGTCAAGCGGATCAACAACTCGTTCCGCCGCGCCGACCAGATCCAGTGGAAAGCCGGCAAGAACCCGGGCGACGAAGGTTATATCGATTACTTCGCGCCGATCGTTGCCGACGCCGAAGCTGGTTTCGGCGGCGTGCTCAACGCTTATGAGCTGATGAAGAGCATGATCGAGGCAGGCGCTGCCGGCGTGCACTTCGAAGACCAACTGGCCTCGGTGAAAAAATGCGGCCATATGGGCGGCAAGGTTCTGGTCCCCACCCAGGAAGCGGTACAGAAGCTGGTGGCCGCCCGCCTGGCGGCTGACGTTGCCGGCGTGCCGACCATTATTCTGGCGCGCACCGACGCCAACGCTGCGGACCTGCTGACGTCGGACTGCGA
The DNA here is from genome assembly GCF_026153515.1 of Pseudomonas sp. KU26590. Taxonomy (NCBI): domain Bacteria; kingdom Pseudomonadati; phylum Pseudomonadota; class Gammaproteobacteria; order Pseudomonadales; family Pseudomonadaceae; genus Pseudomonas; species Pseudomonas sp. KU26590. The sequence continues at coordinate 4,746,900 of NZ_CP110644.1, forward strand.
CCCGTACGACCAGCCGTTCGTGACCGGGACCCGCACGCCGGAAGGCTTCTACAAAGTACGGGCCGGCCTGGACCAGGCGATTGCCCGCGGCCTGGCGTACGCGCCATATGCCGATCTGATCTGGTGTGAAACCGCCAAGCCGGATCTGGACGAGGCCCGTCGCTTCGCCGAAGCGATCAAGAAGGAATACCCGGATCAGTTGCTGTCCTATAACTGCTCGCCGTCTTTCAACTGGAAGAAGAACCTGGACGACGCGACCATCGCCAAATTCCAGCGCGAGCTGTCGGCAATGGGCTACAAGCATCAGTTCATTACCCTGGCGGGCATTCACAACATGTGGCACAGCATGTTCAACCTGGCCCATGACTACGCCCGCAACGACATGACCGCCTACGTGAAACTGCAAGAGCAAGAGTTCGCCGACGCCGCCAAGGGTTACACTTTCGTGGCGCACCAGCAGGAAGTGGGCACCGGTTACTTCGATGACATGACCACGGTCATTCAAGGTGGCAAGTCTTCGGTGACGGCACTGACTGGGTCGACGGAAGAAGAACAGTTCCATTAAGCCATCACATGACCTGAGTTCAGAAGTCGCCTTCGGGCGGCTTTCTGCTAACAATTTCGGAATTAACCTACGCTTCTAGTCAACTATTAGCGATAGAAAACCCCCATCACGGCTTGAAAGTTAATTAATCAGGCAAGCAATAATCGGCTAACTTCGTTCGGATAAATAACGGGAACTTCGTCACTTTCCAGTGACACGCATCAAACACCCCTGCCAAATGATATTTATTATCATTTAAGCCTGGCCAAACTGTCGGCCCGTCGTGAGAAACATATTTCTCCAAACCCTCTTCAATGCCCGCCCCTGCTGGGGCTAAGCATGAAAACCGTGACCTATCTCATTAATCCTGCGAATAAATTTGATGCAGAAAATTTACTTGCCCTCCTTTTGCACATAAAATCCCGGAATTGATCGCACTGCGACATATCGTCACTGCTTCTACTTCTTCCAAGCCCAGAGACGTTTGCTCTCTGTTAAGGACTGCCAGCATGCCCGACTCGACAGGATTGATTGCCCACAATTGGGGCTTCGCCGTGTTTCTTCTTGGTGTCGTCGGCCTCTGCGCCTTCATGCTCGGCCTCTCCAGCCTGTTGGGTTCCAAAGCCTGGGGTCGCAGCAAAAACGAACCGTTCGAATCCGGCATGCTGCCCACCGGCGGCGCCCGTCTGCGGCTCTCGGCAAAATTCTATCTGGTCGCGATGCTCTTCGTGATTTTCGACATTGAAGCCCTCTTTCTGTACGCCTGGTCTGTGTCCGTCCGCGAAAGCGGCTGGACCGGCTTCGCCGAAGCGCTCGTTTTCATAGCAATTCTGTTGGCAGGTCTTGTCTACCTATGGCGGGTAGGGGCGCTCGATTGGGCTCCCGTTGGTCGTCGTAACCGGCAGGCGAAGCTAAAACAATGAGGCTTTGGCAATGCAATATAATCTCACCAGGATCGACCCGGATGCTCCTAACGAGCAGTACCCCATCGGCGAACGCGAAGTCGTTTCCGATCCGTTAGAAGACCAAGTCCACAAAAATATCTACATGGGCAAGCTCGAAGACGTACTGAACGGTGCCGTCAACTGGGGTCGCAAGAACTCCCTTTGGCCGTACAACTTCGGTCTGTCGTGCTGCTATGTGGAAATGACCACCGCCTTCACGGCGCCCCACGACATCGCGCGCTTTGGCGCCGAAGTCATCCGGGCATCGCCACGTCAGGCGGATTTCATGGTCATCGCCGGCACACCGTTTCTGAAGATGGCCCCGATCATCCAGCGCCTCTACGAGCAAATGCTGGAGCCCAAGTGGGTCATCTCCATGGGCGCCTGTGCCAACTCCGGTGGCATGTACGACATCTATTCCGTGGTTCAGGGCGTGGATAAATTCCTCCCTGTGGATGTTTACGTGCCCGGCTGCCCGCCCCGTCCAGAGGCATTTCTGCAAGGCTTGATGCTGTTGCAGGAATCCATTGGCAAGGAGCGTCGTCCCCTTTCCTGGGTCGTCGGTGACCAGGGCGTTTATCGCGCCGAGATGCCGTCGCAGAAGGAACAGCGCCGCGAACAGCGTATTGCGGTGACCAACCTGCGCAGCCCCGACGAAGTCTGATCCAGTTTTTCTTTTACAAAAAGAAGCCTGAACCTGGGTTCATTCTGTACGTTGACCGATAGCGATCGAGACCTATGACTGCAGACACCGCTCTGTACATCCCGCCTCACAAGGCTGACGACCAAGAGGTCGTCGTTGAACTCCATAACCGTTTTGGCGCTGAAGCCTTCACCGCCCAGTCCACTGTCACTGGCATGCCCGTGCTGTGGGTGCAACGTGCCCGGCTGGTTGAAATCCTGACCTTCCTGCGTCAGATGCCCAAGCCGTACGTGATGCTTTACGACCTGCATGGGGTCGACGAACGCCTGCGCACCAAGCGCCGTGGCCTGCCGGACGCCGACTTCACCGTGTTCTATCACTTGATGTCGATAGAACGTAACAGCGACGTGATGATCAAGGTCGCGCTGTCCGAAAGCGACCTGAGCATGCCGACCATCACCGGCATCTGGCCGAACGCCAACTGGTACGAGCGTGAAGTGTGGGACATGTTCGGGATCGACTTCCCGGGCCACCCGCACCTGACCCGCATCATGATGCCGCCGACCTGGGAAGGTCACCCGCTGCGCAAGGACTTCCCGGCCCGTGCCACCGAATTCGACCCGTACAGCCTGACACTCGCCAAACAGCAACTGGAAGAGGAAGCCGCGCGTTTCCGTCCGGAAGACTGGGGCATGAAGCGTTCCGGCACCAACGAGGACTACATGTTCCTCAACCTGGGCCCGAACCACCCTTCGGCCCACGGTGCGTTCCGCATCATCCTGCAGCTGGACGGTGAAGAGATCGTCGACTGCGTGCCGGACATCGGTTACCACCACCGTGGCGCCGAGAAGATGGCCGAGCGCCAGTCCTGGCACAGCTACATTCCGTACACCGACCGCATCGATTACCTCGGCGGCGTGATGAACAACCTGCCGTACGTGCTCTCGGTCGAGAAACTGGCCGGCATCACCGTGCCGGATCGGGTCAACGTCATTCGCATCATGATGTCCGAGTTCTTCCGTATCACCAGCCACCTGCTGTTCCTGGGGACCTACATCCAGGACGTGGGCGCCATGACCCCGGTGTTCTTCACCTTCACCGACCGTCAGCGCGCCTACACCGTGATCGAAGCCGTCACCGGCTTCCGCCTGCACCCGGCCTGGTTCCGCATCGGTGGCGTTGCCCACGACCTGCCGCGCGGCTGGGAGAAGCTGGTTAAAGACTTCATCGACTGGATGCCCAAGCGTCTGGACGAGTACACCAAGGCGGCCCTGCAAAACAGCATACTTAAAGGTCGTACCGTCGGCGTTGCCGCGTACAACACCAAGGAAGCGCTGGAATGGGGCGTCACCGGGCCTAGCCTGCGGGCGACCGGTCTGGACTTCGACCTGCGCAAGGCGCGTCCGTATTCGGGTTACGAGAACTTCGAGTTCGAAGTGCCCCTGGCCCACGATGGCGACGCCTACGATCGCTGCATCGTGCGCGTCGAAGAGATGCGCCAGAGCCTCAAAATCATCGAGCAGTGCATGCGCAACATGCCGGCCGGCCCGTACAAGGCGGATCACCCGCTGACCACGCCGCCGCCGAAAGAACGCACCCTGCAGCACATCGAAACCCTGATCACGCACTTCCTGCAGGTTTCGTGGGGCCCGGTCATGCCGGCCCAGGAATCCTTCCAGATGATCGAAGCGACCAAGGGCATCAACAGTTATTACCTGACGAGCGACGGCGGCACCATGAGCTACCGTACCCGGATCCGCACCCCAAGCTTCCCGCATCTGCAACAGATCCCTTCGGTGATCAAAGGCAGCATGGTCGCGGACTTGATTGCGTACTTGGGTAGTATCGATTTCGTTATGGCCGACGTGGACCGCTAAGCATGAACAGCACGCTTATCCAGACAGACCGTTTCGCCCTGAGCGAATCCGAGCGCTCGGCCATCGAGCACGAAATGCATCACTACGAAGACCCGCGTGCGGCGTCCATCGAAGCCCTGAAGATCGTTCAGAAGGAACGCGGCTGGGTGCCAGACGGCGCGATCTACGCGATCGGCGAAGTGCTGGGCATTCCCGCCAGCGACGTCGAAGGCGTGGCGACGTTCTATAGCCAGATCTTCCGTCAGCCGGTAGGCCGCCACATCATTCGCGTCTGCAACAGCATGGTGTGTTTCATCGCCGGTCACGAAGACATCGTCAGCGAGATACAGAGCAAGCTGGGCATCGGCCTGGGCCAGACCACCGCCGACGGCCGCTTCACGCTGTTGCCGGCCTGCTGCCTGGGCAACTGTGACAAGGCGCCGGCGGTGATGATCGACGACGACACTTTCGGCAATCTGCAGCCCGCGGGCGTCGCCCCGCTGCTGGAGGGTTACGTATGACCATCACTTCCTTCGGCCCCGCCAACCTGATCGCCCGCGCCCCGGAAACCCATCCGCTGACCTGGCGTCTGCGCGATGACGGCGAGCCGGTGTGGCTCGATGAATACCAGAAGAAAGACGGTTACGCAGCGGCGCGCAAAGCGTTCGCCACGCTCTCGCCTGACGAAATCGTTCAGGCCGTCAAAGACTCGGGCCTCAAGGGTCGCGGCGGCGCAGGCTTCCCCACGGGCGTGAAGTGGGGGCTGATGCCCAAAGACGAATCCATGAACATCCGTTACCTGCTGTGTAACGCCGATGAAATGGAGCCGAACACCTGGAAGGACCGCATGCTGATGGAGCAACTGCCCCATCTGCTCATCGAAGGCATGCTGATCAGTGCTCGCGCACTGAAGGCCTACCGCGGTTACATCTTCCTGCGCGGCGAATACACCACCGCTGCGGTGCACCTGCGCCGTGCGGTGAAAGAAGCCGAAGCGGCCGGCCTGCTGGGCAAGAACATTCTCGGCACCGGCTTTGATTTCGAACTGATCGTGCACACCGGCGCCGGGCGTTATATCTGCGGCGAAGAAACCGCGCTGATCAACTCCCTGGAAGGCCGTCGCGCCAACCCGCGTTCCAAGCCGCCCTTCCCCGCTGCCGTGGGCGTATGGGGCAAGCCGACCTGCGTTAACAACGTTGAAACCCTGTGCAACGTCCCGGCCATCGTCAACAACGGCAACGATTGGTACAAAGCCATCGCGCGTCCGGGCAGCGAAGACATGGGCACCAAGATCATGGGCTTCTCCGGCAAGGTGAAGAACCCGGGGCTGTGGGAACTGCCATTCGGCCTGCCAGCACGCGAGTTGTTCGAAGACTACGCGGGCGGCATGCGTGACGGCTTCAAGCTCAAGTGCTGGCAACCCGGTGGTGCAGGCACAGGCTTCCTGCTTCCCGAGCATCTGGATTGCCAGTTCTATGCAGGCGGTGTTGCCAAAGTGGGCACGCGGATGGGCACCGGCATGGCGATGGCGGTTGATGACAAGGTCAACATGGTCTCGCTGATGCGCAACCTGGAAGAGTTCTTCTCCCAGGAATCGTGTGGCTTCTGCACACCGTGCCGCGATGGCCTGCCGTGGAGCGTGAAAATCCTGCGTTCCATCGAGAAAGGCGAGGGGCAACCGGGCGATATCGAGACCCTGCTGGGCCTGGTTAACTTCCTCGGCCCTGGCAAGACGTTCTGTGCTCACGCACCGGGCGCCGTGGAACCGCTGGGCGCCGCCATCAAGTATTTCCGGTCTGAGTTCGAAGCAGGTATCGCCCCGGCACGTCCGGGCAGCCTGACTCAAGTCAGCAGCCCGACGGTGGTTGGCGCATAACGAGATAAACGGTTGGCGGCCCACAAGGCCGCCTTCCCTGCATCCGACGACGCCGTGAGGCTGTTTGAGTCGGATGGCACCGAGATTCCATTAGCCACGCCCGCTGACACCGGGCCAACGAAGAACTTTGAACCATGGCCACTATCCACGTAGACGGCAAAGCGCTCGAAGTCGATGGCGCAGACAACCTGTTACAGGCATGTCTGTCGCTGGGCCTCGACATCCCTTATTTCTGCTGGCATCCGGCACTTGGCAGTGTTGGCGCCTGTCGCCAGTGCGCGGTCAAGCAGTACACCGACGAGAACGACACCCGTGGTCGCATCGTCATGTCCTGCATGACACCCGCCACTGACAACACCTGGATCTCCATCGAAGACGACGAATCCAAGGCGTTTCGCGCCAGCGTCGTTGAATGGCTGATGACCAACCACCCGCACGACTGCCCGGTCTGCGAGGAAGGCGGTCACTGTCATTTGCAGGACATGACGGTGATGACCGGCCACAACGAGCGCCGCTATCGCTTCACCAAACGCACCCACCAGAATCAGGAACTGGGGCCGTTCATCGCACACGAGATGAACCGCTGCATCGCCTGCTATCGCTGCGTGCGCTTCTACAAAGACTACGCCGGCGGCACTGACCTCGGCGTGTTCGGCGCCCACGACAACGTGTACTTCGGTCGCGTTGAAGACGGCACCCTGGAAAGCGAGTTCTCCGGCAACCTCACCGAGGTCTGCCCGACCGGTGTGTTCACCGACAAGACTCACTCCGAGCGCTACAACCGGAAATGGGACATGCAGTTCTCGCCGAGCATCTGCCACGGCTGCTCAAGCGGCTGCAACATCAGCCCGGGCGAACGTTATGGCGAAATCCGCCGTATCGAGAACCGCTACAACGGTTCGGTGAACCAGTATTTCCTCTGCGACCGTGGCCGTTTCGGTTATGGCTACGTCAACCGCACGGACCGTCCGCGCCAGCCGCTGGCCGAAGGCATCAAGCTGGGCCTCGACGCTGCGCTGGACAAGGCCGCTGACCTGCTGCGCGGGCGCAATATCGTCGGCATCGGCTCGCCGCGTGCCAGCCTGGAAAGCAACTTCGCCCTGCGCGAGCTGGTCGGTGCCGAGCACTTCTACTCGGGCATCGAAGCCGGTGAACTGGAGCGTCTGCGCCTGATCGCTCAGGTATTGAAAGACAGCCCGCTGCCGATCCCGACGATGCGTGAAATCGAAGAGCACGACGCCGTGTTCATCCTCGGCGAAGACGTCACCCAGACCGCTGCGCGCATGGCCCTCGGCCTGCGTCAGTCGGTGAAGAACAAAGCCGAAGACATGGCCGCTGCGATGAAAGTCCAGCCATGGCTCGACGCTGCGGTGAAGAACATCGGCCAGCACGAGATGAACCCGCTGTTCATCGCCAGCCTGACCGACACCCGCCTCGACGACATCGCCGAAGAGTGCGTGCACGCGGCGCCCGACGATCTGGCGCGCATCGGTTTCGCCGTGGCCCACGCCATCGACCCGAGCGCACCGGCCGTTGTCGGTCTGGACAGCGAAGCACTGGCACTGGCCGAGCGCATTGCCGCTGCGTTGCTTGAAGCCAAGCGCCCACTGATCGTGTCCGGCGCCTCGCTGGGCTCCAACGCGCTGATCGAAGCGGCGGCGAACATCGCCAAAGCCTTGAAGCTGCGCGACAAGCAGGGTTCGTTGAGCCTGATCGTGCCGGAAGCCAACAGCATGGGCTTGGCCCTGTTCGGTGGTGATTCGGTGGATGCTGCGCTGCAAGCCGTGATTTCGGGCAAGGCCGACGCCATCGTTGTGCTGGAGAACGACCTGTTCACCCGCGTGGACGCCGCAACGGTCGAGGCTGCCTTGAAGGCCGCCAAAGTGGTGATCGTCGCCGATCACCAGAAGACTGCGACCACCGACCGCGCCCACCTGGTGCTGCCGGCCGCAAGCTTTGCCGAAGGCGACGGTACGCTGGTCAGCCAGGAAGGCCGCGCCCAGCGCTTCTTCCAGGTCTTCGATCCGACCTACCTGGACGCGAGTATTCTGGTTCACGAAGGCTGGCGCTGGCTGCATGCCCTGCGCGCCACCCTGTTGAATCAGCCGGTTGACTGGACTCAGCTCGATCACGTCACCGCTGCCTGCGCTGCGAGCAATCCGCAACTGGCCGGCATTGTCGGTGCCGCGCCGTCTGCTTCGTTCCGCATCAAGGGTCTGAAACTGGCACGCGAACCGCTGCGTTACAGCGGCCGGACTGCCATGCGCGCCAACATCAGCGTGCACGAACCGCGTATGCCGCAGGACATCGACACCGCGTTCGCGTTCTCGATGGAAGGTTACTCGGGCTCGGCCGAACCACGCTCCCAGGTGCCGTTTGCCTGGTCGCCGGGCTGGAACTCGCCACAAGCGTGGAACAAGTTCCAGGACGAAGTCGGTGGTCACCTGCGTGCTGGCGATCCGGGCGTCCGCCTGATCGAAAGCAGCGGCGACAAACTGGGCTGGTTCGCCAATGTGCCGCGTGCCTTCTCCCCGGCACAAGGGACCTGGCAGGTCGTGCCGTTCTATCACCTGTTCGGCAGCGACGAGACCTCCTCCAAAGCCGCGCCGGTTCAAGAGCGCATTCCCCAGGCCTATGTGGCGCTGGCGAAGTCCGAAGCGGACCGTCTGGGTGTCAACGAAGGTGCCTTGCTCAGCCTGAGCGTTGCCGGCCAGACCCTGCGTCTGCCGCTGCGCATCAGCGAAGAACTGGGCGCAGGCCTGGTGGCGCTGCCGTCCGGTCTGGCCGGTATTCCTCCGGCACTGTTCGGCAAAACCGTTGATGCCGTGCAGGAGGCCGCTCAATGACCTGGTTCACCCCTGAAGTGATCGACTCGATCATCGCCGTCGTCAAGGCCATCGTGGTGCTGCTCGCCGTGGTGGTCTGCGGCGCGCTGCTCAGTTTCGTCGAACGCCGTCTGTTGGGCTGGTGGCAGGATCGTTACGGGCCGAACCGCGTGGGTCCGTTCGGCATGTTCCAGATCGCTGCCGACATGCTGAAGATGTTCTTCAAAGAAGACTGGAACCCGCCCTTCGTCGACCGGGTGATCTTCACCCTGGCGCCGGTGGTGGCCATGAGCGCGCTGTTGATCGCGTTCTCGGTCATCCCGGTCACCCAGACCTGGGTGGTCGCCGACCTGAACATCGGCCTGCTGTTCTTCTTCGCCATGGCCGGTCTGTCGGTCTATGCGGTGCTGTTCGCCGGTTGGTCATCGAACAACAAGTACGCCCTGCTGGGCAGCTTGCGTGCCTCGGCGCAGACCGTGTCGTACGAAGTGTTCCTCGGCCTGTCGCTGATGGGCATCGTGGTGCAGGTCGGTTCATTCAACATGGGCGACATCGTCAAGTACCAGGCCGATCACCTGTGGTTCATCATTCCGCAGTTCTTCGGCTTCTGTACGTTCTTCATCGCTGGCGTCGCCGTGACTCACCGTCACCCGTTCGACCAGCCGGAAGCGGAACAGGAACTGGCCGACGGTTACCACATTGAATACGCCGGCATGAAATGGGGCATGTTCTTCGTCGGTGAGTACATCGGCATCATCCTGATCTCGGCGCTGCTGGTGACCCTGTTCTTCGGTGGCTGGCATGGCCCGTTCGATATCCTGCCGCAACTGTCGTTCATGTGGTTTGCCCTGAAAACCGCGTTCTTCATCATGCTGTTCATCCTGTTGCGTGCTTCGATCCCTCGTCCGCGTTATGACCAGGTGATGGATTTCAGCTGGAAGTTCTGCTTGCCACTGACCCTGATCAATTTGCTGGTGACCGCTGCGGTCGTCCTGGCGGCTCAGTGAGGATTTGACCCATGTTCAAATATATTGGCGACATCGTTAAGGGTACGGGTACCCAGCTGCGCAGCCTGATCATGGTCTTCGGCCATGGCTTCCGTAAGCGTGACACCCTGCAATATCCGGAAGAGCAGGTGTACCTGCCGCCGCGCTACCGTGGCCGCATCGTCCTGACCCGCGACCCCGACGGCGAAGAGCGCTGCGTGGCTTGCAACCTGTGCGCCGTGGCGTGCCCGGTGGGTTGCATCTCGCTGCAGAAGGCCGAGACCGACGACGGTCGCTGGTACCCGGAGTTCTTCCGCATCAATTTCTCGCGTTGCATCTTTTGCGGCATGTGTGAGGAAGCTTGCCCGACCACCGCGATCCAGCTGACACCGGATTTCGAGATGGCCGAGTTCAAACGTCAGGATCTGGTGTACGAGAAGGAAGATCTGCTGATCTCCGGCCCCGGCAAGAACCCTGATTACAACTTCTACCGCGTTGCGGGGATGGCCATCGCCGGCAAGCCGAAAGGCGATGCACAGAACGAAGCCCAGCCCATCAACGTCAAGAGCTTGCTGCCTTAAGGAAGAAAGATGGAATTCGCTTTCTATTTCGCATCCGGCATCGCTGTGGTGGCCACCCTTCGGGTGATCACCAACACTAACCCGGTGCACGCCCTGCTCTACCTGATCATTTCGCTGATCGCCGTGGCCATGACCTTCTTCAGCCTCGGCGCGCCGTTTGCCGGTGCGCTTGAAGTGATCGCCTATGCGGGTGCCATCATGGTGCTGTTTGTCTTCGTGGTGATGATGCTGAACCTGGGCCCGGCCTCGGTTCAACAAGAACGCGCCTGGCTCAAACCTGGCATCTGGCTCGGCCCGATTCTGCTGGGCGGCCTGCTGCTTGCGGAGTTGATTTACGTGCTGTTCGCCAACTCCACCGGCGCTTCCATCGGTCACACCACCGTGGACGCCAAAGCCGTCGGCATCAGCCTGTTTGGCCCTTACCTGCTGGTTGTCGAACTCGCCTCGATGCTGCTGCTTGCGGCAGCCGTGACGGCGTTCCATGTCGGCCGCAACGAGGCGAAGGAGTAAAGCCATGAACTCAGCAATCCCTCTGGAACATGGTCTGGCGGTCGCCGGCATCCTGTTCTGCCTCGGCCTGGCGGGCCTTTTGGTACGCCGCAACATTCTGTTCGTGTTGATGAGCCTGGAAATCATGATGAACGCAGCCGCGCTGGCCTTTGTCGTGGCGGGCAGCCGTTGGGCACAGCCTGACGGCCAGATCATGTTCATTCTGGTGATCAGCCTTGCCGCAGCCGAGGCCAGCATTGGCCTGGCGATCCTGCTGCAACTGTATCGCCGCTTCCACACGCTCGATATCGACGCTGCCAGCGAGATGCGCGGATGAACCTACTCTTTCTGACTTTCGTATTCCCTCTGATCGGTTTCCTGCTGCTGTCGTTCTCGCGCGGCAAATGGTCGGAAAACCTTTCAGCCCTGATCGGTGTGGGCTCCATTGGCCTCTCGGCCATCGTTGCCGCGTACGTGATCTTCCAGTTCAACGTCTCGCCACCGGAAGGCGGTCACCTGACCATGGTGCTGTGGCGCTGGATGTCGGTGGACGGCTTCGAACCCAATTTCGCCCTGTATGTCGATGGCCTGTCCATCACCATGCTCGGTGTAGTGGTCGGCGTCGGCTTCCTCATCCATCTGTTCGCCTCGTGGTACATGCGCGGTGAAGACGGTTACTCGCGCTTCTTCGCCTACACCAACCTGTTCATTGCCAGCATGTTGTTCCTGATCCTGGGCGACAACCTGCTGTTCATCTACTTCGGTTGGGAAGGCGTGGGCCTATGCTCGTACCTGTTGATCGGTTTCTATTACAGCAACCGCAACAACGGCAACGCAGCCCTGAAAGCCTTCATCGTGACCCGGATCGGCGACGTGTTCATGGCCATCGGCCTGTTCATTCTGTTCCAGCAACTGGGCACGCTGAATATTCAGGAACTGCTGGTTCGGGCGCCGCAGCATTTCAAGGTCGGCGACTTCTGGATTGTTCTGGCAACCTTGATGCTGCTGGGCGGTGCTGTCGGTAAATCCGCGCAACTGCCGCTGCAAACCTGGTTGGCGGATGCGATGGCCGGTCCTACCCCGGTGTCGGCACTGATTCACGCCGCAACCATGGTTACGGCAGGTGTTTACCTGATCGCACGGACTCACGGTCTGTTCATCCTGGCGCCGGACATCCTCCATCTGGTCGGCATCGTCGGCGGCGTGACTCTGGTACTGGCGGGTTTCGCGGCACTGGTGCAGACCGACATCAAACGTATCCTCGCCTATTCGACCATGAGCCAGATCGGCTACATGTTCCTGGCGCTGGGCGTGGGTGCATGGGACGGCGCGATCTTCCACTTGATGACTCACGCCTTCTTCAAGGCGCTGCTGTTCCTCGCGTCCGGTGCGGTGATCGTGGCCTGCCACCACGAGCAGAACATCTTCAAGATGGGCGGTCTGTGGAAGAAACTGCCACTGGCCTACGCCAGTTTCATCGTCGGCGGCGCTGCGCTGTCGGCATTGCCGCTGCTCACGGCGGGCTTCTACTCCAAGGACGAAATCCTCTGGGAAGCGTTCGCCAGCGGCCATGACTATCTGCTGTACGCAGGTCTGCTCGGTGCGTTCATGACCTCGCTGTACACCTTCCGCCTGATCTTCATCGCCTTCCACGGCGAAGCGAAGACCGAAGCTCACGCCGGCCACGGGATTTCCCATTGGCTGCCGCTGGGTGTGCTGATCGTGCTGTCGACGTTCATCGGTGCCTGGATTCATCCGCCACTGGCCGGCGTGTTGCCGGAAAGCGCGGGCCATGCCGGCGGCGAAGCCAAGCACAGCCTGGAAATCGCCTCGGGCGCCATCGCTCTGGCCGGTATTCTGCTGGCGGCCGTGCTGTTCCTCGGCAAGCGTCGTCTGGCCACGGCCATCGCCAACAGCGGTCCGGGTCGTTTCCTCTCGGCATGGTGGTTTGCGGCATGGGGCTTCGACTGGGTGTATGACGTGCTGTTCGTCAAACCTTACCTGGCGATCAGCCGCCTCCTGCGTAGCGATCCGCTCGACCACACCATCGGCCTGATTCCGCGCCTGGTCAAAGCCGGCAACGGCTTGATGACCCGCACCGAAACCGGACAGCTCCGTTGGTACGCCGCTTCGATCGCCGCAGGTGCCGTACTGGTACTCGGCGCGATTGTGCTGGTCTGATGAGTCGATCTGACATGAACCTTGCGACTTTGCGAAAGGAATTGAGCCCGTCATGATTCTGCCTTGGCTAATCCTGATCCCCTTCATCGGCGGCCTGCTGTGCTGGCAAGGTGAGCGCTTCGGCCCTACCCTGCCGCGCTGGATTGCGCTGTTGACCATGTCTCTCGAGACGATCCTGGGCCTGTGGGTCTGGAGCACCGGTACGTTTACCTATGCTCCTGCTCCGGGCGCCGATCCGACCTGGGCCCTTGAATTCAAGCTCCAGTGGATCCAGCGCTTCGGCATCAGCGTGCACCTGGCGCTCGATGGCCTGTCCCTGCTGATGATTCTGCTGACCGGCCTGCTGGGTATCCTCTCGGTGCTCTGCTCGTGGAAAGAGATTCAACGTAACGTCGGCTTCTTCCACTTGAACCTGATGTGGATCCTGGGCGGCGTCGTCGGCGTGTTCCTCGCCATCGACCTGTTCATGTTCTTCTTCTTCTGGGAAATGATGCTGGTGCCGATGTACTTCCTCATCGCGCTCTGGGGTCATAGCTCGGCGGATGGCAAGAAGACGCGGATCTACGCAGCGACCAAGTTCTTCATCTTCACTCAGGCCAGCGGTCTGATCATGTTGGTGGCTATCCTCGGTCTGGTCCTGGTGCACTTCAACCAGACCGGCGTGATCACCTTCGGATACGCGGACCTGCTGAAAACCAAGCTGTCCCACGGCACCGAATACATCCTGATGCTGGGCTTCTTCATCGCTTTCGCGGTGAAGCTGCCGATCGTGCCGCTGCACTCCTGGTTGCCTGACGCTCACGCCCAGGCGCCAACCGCAGGTTCCGTGGACCTGGCGGGCATCCTGCTGAAGACCGCTGCGTATGGTCTGCTGCGTTTTGCCCTGCCGCTGTTCCCGAATGCCTCGGCCGAGTTCGCGCCGATCGCCATGGTGCTGGGCCTGATCGGAATCTTCTACGGTGCCTTCCTGGCCTTCGCCCAGACCGACATCAAGCGCCTGATCGCGTTTTCCAGCGTTTCCCACATGGGCTTCGTGCTGATCGGCATCTACTCCGGTAGCCAGCAGGCGCTGCAAGGCGTTGTCGTTCAGATGCTCGCTCACGGTCTGTCTGCTGCCGCGCTGTTTATCCTCAGCGGCCAGTTGTACGAGCGTCTGCACACCCGGGACATGCGTGAAATGGGTGGCCTGTGGAGCAAGATCGCGTACCTGCCGGCCATCAGCCTGTTCTTCGCTGCTGCATCGCTCGGCCTGCCCGGTACCGGTAACTTCGTCGGTGAATTCCTGATCCTGATCGGCAGTTTTGTCAGCTCGCCATGGATCACCGCTATTGCCACCTCCGGTCTGGTGTTCGGTTCCGTCTACTCGCTGATCATGATCCACCGCGCCTACTTCGGCCCGGCCAAATCCGACGCGGTCTACAAGGGCATGGACGGTCGGGAATTGATCATGGTGCTGGGTCTGGCGGTGTTGTTGATTCTGCTGGGCGTGTACCCGCAACCGATCCTCGACACCTCCTCGGCGACCATGCATGGCGTGCAGCAATGGCTCGGCACCGCCTTCACTCAACTCGCTTCGGCCCGGTAAGAGCGCTATGGACCTGACGATTCAACACTTTATTGCGCTGGCGCCGCTGCTGATTACCAGTATCACCATCGTGGTGGTGATGCTGGGCATCGCATGGCGTCGCAATCACTCGCAATCATTCCTGCTGACGGTAGCGGGACTCAACCTGGCTTTGCTGTCCATCTACCCGGCGCTGAAAGTCGCGCCGCTGGTGGTCACGCCTTTGCTGCAGATCGACAGCTTCGCCTGTCTGTACATGGGCATCATTCTGGTGTCGACGCTGGCCTGCGTCACCCTGGCTCACGCCTACCTGGGTGAAGGCAAGGCGGGTTATCCGGGCAACCGCGAAGAGCTTTACCTGCTGATCCTGATGGCTGCGGCCGGTGGGCTGGTGCTGGTCGCCGCGCAACACCTGGCGAGCCTGTTCATCGGTCTGGAACTGCTGTCGGTGCCGGTCTACGGTCTGGTCGCCTACGCGTTCTTCAACAAGCGTTCGCTGGAAGGCGGCATCAAGTACATGGTGCTGTCGGCGGCCGGCTCGGCGTTCCTGCTGTTCGGTATGGCGCTGCTGTATGCCGAATCCGGCAGCCTGGGTTTCAGCGAGATCGGCAAGGCCATCGCGGCCACCGGCATGCCAAGCCCGATCGCCAGCCTGGGTCTGGGCATGATGCTGGTGGGTCTGGGCTTCAAGCTGTCCCTGGTGCCGTTCCACTTGTGGACACCGGACGTGTACGAAGGCGCCCCTGCCCCGGTAGCGGCTTTCCTCGCCACGGCCAGTAAGGTCGCGGTGTTCGGCGTGCTGGTTCGACTGTTCCAGATCTCCCCGGCGGCCACCAGTGGCGTGCTGACGGACGTGATGTCGGTCATCGCCGTGGCGTCGATTCTGGTGGGTAACCTGCTGGCCCTGACGCAGAACAACCTCAAGCGTCTGCTGGGTTATTCGTCGATCGCGCACTTCGGTTACCTGATGATCGCGATGGTGGCGAGCAAGGGCATGGCGGTCGAGGCGATCAACGTTTATCTGGTCACCTACGTGCTGACCAGCCTGGGCGCGTTCGGCGTGGTCACGTTGATGTCGTCGCCTTACAGCGGCCGCGATGCCGACGCGATGTTCGAATACCGCGGCCTGTTCTGGCGTCGTCCGTATCTGACGGCGGTGCTGACTGTGATGATGCTCTCGCTGGCGGGCATTCCGCTCACCACTGGCTTCATCGGCAAGTTCTACATCATCGCAACAGGCGTCGAAGCGCACCTGTGGTGGTTGACCGGTTCGCTGGTCGTGGGTAGCGCCATCGGTGTGTTCTATTACCTGCGTGTGATGGTGACGCTGTTTCTGCAGGATTCGAAGATCCAGCGCCACGACGCTCCGTTCAACTGGGCGCAGCGTGCAGGTGGCGTGATGCTGTTGGGGATTACGCTGCTGGCGTTCTTCCTCGGCGTCTATCCGCAACCGCTGCTGACCCTGGTGGGCCATGCTGGTTTGTGATGATTGAGTGATGCACGAAAAACCCTGCTTTCGAGCAGGTTTTTTTTATGGCTTTGATTTCAAGGGTCAAGAGCATCTGCCTAACGGCAGATATTTCGCCTTCGGCGACTTACTTTTGAAAAGCACCAAAAGTAAGCAAAAGTGCCTGCTCCTGGTTTGGCCCTTCCTTCGTCAGGGTTCCCTCACTTCGACGAGGCTCCGTGGGCCCGCGCCGAACGGACATCCATGTCCTAGCGGCGCTCTCGCGGCATCCATGCCGCTCGGCCCACTCCGCGTCGTCTGCGTTCGGCCTGCACCCAAGTCGCGATGGGTGTCGTCTGAAATGTTTGCGCAGAAAGATCAAGAGCAGATCAAAGGCTTCCCGGCTAAAGCCGGTCCCACTGACCGCATGCACATTCACTGTAGGAGCGCGCTTGCCCGCGATGGCGTCCTGTCAGCCAAACAGATGCCGCTGACCCACCGCAATTCGCGGGCAAGCGCGCTCCTACAGAGAATCTTCATCACGCCGAAGGACTTTTCTCGAACAAGCAGGCCGCAGATGCCGTTGCCGTTGCCGTTGCCGTTGATCTTCCTACGCAGGAAGTCCAGACGACACCAATCACGACTTGGGTGCAGGCCGAACGCAGGCGGCGCGGAGTGGGCCGAGCGGCATGGATGCCGCGAGAGCCGCCCCCCGCCATGGATGGCGGATGGCGGCGGGCCCACGGAGCGTTGCCGGAGAGAGGGAACCCGACGAAGTCGGGCCCAACCAGGAGCAAGCACCTTTGGTTACTTGGGGTGCTTTTCCAAGTAACTCGCCGAAGGCGAAACGTCTGCCCTTAGGCAGACGCTCTTGATCTTAGAAACACACGCTAACCGGGCAATCGAACGGTTTTCTTGTCACTGGTAAACAACGCCCACGACGACATAAACAACGCCGCCACCATCGGCCCGATCACAAACCCGTTCAACCCGAACACCGCCATACCGCCCAGCGTCGAAATCAGAATCAGGTAATCGGGCATCCGCGTATCCTTGCCCACCAGAATCGGGCGCAGCACGTTATCCACCAACCCGATCACAAACACCCCAAACAGCCCCAACACCACGCCCTGCCAGATCATACCGCTGAGCAGGAAGTACAGCGCAACCGGCGCCCAGACAATCCCCGCCCCCACCGCCGGCAGCAACGACAGAAACGCCATCATCACCGCCCACAGCAAGGCGCTCGGAATATCCAGTGCCCAGAAAATGAAACCGCCCAGCGCGCCTTGAGTTACCGCCACCACGATGTTGCCCTTCACCGTAGCGCGGACGACTCGGGTGAATTTCAACTGCAAACGGCGCTTCTGCGGCTCAGTCAGCGGAATCGCGATGCGGATCTTGCGGGTCAGCTCCTGGCCGTCGCGCAGAAAAAAGAACAGCAAGTACAGCATGATGAAAAAGCTGACAACAAAATCGAACGTACCCTGCCCGAAGCTGAACGCCTGCGTGGCCAGGTAGTTGCTGCCCTGCATCGCGCCTTTTGCAATCTTGTCGCGCAACCCCTCGAAGTCCCCCATGCCCAGACGATCAAGCCAATGCTGCACATAGGGCGGCAATAGCACTTTGAATTCAGCCAGGTACTTGGCGATATCGAGCTGGCCACTTTCCACATTCTTGTAAAGCGTGGCCCCCTCCTGAACCATCAACGCGGCAATAACGATCACCGGCAGAATCGCGATGACCAGACAGATCATCAGCGTGCACAAAGAGGTGAGGTTGCGCTGCCAGCCAAGGCGGGCCAGCAAACGGCGTTGCAGTGGCGCGAAGATGATGCCGAGGATCACCGCCCAGAACACCGCGCCATAGAACGGCAGCAGAATCCAGATGAACGCGATGGTCACCAGCACCAGTAACAGCAGTAGGGTTTTATTTTGCAGCGCGGTTTCGTTCATGTTTCTTCCATGTCATTAAGCCGCGTCGAGCACACGGCCTGATGCTTAGTCCGTCAATCACCGCAGGAGTGCCGCGCCTGATGTGCAAGGCACAGGGAAGAAGCGCGAGCGGCGGGCCCTGCGCCTGGCCCGCCACACACGTCTAGATTCTGAACTGCCGAACCAACTGGCCAAGGCGCTGATTCAGCGCCGTGAGGTTGCGCGAGGTGGAGGCGCTGTGGCGGGTCTCATCGGCCACGCTTTCGACCGCCACGGCGATCTGGTGGACGCTGCGATTGATCTCTTCCGCCACAGCCGTTTGCTCTTCTGCGGCGCTGGCAATTTGCGCGTTCATGGCGTTGATGGTGCCGATCAGTTGACCGATCGTGTCCAGCGACGCGCCGGCTTCATTGGCGCGCGCGGACGTTCCGTCGCCCGCCTCGCTGGAACGCCGCATCGCCTGAACCGCGCCTTCGGTGCCCTGCTGCAAGCGATCGATCATGCCCTGGATTTCCTGAGTGCTTTGCTGCGTACGGCTGGCCAGCGCGCGCACTTCATCGGCCACCACAGCAAACCCGCGGCCCGCCTCGCCCGCACGCGCGGCCTCGATGGCGGCGTTGAGGGCCAGCAGGTTGGTCTGGTCGGCGATGGAACGAATCACCCCGAGCACGCCGACGATGGAAGATACGTCATTCTGCAGACTGTCCAGTGAGGTGCCGCTCTGGCGGATGTCGTTCACCAGCGCGTGAATCTGTTGAATGCTGCCGTCGACCACCCGCTTGGCCGCCTGACCTTCGGCATCGGTCTGCTGCGCGGCGACCGAGGCACCCTGCGCGCTTTTGGCGACTTCCTGGGCCGCGGCCGACATCTGATTGATCGCCGTAGCGACCTGGTCAGTCTCGTGACGCTGACGCTCCATCGCCTGCTCGGAGCGCTGCGCCTGATCGTTCACTTCACCCACAAGCCCGGTCAGCTGCGCGGTCATTTCGGCGATCTGCCGTACCAGCCCGTGAATCTTGTCGACAAAGCGGTTGAACGACCCGGCCAGATCGCCAAGTTCGTCCTGGGAGGTCACCGCCAGACGCTGGGTCAGATCACCCTCACCTGCCGCGATGTCATCGAGGTTGGCTTTCATCAGGCGCAGCGGCCGCAGAATACCGCCCGCGATCCAGAAACCCGCCGCCGCGATAATCACCAATACCAGCAGCGTGATGCCGATTATGCTGACAAGCATGCTCTGCCGGCGCTCAGCGACATTCTTTTGCAGCTCCAGGACTTTGGCATCGATATTGTCCAGATTGATCGACGACCCGAAGGCCATGTCCCATTTCGGCAGGTATTCGGTGTAGCCCAGTTTGGGCACCAGTTCGCTCGAACCGGGCAGCGCCGAGGAATATTCCAGGTAATGAGTACCTGCTTTCGCGACGTCAACGAGGCCGGCGTTGACGAAAACGCCTTTTGGATCGCGGGCATCTTTAAAGCTCTTGCCGATGCCGTCCGGGCTATTACCTTTGAACAGCCTCACGGCTTGCGAGTCGTAGCCGAAGAAATACCCGTCTTTGGCGTAGGTCACCTGGGAAAGCATTTTGATGACCTGCGCACGCGCTTCCATGTCGCCCGGGGCCGACGCGTCATACAGCGGCTTGATGGTGCCTAGCGCAACGGCCACGTAACTTTGCAGCGTGGCTTTGGCCTCCGCAAGCAGGTGCTGTCGGGTTTCCTCGACTTCGCGCTTGCCCTGTTCACGCAGCATGATGACGGTGCTGGCGCTGATGATCAGTGCGAACACCAACACCGGGAGCACTGCGAGCGAAAGTACCTTGGCTTTGAGATTTAGCCGCATAGAAGTCATGACCCTTTGTTTTTGTGCTTGGCGCCGTTTGGGATTCCTTAACGGTTAACGGCCCGGCACACAAAAAGTTGAGGTCACGAAGGTTGGCGCGCGGTTTCGGTCCCCGGCAGTTGCGGGCTGAGCCGCTCGGGCAGATCGATGCGCACCTGCAACCCGCCCATGGGGCTGTCCAGCAACTGAATTCGCCCGCCCCACGCCTCGACGATGTCCTTGACGATGCCGAGGCCCAGACCGTGGCCGGTTACCTGCTCGTCCAGACGATTGCCACGGCCGAGCACTTCATCGCGGTGCTGCACAGGGATGCCCGGGCCATCGTCGTCGATCAGCAGCCAGTAGCCGTTGGCGCCTTTGGCAATGGTCAGACTGACCTGGCTGTCAGCCCACTTGCAGGCGTTGTCCATCACGTTGCCCAACAATTCGAGGATGTCCTCACGGTCCCACGGCAGGAACAGCTCCGCAGCGATCTCGCTGCTCAGTTCCAGATGCTCGCCATGAATCATTCGCAACGTGGAGAACAGCCCGGGTATCTCGGCTGCGCAATCAAACCGCGCGCCCGGCAAGGCATCGCCTGACAGCCGCGCACGATTGAGCTCACGCTCGAGACGCTGATGAATGTGCTGCAATTGATCGCGCAGGGTATCGCGCACGTGCGGGTGGCCCGCCAGTTTGTCGCCTTCGGCCAGGCTCATCAGCACCGCCAGCGGCGTCTTTAGTGCGTGGCCCAGGTTGCCAAGGGCGTTGCGCGATCGTTTGAGACTGTCCTCGGTGTGGGCCAGCAGATGATTGATCTGCGCGACAAGCGGCTCAAGCTCCACCGGCACTCGCTCGTCGAGCTGCGAGCGCTGGCCCTGTTGCAGCTGGAAAATTTGTTCTCTGGCCCTGTCGAGCGGGCGCAAGGCGCGGCGAACCGTGACGCGCTGCAACACCAGAATCACGATCAGGGCTATCAGCCCTAACCCGAGACCGATGCGCTGGACCAGCGCAAAGCTATCTCGCACGGGGGTGTAGTCCTGAGCGACAGTGATGGAAATGGTCTGACCGAACTTGCGGTAATCGGTGTGCAGCAGCAACAGCGATTGATCGGTCTTTTCCAGGGCAAGATCAGCATGCAGACCGGGCTGCCCGGGATGCGGCAACTCCAGATCCCACAGCGAGCGTGAGCGCCAATGACCCAGGTCGAAATCGATCCGGAAATAATGGCCGGAATAGGGTCGTTGATAGCCGGGCGACAGCCGATGCTCATCGAGCTGCAGCCCGTCCGGGCCGCGAACCAGTGCCACCAGCAGCAACTCACTTTGGTTGCGCAGACCAGACTCGAGGTAACGCTGCAAGCCGACTTCGAACAGCCACAGGCTGATCTGCGCCAGGACCAGCCCGACAATCAGCAGCACGCTGATCAGGCCCAGGCTCAAGCGTCGTTGAATCGACCTCACTCGCCCGTCCCGGCGAAACGATAGCCCTGCCCACGTCGCGTCTCGACCACGGCCCGTCCAAGCTTGCGGCGCAAATGATTGACGTGGACCTCGATCACGTTCGAGTCCCGTTCGTTCTCCCCGTCGTAGAGGTGCTCGGCCAAGTGGCTCTTGGAGAGTATCTGACCGGGGTGCAGCATGAAATAACGCAGCAGGCGAAACTCCGCCGCCGTCAGTTGAATGTCATCTTCCCCGCGACTGACGCATTGGCGCCCTTCGTCCAGATGAAGCCCTGCGGCTTCGAGTTTCGGTTGGTTAGCCAAGCCTCGGACACGACGCAGCAGCGCTTGAATGCGCAGCTGCAGCTCTTCGGGATGAAAGGGTTTGGTCAGGTAGTCGTCGGCGCCGGCCTTTAGGCCCTCGATTCGCTCGGCCCAGGAAGCCCGCGCAGTCAGAATTAGGACAGGCGTAGACAGCCCGCCGGAGCGCCACTTGTGCAGGACCTCGAGCCCGGGAACGCCCGGCAGACCGAGATCAAGCACGATCAGGTCGTAAGGCTCGGTGGCGCCTTGATGAATGGCGTCGCGGCCGTCGGTCAGCCAGTCGATCGCGTAGCCCTGCCGGCCCAGCGTACTGATGAGCTCGTCCGCCAGGGGAACGTGGTCCTCAACCAATAACAAACGCATCAATCGTCTTCCTTGTCTTGCAACAGGCGGCTGTCACCGGCATCAAATTTCAGCTCACGCACAACATGATCGGCGGTGAGAAGCTCGATCTCATACACCAACACACCGCGTTTTTCCTCAAGCTCGGCTTCAAGCAGCTTGGAGCCGGGGTAACGTCCCAGTGCCTGATCGATGAACTGCTCTAGCGGCAGAATCACACCTTTCCTGCGCAGCTCAAGCACTTCGTCCTGGTTCAGATCCCGCGCCAGGCACGCAGCGCTCGGAGCGACCGCACATGCGGCCACCAGACAGTAAACGAAACGCTTGGCGGGACGCTTACTGGAGATCATCAGGCGTCCTGATGGTCTTTGAGTATCTGTCCGCTGACGGCATCGACTTCAACGTCCCACTCCACGCCTTGCGCATCGCGCAGTTCGATCTGGTAAACGTACTTGCCATATTCCTGTTCCAGCTCGGTGTCAGTAATGGTGGATTTCGGGTGCTTGGCCAAGGCGACGGCGTTGAGCTTTTCAAAAGATTGAATAGTACCTGCATCGCGCAGTTTCAGCGCCTCATCAGGACCGAGATCCCGGGCCTGGACATAACCGGCTGTAACGGTGAAAGCAGTGGCAGCGATAAAGGCAGTCAGGATTTTCATGGTGGATCTCCGTAGGGGGCTGGTTGTTTACGGAGCCCACCATAAGCGGTCGAACTTAATTGAAGCTGAATTTATCTGGCTACGTGCCACTACCTGCCGATAGGTTCAGCCTGTTACTCGCCAAACCATTACTGATAAACTCGCAGATTGCATTCATCGCGCTGGCGATCGCCACTTCTCAAGGCCTATATCACCGTGGAAATTTTTAAAGAATTTACGTTCGAGTCAGCTCACCGGCTCCCTCACGTGCCGGACGGACACAAGTGCGGACGTCTACACGGTCACTCATTTCGTATAGCGATCTATCTGCAGGGCGAACCCGATCCCCATACTGGCTGGATCCGCGATTTCTCCGAGATCAAGACCATTTTCAAGCCTCTGTATGAGCGCCTGGACCATAACTACTTGAACGACATTCCCGGCCTGGAGAACCCGACCAGTGAAGTGTTGGTGAAGTGGATCTGGAAGGAGTTGAAGCCGCTGCTGCCAGAGTTGTCCGCACTTCGGATTCACGAAACCTGTACCAGCGGTTGCGTGTATCGCGGTGACTGATCAGCGTCAGAAATGAAGACCACCTCACCGGGTGGTTTTTTTTGGCGAAAGAAATTTAATTTTTCGCGCGCCAAAACAAAACCCCATCTGCTTTCGCAAATGGGGTTTCGGAATTTAATCTTGACGATGACCTACTCTCACATGGGGAAACCCCACACTACCATCGGCGATGCATCGTTTCACTGCTGAGTTCGGGATGGGATCAGGTGGTTCCAACGCTCTATGGTCGTCAAGAAATTCGGGTACTGACTCGTTCATTCGAACGCTTCAGCAAATCGGGTATGTGATCAAGGTACAGCCTGTGTGTTCGCAAACTTTCGTCTTCATGCGTCTTCACACACCGCAACCTGCCATCTTTCTGCAGATTGCTTGGGTGTTATATGGTCAAGCCTCACGGGCAATTAGTATTGGTTAGCTCAACGCCTCACAGCGCTTACACACCCAACCTATCAACGTCGTAGTCTTCGACGGCCCTTCAGGGAACTCAAGGTTCCAGTGAGATCTCATCTTGAGGCAAGTTTCCCGCTTAGATGCTTTCAGCGGTTATCTTTTCCGAACATAGCTACCCGGCAATGCCACTGGCGTGACAACCGGAACACCAGAGGTTCGTCCACTCCGGTCCTCTCGTACTAGGAGCAGCCCCTCTCAAATCTCAAACGTCCACGGCAGATAGGGACCGAACTGTCTCACGACGTTCTAAACCCAGCTCGCGTACCACTTTAAATGGCGAACAGCCATACCCTTGGGACCGGCTTCAGCCCCAGGATGTGATGAGCCGACATCGAGGTGCCAAACACCGCCGTCGATATGAACTCTTGGGCGGTATCAGCCTGTTATCCCCGGAGTACCTTTTATCCGTTGAGCGATGGCCCTTCCATACAGAACCACCGGATCACTAAGACCTACTTTCGTACCTGCTCGACGTGTCTGTCTCGCAGTCAAGCGCGCTTTTGCCTTTATACTCTACGACCGATTTCCGACCGGTCTGAGCGCACCTTCGTACTCCTCCGTTACTCTTTAGGAGGAGACCGCCCCAGTCAAACTACCCACCATACACTGTCCTCGATCCGGATAACGGACCTGAGTTAGAACCTCAAAGTTGCCAGGGTGGTATTTCAAGGTTGGCTCCACGCAGACTGGCGTCCACGCTTCAAAGCCTCCCACCTATCCTACACAAGCAAATTCAAAGTCCAGTGCAAAGCTATAGTAAAGGTTCACGGGGTCTTTCCGTCTAGCCGCGGATACACTGCATCTTCACAGCGATTTCAATTTCACTGAGTCTCGGGTGGAGACAGCGCCGCCATCGTTACGCCATTCGTGCAGGTCGGAACTTACCCGACAAGGAATTTCGCTACCTTAGGACCGTTATAGTTACGGCCGCCGTTTACCGGGGCTTCGATCAAGAGCTTCGCGTTAGCTAACCCCATCAATTAACCTTCCGGCACCGGGCAGGCGTCACACCCTATACGTCCACTTTCGTGTTTGCAGAGTGCTGTGTTTTTAATAAACAGTCGCAGCGGCCTGGTATCTTCGACCGGCATGAGCTTACGGAGCAAGTCCTTCACCCTCACCGGCGCACCTTCTCCCGAAGTTACGGTGCCATTTTGCCTAGTTCCTTCACCCGAGTTCTCTCAAGCGCCTTGGTATTCTCTACCCAACCACCTGTGTCGGTTTGGGGTACGGTTCCTGGTTACCTGAGGCTTAGAAGCTTTTCTTGGAAGCATGGCATCAACCACTTCGTGTTCTAAAGAACACTCGTCATCAGCTCTCGGCCTTAAGATCCCGGATTTACCTAAGATCTCAGCCTACCACCTTAAACCTGGACAACCAACGCCAGGCTGGCCTAGCCTTCTCCGTCCCTCCATCGCAATAACCAGAAGTACAGGAATATTAACCTGTTTTCCATCGACTACGCTTTTCAGCCTCGCCTTAGGGACCGACTAACCCTGCGTCGATTAACGTTGCGCAGGAAACCTTGGTCTTTCGGCGTGGGTGTTTTTCACACCCATTGTCGTTACTCATGTCAGCATTCGCACTTCTGATACCTCCAGCAAGCTTCTCAACTCACCTTCACAGGCTTACAGAACGCTCCTCTACCGCATCACTTGCGTGATACCCGTAGCTTCGGTGCATGGTTTGAGCCCCGTTACATCTTCCGCGCAGGCCGACTCGACTAGTGAGCTATTACGCTTTCTTTAAAGGGTGGCTGCTTCTAAGCCAACCTCCTAGCTGTCTAAGCCTTCCCACATCGTTTCCCACTTAACCATGACTTTGGGACCTTAGCTGACGGTCTGGGTTGTTTCCCTTTTCACGACGGACGTTAGCACCCGCCGTGTGTCTCCCATGCTCGGCACTTGTAGGTATTCGGAGTTTGCATCGGTTTGGTAAGTCGGGATGACCCCCTAGCCGAAACAGTGCTCTACCCCCTACAGTGATACATGAGGCGCTACCTAAATAGCTTTCGAGGAGAACCAGCTATCTCCGAGCTTGATTAGCCTTTCACTCCGATCCACAGGTCATCCGCTAACTTTTCAACGGTAGTCGGTTCGGTCCTCCAGTTAGTGTTACCCAACCTTCAACCTGCCCATGGAT